>CASDQW010000001.1 GCA_949282965.1 uncultured Lentisphaeria bacterium
ACGTCTCCGGCGGGCACTTCAATCCGGCGGTCAGCATCGGCCTCTGGGCGGCCGGACGGTTTGAACGCAGGAACCTCCTGCCCTACATCGCGGCCCAGATGATCGGCGCGGTGGTGGCGGCATTCGTCCTGTGGCTGATTCAGGAAGGGCAGGGAAACATGCTGCCCCAGAACCTCGGATTCGCCGCCAACGGGTACGGCAGTCTGTCGCCTTCCAATTACGGCATGGGAGCCTGCGCCCTGGTGGAAATCCTGCTCACGTTCATATTTCTGGTCGTCATCTGCGGCGCCACCGACAAACGGGCGCCGCAGGGACTCGCGCCGATGGCCATCGGTCTCTGCCTGACCCTGATCCATCTGATCGGGATTCCGGTGACCAACCTCTCGGTCAATCCGGCGCGCAGTTTCGGCCCGGCGCTGGTACAGTGGTGCGCGGTGAACAGCGACGCCATAACGCAGGTCTGGCTTTTCCTGCTGACGCCGATCGTCGGCGCGATCCCGGCGGGACTGCTGTACCGCAAATTCTTCGATGCGGAATAAGTTTCTCCGTTCCCCGGCCCGAATCCGGAATCACCCGGATTCGGGTTTTTCGTCCGTCGCCGCCCGTATCGGACTCAGTCGCCGAAAGTGAAGACAAATTGCCAGTCCACCTTGCCGTCCGCCGGTGCGACGGTCTCCGCGATCAGCATCCGGCAATTGCGGTTGGGGGTGTCGTACTCCTGCTCCAGCGCGCTGGTTTCCACGGTCCGGGTACGGATCGGCGTCCCGGACCGAACCTCCAGCCGGCATGTTTTGCCGCCGGAGGCAAGCCGGAATCCCGTTTCGTCCGGCTCCGCGGCGGCGCCGGTCAGCATCTGCCAGCGTACCACCGCGCCGGGCTTCAGACCGGTAAAACGGTCCCGGATCACCACCCCGCGGTCCGGTCCCAGCTGTGCCTCGCGTACCGCCGTGGCGGCCTGTCCGGCGTAGGCTTTGCTCAAATCCAGCGTGGCGGCGGCCCCCCCGTCGTCTCCGCCGGTCACCTCGACGAACTCCACCCGGCCGTCCACCCGCGGCGGCCGGCCGTCAATCAACGGAATGTTGTGGCTTTGATGGCCGAGCCGGAAAATGCGCCAGCGGTCGGAATTCTGGGCGGTACTCCAAAGCTTCATGCCGCGGGATTCGATCTTGTGATAATTTTCCATGCCCAAATCCTGCGCCCAGCGCACCCCGTCCGCCTCCAATACGAACGAACCGCCGTCCATATGCCCGTGGGGAGCATTCGGCGCACCGCCTTTCAACCCCAGAAACACCGCGTTCCGGTCAAACCCGCTGCGGAGCACGGCAATGGGCACCAGCGCGTCTTTGCCGCTGAAGTAATCCAGTTGCGGCTCCGCCTCCCGGTCCCGCGGACAATCCAGGAACGGCAACACCAACGGCAGCAGCCGCTGCTGACCACGATTGTTCTTCGGACGTCTGCGGGCATATTCCGTCAGGCTCTTGTCGGCCTGCGGCTGCCGCCAGTCCGGACGCCGGTACCGATACGCCAGATAAAACGAGGAGAATCCAAGCGGAAATCCGGATCCGCCATCTGAATAGTTGAAGGTCCTGCCGGAGGGGCCGGTGACGGCTTTGAGGAAAAAACCGGTTTCCGCAAAACCCGGCGCCTGCGAAATCCCGAAATCCTGTCCGAACGCCCGCGTCAGCACCCCCAGCCAGATCGAAGTAAAATCCGTCCCGTAATCCCAGTATCCGGGACCTTCCGGATAAGTACCATGCGGGGCATAGGAATTTTTCATGTAGGGCGCGACGCCGTTGATGCCGCGGGCGATCACCTGCGCCGCCAGTTCCGGCTCCGCCTCCCAGACCGCCACCGCCCCCGCGGTCAGGCCGCCGTGACAGACCGCGTACCAGTTGTTGGTACTCCGGATCCACCAGGCCCGGGGATCGGCAACGGAGGTACGCAGACCGTGTTTCAAAATCGCCTCACGGATGGTTTCGCGCGCCTCGGGGGACATCGTCTCGTACAGCCAGTCGTAACCGACGGCCAGCGCCAGCGTCATCTCGCCGACATCCAGAAAATGGGAAGGGTTCCAGTCCGGAAACGCCGCCGCGGCCAGCATTTCCGACACCGCCCGCTCAGCGTATGCCTTCCGGCCGGTCAGGTGATATGCGACCGCCAGGGTGTTGACCCGATACAGAACGGTACGGCTGACATCCAACAGCCGGATTCCGGTTTTCTGATATTTGGACGGCTTCTCTGTCAGCAGCCGTTCGGCGTCATATTCGATCCGTTCGGCCAGCAGCCGCCCTTCCGGAGTTTCCGCTCCGCGCCGGAGTTCGTCGAAACCTGCAATCAGCAGCCGCGGCCGGCTCTGCAACCGGGAATTTTGCTGCAGCTGCCGCAGCACCTCCGGAGCAGATACCTTGGGAGGCCATGAGGACGAGTCGGCGCCTCCCAGCGAAAGACTTCCGATCAACAGCGGCGACAGCAGCGGCAGCAAATGGATTTTCACGCTTATTTCCTTTCTCTCATGGAAGTTCTGTCACACTTATTTCGCACCGGCAAACGGATAACGGCGGTCCTGCCGCAAAGAACAGTAAAATTCTTTCAACCGGACCGGATGACAGCAGGCCCCGGCCGGTTCAAACCGCAGATATTCCACCGCCATCACCCCTTCCGGCAGCGGATAGCGGCAGTAATACCACATGTCGCCGGAGGCGTCCCGCCGCGGATAGCATTCCCCGACGACTTCCAGATAGCGCCGGTCGATCTCGTAGGCGTCCGCCAGCGATTCGGGAGAATCGTAACGGGCCGGCTTCAGGTCGGTATTGGAAATGTTCGACCCGAAGATCACGGGAAAACGCAGCTCCGCGCCGGAGCTTTCGCACCGGAAAATATGGTGGCCCAACAAATAAAACGCCTCGTCCAGCAGCACCCCGTCGAAAAAGTATCGGAACGCAATATCCGTCTGGACCGTGTGGCAGACCGTGAGTTCCGCGGCGCCTTCTCCAGGCGCCTGCTGCGGATGCATCCGGTACAGCCGTTCGAAAACCAGTCGGTCGAGATCCGGATAATCCTCCGAACCAAACTGCGGCTCCCACATCAGCCAGGACGCGTAGACCAGATGGTAGAGAATCCCGTTGCGCTGCAAAGTGCGCATATCGGACCGCCCCCAGTTGGAGACGCAGATCCCGGCAACGCCGGGAGCGCTGATGCGTTTTTCCCAGTCCTTGAAAAGCGCGGGTTCGAAATTGGCGAACCAGTACCGCAGCCCCCGGGACGCATAAGCCTGATCGTAGGCCCGGTCGATGCTCCAGTACCAGTGAAAAATGGAAAGCGGCTCGATCTTTTCCATCGCCCGGAAGGTCGCGGGCAGCGCATCCAGGGTGTCCGTAGCCGGACAGGCGGCGCCGCCGATCGGTTCGCCGTTGCGCCAATGGGAATCCAGCAGTTTTTCACCCCAGATAATGGGTTCGACCTGTCGTTCCCGCAGATAAGCGACCATCCGGTTGAGCTCCTGCGCGTAGAGTTCCGCCGCATCCCGGCCTTTGCATCTCGGGCAGAGCCCTATGGAGTAATATTCATCGTGACCGATATGAATTTTGCGGGGATGAACCAGGTCGATCACTTCGTCCAGCAGTTCGAAAAAAAGCTTGTAATAGTCGGGATTGAGCGGGCAGCAGGTATCCGGGAACGGATCCTCCGGCCGTTCGGCCAGTTCCCGGTGGCGGGTCAGCAGATAATCGCAATGCGACAACGACGGCATCTCCGGAACGACCTCCATGAAACGCTCCCGGCAATACTCCGTCAACTCCAGGAACTGCGCCTGCGACAGCACCTTTCCCCCGCCGTTTTCCGTGTGAATGGAATTTTTCCGCCACGGGAACTGATTCTGCACCTTGAGTGTTTTGGCCGGATATTCATTCATGAACTCGGCGTATTCGATCCAGCCTTCGTTGATTTCCGGATGGCGTTTATATTCCAGAGCGCCGCCCAGCTCCAGCACGATGAAATTGTATTTGCACTGCGCCGCCAGATCGATGATCCGCCGGAAGTGGGCCATCCCCTCTTCCGTCGGCTCCGGCAGATACAGTTTCAGCCCCCGGTCGCCGCGCGGAGATTCATACAGCGTGAAGGAACGCAGCCCCGTCTCAGCCGTCTTCAGCAGAAAAGTCTGCATCCCGTAAAAGTGCCCGGCTTCTCCGACCGACCAGATGTGAACGCCATCCCCGTCAAACCGGATCAGAAACGCCTCTTCCCGGGTTTGCACCCGCGTCTGAAAAATTTCTCCGGCCAGCCGGTTCAGTTCCGACACGGAAACCTGCGTCCAGCAGAACGGAATCGCATATCCCACCTGTTCCAGCAGCCGGAGTGAACGGGGAGGCATGGACGGATCCGGCACGGGCCGTCCCGCCGCAAAGTCCAGCATGTCATATTCCCGACAATAAAGATACGGTGATTTCATGGTCATTCTCCTGTCATGCGTATGGACGGGGATCTACGGATTTTCAGGGCGGCGGCGTTTTTCGTCCGTTCGTACCCGGCCCCGGAAGTACAATAGAAGCATTTGCCGGAAAAGCAACCGGGAAAACGTTTTTTGCCCACACGGTTCCACCGCCCTGCGACGGCGGACGGGGCGGCGGCGCCGAAACGCGCCTGGGAAACGGACTCCGGCCGGAGATGTCCCGCGTCGCACGGCCTGCGGCGCGGATCCGGTGTGATCGCAGCCATACGGCAGCGTTTCACGGGGGGAACACCGTGGATTCTTTCAATCGCTCAACTTTTTTTCGAAAATGAAAGTGTCGCTTAAGTCCGGCGGCAGATCTTTCTGTGGCACATGGCCATCGGGATCGGGATGCTGCTTATGGAAAAAACGGGTTATTTGGAAACCGCATTTATTGACGTAGAAATGAATATTCCGTTTCGCAAAATAAGGAGTGCACGTCTGCCAGACCAGTGTTTCCGGATGTCTCCGTTCAATCTCCCGCCAGGCCGCCTGGCCGAGTCCCCGGCTATGCTGCTCCGGAGCAATGAACAGCAGCTCGAGACTGTTGCATCGGGTTCCTGCATGGATTTTCAGCATGACGCCGCCAGCCGGTTGCCCGTCATGAACGATCTGATACACCTCGGTATCCGGCTCTTCAAGAGATTTTCGGAGATCATCTTCGGACAGGTCGTCGCCGTATGTTTCTCCGAAATGCTCCAGGACAGTTTGACGGAAGGTCTTCTTCATGCGGGCATTGAACGCCGGCAGCGCTTCCGGCGTGACCGGTATGAGTGCCACTTCCGGCAGGGAGGTGAGTGGGGCTGCCGTTTTTTTCAATGGTTGATTCTTCCGCATGTCTTTTTCGAAGGTGAAAAAATCGAAGTCCGGCGGAGGTTCATCCATCCCTTCTTTTTCATGGGAAGCGTGATGATGCTCATTTTGAAATTCGACGATTTTGAACCCGCACTTGTTCACGTAAAAATGGATGTTGCGCTTTTCAAACCAGGGAGTGCATGTCTCCCAGACCAGCGTCTCCGGATACATCCGCTCGATGGCCCGCCATGCGGCAAACCCCAATCCGCCGCCGTGCCGCTCGGGAGAAATAAAGAAAAGATCCAGACTGTTGCGCCGGGTTTCGGCATTGATTCTCAGAATCGCGCCGCCCACCTGCCGCCCCTCGTGGACAACCTGATAAACCACACACGCGGGATCATCGAATGCCTGTCGCACATCCGCCGCTGGCGGAATCTTCTCCTCGTCCAGAAAACCGGAGGTTTCCACCACCGCCACAGCGAACGCAGCCCGCATCCGTTCGCAGAATCCCGAAAGCTCCTCCGGGGTTGCCGCGATCAGTTGAACATCCGGCATATTCTTCTCTTTTCCTCCACTCATTTCTCAACCTGCGTTTCGGCGAATTCCGCGTATACTCTTTTGACGCTGTTCATGAACCGCCCGGCATACTCCACCATGGCCGTCTGCTCGTCCGGAGAAAAATCGGCAAGAGAGCGCAAGTCGATCTGTTCCATGGCCCGGCACACTTCGCCGGCAAATGCGGTACCGGCTGAGGACAGCTGGATCTTGCGCTGCCGGTGATCGTTCTCATCTTCTCTTCGAACAATCAGCCCGCGTTTTTCAAAATCCTTCAGAATCAAGGTGATCAGCTGCGGCATGACATCGCCGTTCGCGGCCAGTTCCCCCGGCTTCGCCCCTTCCGGATGTTCGTGGAGATATTCCAGTGCGAAATAGGCGTTCATCGACAAACCCCAATGTTTCAGAAACGCACTGTACTGCCTGGTGGTCTCCGTCATATAGCCGATCCAGCGGCGGAGCAATTCCTTTGTACTTCTTTCAGACATGACACACCTCCCTGCGCGAACATTTTCCAAACCAGAGATAAAGAACGAATGCAAACAAAATAACGCGGGACACCGGCATCGCCAGCCAGACTCCGTCCATCCCCCACCAGAGCGGCAGCGTATAAAGACACAGCGGCAGAGCGAAGAAGGTGTCGCCGTAAATCAGCAGCGAAGCGTCCGTAATTTTGCCGGTGGACTGATAGTAGAATCCGGCAACGCGAATCACGCCCAGCAGAATGAACGCGGTGGAGCTCAGCAAAACCCCATGCATGGCCAGCGCTGCCGCATTGCCGGTCAACCCCACCCACGCGGTCATCGGTCCGCGAAAGGCAAAAGAGAACAACATCAGGGCAATCCCGAGAAAAAACGCATACCGGTACCCCATGTTCCCGATACGGTTCTGCCGCTTATATTGTTTCGCGCCAAACATATAGGCGGTCAGCGGCTGAATTCCGGTTGCCAGGCCGGTCATCAGAATCGATCCGAGCGATTCCAGTCCGGCGACCAGCGTGTAGGCGGCAAGTCCGTCCACCGCGCCGTATTTCAGGGACTGCGCATTGTGCATGTAAAGCATGGCGATGATGGACAGCATGTTGCCGAAGATGGGAATGCCCGTCAACAGAATGTTCCGGACCGGGGCCCCATTCAGTGTCATGCCGCGCCACAGAAAACGCAGCTCTGTCCGATCCGACATGAAATAATAAATTCCAATCACAACCGCAATCCCCTGACTGACGATGGTCGCATAGGCGGCTCCGCCCGCCCCCCAGTGAAAGACGATGATGAACAGCCAGTCCAGAATAATATTCCCGACCAGTCCCACGATCATGAGAATCATGGCGAAGACCGGACTCCCGTCGTTTCTGATGACGGCAATGAAGGATCCCATGAATATCGTAAAGAAAGCACCGCCGACCATGATCCGGGCGTATGTCAGAGAAATGGGCAGCAGTTCCTCCGTGGCCCCCAGCAACAGCAAAATGGGCTCCAGCAGGAAAAACACCAGCGGACAAAGGATGCAGGACACCAGAATATTCAAAGCAATCATGGTCCCGAAAATCCGCTGGGCGCCGGAACTGTCGCCGCACCCGCGGCACTGTGCCACGAGTACGGCCGCCCCGGAACCGACCAGCTCGCCCAGTGCACCGAAAATCATTACCAGCGGCCAGGTCAGAGCCACCGCCGCCAGGCCGGTTTTACCGGTCCCCTGTCCGATGAAGATGGTATCGACAATGCTGAATGACCCGGCAATCAACATCCCCACCATGGAAGGCCCGATATATCGGAAAAACAGCTTCTGCTCCCGTTTCACCCAAACCTCCGGCGAACAATCATCTTGTTTTATATTAAAATAACTTTACTATATAGTTTCTTTTTTATTTTTTCAAGAGGGGCATTGCCAAGTTCCCCCGTTGAATGAGAAAAATTGCGTTCGGAAGATTCCACCTCTCTTGGGACTGCCGCGCAAAAAGCCCGGCGATGCAAAGAAATCTGAAAATCATTCCCATCGGTCGGTCGGCCATGACCGCGAAGCGCCGCCTCGGCCTTTGCCAACAGACCACGCCTCCCGGGAGGACTTCCGGTCCTTTTCCCGGCTCTTTTGAATTGAATGAATTCTTCTTTGCCCCCTTCCCATTCAAGGGAGTCTACCGGGAGGTGGTCGTAGAGGACGAAAACGGCCATAAAAAAAGCCGAACGTGTTGTCCGTCCGGCAAATACACAAAAAAAATGGTGGCGGGACCCGGAATCGAACCGGGGACACAAGGATTTTCAGTCCTTTGCTCTACCGACTGAGCTATCCCACCACACCGTCACCCCTCACTCAGACAGGCAACGGAAACATAATAGATACCACTTTCGGAGAAAAGCAAGCATTAAATCCTGAAAAAACGCATTTTTTCTTCCTTTTTCCGGAAAAAAGAACGAATATTTCAGAAAATGATTTGACATTTTTGTTTTCCGGTGGCAATTTAACATATATGCGGCGATGGTTTCTGGTGCCGCGGAAATGATTTGAACAGGGCAATGATTCTACTCAAAAGACAATAAAAAGGGGAACAAACATGTCTGCTGTTGCTGAAAAAGTCAGAAAGATCGTCGTCGAACAGCTCGGAGTCCAGGAAGATCAGGTTACCGATGATGCCAAGTTCATCGAAGACCTCGGTGCCGACTCCCTCGACCAGGTCGAGCTCGTCATGGCGCTCGAAGAAGAATTCGGCTCCGACATTCCCGATGAAGACGCTGAAAAGCTGACCACCGTCGGCGAAGCCGTCAAATACATCGAAAGCAAGAGCCAGGAATAAAAACGCCTTGCTCTGGTGTCACGTTTCATAGAGAGACACTCCTGATGGGTCACTTCGTATACGGTGTGGCCCATTTTTTTTAAAGCGGGAGACAAGAAGGAGAATATTGCATGAAATCCAGACGAGTGGTCGTAACCGGCACCGGCATCATCTCCTGCGTCGGCAATAATTCCGTCGATTTCTGGAGCGCATTGGTCAACGGTCGTTGCGGGATCGGCAAGGTGACCCACTTCGACGCAGGGGAGTTTCGAACTCAGATCGCCGGTGAAGTCAAAGATTTCGACGTCACCCGGTATATGAATCCCAAAGAAGCCAAACGGCTGGATCCCTTCTGCCAGTTTGCCATTGCCGCCACTGAAGAGGCCCTTCAGAACGCCGGGCTGCCTGCCAATTTCAATGACGGCCCGATTGATCCGACCCGGGTCGGCGTGCTGGTGTCCAGCGGCATCGGTGGACTGCAGACCATGAGCGAACAGGACCGGATTCTGAACGAACGCGGCCCCTCCAAGGTTTCTCCCCTGCTGATTCCGATGATGATCGGCGATCTCGCCTCGGGAAACATTTCCATACGTACCGGTGCCAAAGGCCCTAACCTCGGGATCGTCACCGCCTGCGCCACCAGCTGTCACTCCATCGGAGAAGCCTACTGGATGATCATGCGCGATGATGCTGACATCATGTTGGCCGGCGGTGCGGAATCCACCATTATTCCGCTCGGATTCGCCGGATTCTGCTCCATGAAGGCGATGAGTCAGCGCAATGACGATCCGTTGCATGCCAGTCGTCCATTCGATCTGGACCGCGATGGCTTCGTCATGAGCGAAGGCGCGGGGGTGCTGGTGCTGGAGGAACTGGAACATGCCAAACGCCGCGGGGCCAACATCATTGCCGAACTGATCGGTTACGGTGCCACCGGCGATGCGTTCCACATTACCTCGCCTCCGCTGGACGGCGACGGGGCCGCCAGAGCCATGGCCATGGCGCTCCGCCATGCCGGAATCAACCCCGATGAGGTGGACTACATCAACGCCCATGGTACCGCCACGCAGTTGAACGACAAATGCGAAACCATGGCGATCAAGGCCGCCCTCGGCCCCCATGCGGAGAAGGTCTCCGTCAGCAGTACCAAAGGTACGACCGGTCACAGCCTGGGAGCGGCCGGTGCCCTGGAATCGACGGCCTGCATGTTCGCCATCCGGGACAATATCGTGCCGCCGACGATCAATTATGTGACGCCGGATCCGGTCTGCGATCTCGACATCACACCGAATACCGCACGGGAAAAGAAGATCGACGTTGCACTCAACATCAACCTCGGCTTCGGCGGTCACAACGCGGTCACGATTTTCCGGCGTTTCAAGGACTGAAAAGCCGCTTCGCGCCCGGGGCCGCATGCCCCGGGCGAAGAAGCTGCCGCGTCAGAAACGTCGAGGGAGCGGAAATGCCGCTGCTTCTGCGCCGCAGCGGTCCGGGCGGCAGGATTCCGGACGGGAATTATTTCCGCTGCGGGGTTGACATGGCGTCGGACGGCCATTATATTTAGTAGTGTATCCGGATCCGTTCCTTATCGCCGGAATGGCAGTCGGACGCAAGACAATGAAAACGCGCGTGAATTTTTATTTTTTGAAGGAGAATGGCAGATGAAAGCAATTCTGGGCATGTTCGGATGTTCTCTCTTGACCGTCGCTCTGGTCGGTTGCAGCCCTGAACTGGCGCAGACCCCGCTCGGCGCCAAGGAACAGGCCTGGCAGTCCGCCATCAAAAACAGTTATCCGTCCTGGAACCCGCCGCCGGTGGCGCCGCCGGCCATCCGTAACAACATGTCCAAGGACTTTGTGGATACGCCGGAGGATACCCCGATGGCAAGCGAACCGGATGTGGATGAACCGGTATCCGCCAGTGAAGCGACGGATGTGCCGGTTCCTGCCGCGGATGATCTGACCGTGGTCAGCGAAACGGAAACGGTCGCTGTCACTGAAACTCCGGAAGCGACGGGAGATACCACTGAAGCGGTGGCGGCGGATACGGGCGCGGCTCCGGCAACGGAAGAAATCTACACGGTGCAGAAAGGAGACAGCCTGTCCCTGATCGCCAAAAAGTTCTACAAGGACGGCCGTAAATACCACCGGATTCTGAAAGCCAACAATGACGTGCTGAAAGGCAATCCGAATCGGCTGCGTCCCGGAATGAAACTGCGCATTCCCGCGCTCTGAGCGTCGAAGAATTCGAAAAAAATCCGGGGAAAGCCAGTCGCTTCTCCCGGTTTTTTTCTGTCGACCCGGAGGCGGCATAATTGGGTGGAAAGTTATGGAAGACCGGTTTTATTTTGACAACGGAATGAATCTTCATGCGGCATGCGCCGGCAATGAAATTCGCAACCTCCGGCTGGTCCAATCCACGTTCCACGTAGTCATCACCGCCCGGGACGGCTCCATTCAGATTTCCGGGGAAACCGGAGATGTGGCACGCGCTGTTCGATTTTTCGAGGAGTTGACCCACTTCTATGAAATACGTGGGCGGCAGCTGGACCAGCGCGATTTCGAACTACTGGTACGATCCTGCTGCGAGGAACGGATCCATGATCTCCGGGAACTGTGGAACGAACGAATCTCGGTCAGTCCGAAGAAACGAGAAGTGTTGCCGCGTTCGCGCCGCCAGCTGGAATACGTCCGGGCCATCCGGGAACGGGACCTCGTCTTCGGCATCGGTCCGGCCGGAACCGGAAAAACCTACCTGGCCATGGCTCTGGCGGTCTCCTCCTTTCTGAAAGGCGAATGCAGCCGGATCATACTTACCCGTCCGGCACGGGAATCGGGCGAAAATCTCGGTTTTCTGCCGGGCAATCTGGAAGAAAAAATCATGCCCTACCTGCGTCCGCTTTATGACGCGCTGTATGACATGCTTTCTCTGGAAGAGGCCTCCGCGTTGATCGAAAGGGGAGCGATCGAGGTCGCGCCGCTGGCATTCATGCGCGGCCGGACACTCAGCGGGGCCTTTATCATTCTGGATGAAGCCCAAAACACCACGCCGGAACAGATGCTGATGTTCCTGACGCGAATGGGTTTTCACTCCAAATGCGTCGTAACGGGCGACCCGACCCAGACGGACCTGGGGCGGAATGAAAAATCCGGTCTGCTGCAGGCGGAACGCACCCTGAAAGACATTGAAGAAATCGCTTTCTGCCGATTCGATACCGGCGATGTGGTGCGACATGCGCTGCTGGAAAAAATCATCAACGCGTATTCACGGGAAGATCATGTTTGACGGAATCATTCGTTTTCTGAAACACCGCAAAGCTCGGCGAATGATGGAGCGTCGCGGCCTGATCGGCGGAAGACGGCGGCACCACGAGGAATCGGATCCGACCCATTCCGCCGATCGTTCGGTAGTGCTCGGTACGTTCATGCTGATTCTGATCTGGGGGGTCTGCTCGCTGCTGCTGACCTTGTCCAGCTCCAACCGGCAGACGATGGAAAAACTGGTCCTGGGCCAGCGGGCACCGCAGACCATCAATGCGGAATTCGACTTCACTTATGAAGACCGGAACGCCACGGAGCAAGCCCGGCAGGAGACCGCCCGGAATGAACCGCGGTTTTATCACATTTCAGAAGGTGAAAATGCCCGGATACAGCGGATATTCAAAGAGTTCTTCGAAGCGGTCACGTTCCGTATGAACCCCGACGCGCCGGACATCCGGACACCGGAGGACGGACAGCCGGCAGCCAACCTTGCCGCCGGGCTGGACCCGGCATCTTTGAAAGTACTGTACCAATGCATTCATAATCCGGCAGCTTATCGATATTTTGAAAACGAGCTGAACGCCCTGTTGGTCGGCGGCTTTCTCGGCGCCACCGACAAAGCGGCCCTGCAGGTGGGCCAGAAAATCCGCGTCATCGATCCGCAGCATCGTGAACGACTCGCGCGCACCGTCGGTGAACTGCCCAGTGAATGGGACGGAGCCACCCGGTTGGCGGATGCTGTGCTGAAGTTTTTCCCCCCGGACCAGGAGCGCAAGCGTCTGCAGGAGAGTTTCAGTTCCGTATTCCGGGTGCTGCTCGGAGTCTCCGGTAACCTGACGTTTGACCCCCGCCGCACGGAAAGCGGTCGCCTGGCAGCCGCCGCCAAAGTGGAAGCGGTTACCGCGGAAATCCAGAAACACCACCCGATCATCCGCAAAGGCGAACTGGTTGACGACGCGGCCCTGGAACGGCTGACCCTGTATGAACGCAGCTGTGCCGAACGCGCGGACGAGCGCGGCGACTGGCACCGGCCAATGCGCAACATGTTCTGGAGTCTGACCCTGGTGGTGCTAGCGGGGTTTTATTTGTACCACATCCATCCGGAAGTTGTCGGAAGTAATCGGAACATCAGCATTGTCGGTTCGGTAGTGATTATTGCTCTGATTTGCAATTACGCCGGCATTGAATTGTTCAAGATGCTCTCCAGCGAAAGCCGCACGCTGCCGCCGTCGCTGGTCATCGATGCGGTGCCGCTGGCGCTGGTGGCCGTACTGATGGCGGCGTTTCTGGGGTTCCGGGTGGCCATGTGCACCGGATTTTTTGTGGCGTCCATCACGGCGCTGATGCTGGATTTGTCGTTCGAGTTCGCGCTCAAGGGAATCGTCATCTGCTCGCTGACAGCGCTGGCGGTTCGCTCGGCGACCAATTACCGATCGTTTTTCCTGCGTACGATTTTTTCGATTTTTCCGCTGGTCTGGCTGTTGAATGCCAACATCTTCGGCGCCGCCCGCAGCTGGCAGGAGGTCAGTCGTCTGGCGTTGCAATCCGGATCACTGGCGCTGGGCAATGCCCTGATCACCGCCATTCTGGGGCTGCTGCTGATTTTTGCCTACGAACTGCTGTTCAATGTGGCGACCAACATGTCGCTGATGGTCCTCTGCGACTACAATCATCCGCTGCTGGAACGGATGAAGCGGGAAGCCCCCGGAACGTTTTTCCACAGCCTCATGGTGGCGACGCTGGCGGAAGACGCGGCGCGTGAAATCGGCGCGAACTATCTGCGGGCCAAGGCCGGTGCGCTCTTCCACGATATCGGAAAACTTTCCAAGCCGCAGTATTTCACCGAAAACAATCAGGATATGAACAACCAGCATACGGAACTCACCCCGCAGATGAGCAGCATGATCATCCGGGACCACGTCAAGGAGGGACTGGAGCTGGCCCGGCAGTATAAGCTCGGTCGGCTCGTCCGGGAAGCGATCGAACAGCATCACGGCAATGACCTGGTCCACTATTTCTACCGACGCGCCATGGACAACAGCCGTCGGACCGGCGACGCGGTCTCCGAATCCCAGTTCCGCTATCAGGGGCGGCCGCCGCACAGCAAGGAGGCCGCCATCATCAGTCTGGCCGACGCCTGCGAAGCGGCCAGCCGTTCCCTGGACAAACCGTCCGCTTCCCGGATTGAAGCGCTGGTGGATGAAATCTTTCAGAAGCGTTTCCGCGACGGGCAGCTGGTTCATGCCGACATGACGCTGGAAGAACTGGAAAAAGTGCGGGAGAGTTTCATCAACACCCTGCTCAGCATGAAACACGGCAGAGTCGCCTATCAGAAGGAAAAGGATCAGGATGAAGACGACCTATTCATGGCGGCCGGGCACGCCGACGGCAGCAGCGGCAAACATTGACCGCAAAGCAATGAATCGGCTGCTGCGCCGGACCGCGGAACTCGCCGGTTTGCCGGTGGCCGCGGACTGGTGTGCCACGGTCCGGTTTGTCGGAGATCGCGCCATGGCCCGGGCCAATGCGGAATATGTGGGGCATGAAGGCACGACGGACGTGATTACCTTCAGTTATTTCGACGATCCGGAGTCGCTTTTCCCGGGAGACGTGGCGGTGGAACTGCTGGTTTGCGCGGATGTGGCGTTCCGGGAAGGGCGGCGGCGGAAAGACTCTGATTTTGCCGGCGAATTGACTCTTTACATCGCGCACGGTTTTCTGCACGCGGCGGGGGAGGACGACCTGACGCCGGAGGCACGACGGAAAATGCGGCGCCGGGAACGGGAGGTCATGACGGCCTTACGCCGGGAATTTGATCTGAACCAGGTCTTTGGAATTGTTTCACCTTGAACACAAGGAGCCGAGAATGAACCCGCAAGACGAACGCATCAAAGTTGGCATCTGGGGACTGGGACGGGCTGGCTGGGGCATGCATTGTCCGGAGCTGGACCGCTTCCCGAAGCTGTTCGAAATCATGGCTGGCTGTGATCTGGAGGCCGAGCGGACCCGCGCGCTTGCCGACAAATACGGGGCCCGGGTTTACACGGAGCCGGAGGAATTTCTGCAGGATGAAGCAGTGGAACTGGTCTCCGTCGCCACCCGCAGCGGCGATCACGTCGCTCATGCGGAGCTGGCGCTGCGGGCCGGGAAAACAGTTTTTCTCGAAAAACCCATTGCCCTCACCTACGCCGACGCCCTCCGACTCAAGGAACTGGAGGCGGAACATCCCGGCAAACTCTATTTCCGGCACAATCGCCGTTTTGAAGCGGCATTCCAGCACGTCCGGGAGATCATCGATTCCGGCCTGCTTGGAGAAATCTATGAGATCAAACTGAACCGTCAGTTCTACCAGCGGCGGGACGACTGGCAGGCGCTGACCAGCTGCGGCGGCGGCATGTTGAACAACTGGGGGCCGCATCTTATCGACCACGCGCTGCAACTGCTGGGGGCGCCGTTGCGCGATCTGTGGTGCGATCTGCGCCGGGTGGCCGCCGTAGGCGATGCGGAAGACACGTTCAAAGTTCTCTTCCGGGGTGAAAACGGTCGCCTGGTCGATTTGGAAGTTTCCGGCGGCGCGGTCATGCCCGGCAATTGTTATGAAGTATACGGCACCCGCGGCGCACTGGTCTGCCCCGACGAACAGGACATCAAATTGAAATACCTCACCCCCGGACAGGAATTTCCGGAGGCGGAAGCCCATCCCGGCAATCCCGGATTCGGCTGGGACTTCGGTCAGGCCTCCCGGCTGCGCTGGCGGCGGGAAACGATCATGGTTGAACCCAGGGAAAACTGCACGCAGCAGGATATTTACCGTTATCTTTACGCCGCCATCCGCAACGGCGTTCCATTCCCGATCAAAATGGAAGAGGCGCTGGAAGTCGTACGGGTCACGGAAATGATCCGCCAGCGTGCCGCCGTTCATTGAGTCGGCCATTTCACCCGGCTGTCGAATCCGCGGCATCCCACTGCCGTTCCGCGGCGGATGCCGCTGTTTGAATCAGGACAGCAGCTGGAAAAACGCATAGGAGGCGGCCTGCGGCAGCTCCACCCGGAATCCGGTCGCGCCGGTGGACACCGATCCGTTTCCAGCCAGCAGTTTCGCCTGTTTCCACACCGGAGCGGCGAAATCACCGGCAAGTTCCGCCGTGGCCGTCGCGCATCCCGCTTCCCGAAACACGATAAGATAGCCGGAATCCGCATAAAATCCGGTAATCGCGCTGCCGTCCGGCGGTGCTCCCACCGGAAAGATCCGGCAATGAAACAGCCCCGCCCGATGCTGGCGCCGCAGCTGGAACATCCGCCGCAGAACCGCCCGGGTTTCCGGGCGCACCTCGGAGGGCGCCAGCCAGACCAGTGGACAGCCGAACAACGCAATCGCCACCCAATATTCAAAAGGATAAACGTCAGCGCGGTCATAACCGATCCGCAAATAAAGCTCGGGATTGACGTCCTCCGGCGCCGGAATTTCAATCTGCAGCGACTGGGCCCGCAGATAGCGGGACAACTGCCAGAAACTGCGCAGTGTTTTCTCCGGGTGATAGCCGATCAGCGGAACCAGCCCGGCATAGCGGTTCTCCAGAAAAATATTGCCGTACTCCAGAAAACGGAAATACCCCGGACGCTGTCCGTTGGTCGTGTCCAGATTGAAATAGACCGCTCCCCCGGATTCCTGTCGTACGGTGCGCAGCAGCGATTCCAGATTCTCCTCCGCCGCCAGCGTCCGGACCATCACTCCGTCGACCTTGAACATTGAAAAACCATCTCGACGGTGATATTCCAGCAGCAGATCCGCAAATTCCCGCCAGTCCCGGTATTCCTGATTGCCGCTCGGCGCCACCCACAAGGCCAGCTTGATCCCCGCCGCCTCCGCCGCCGCGGTCAAACGGGCAAAGGAGCCACCGAGCCGCGCCTGCGATACATGCCAGAATTCCCGGCCGATGTGTCGATTCCGCTGCAACAATTCCCCCAGCGAACCGCCCTCCTGCCAGGAGTCGTCCACCTGGTAGTGGTCCGCTCCACACTCGCCGGCAGCGGCGATTTCACGCAGCAGAAACGCCTCTCCGGTCAGTGTCGGGAAACGGCCGCATCCCCACGGATTGACCATGACCGTCTGCTCCTCCTCCCGCATCGGAAAACGCCGCCGCAGATAATCGTTCAGACCGGCAGTCCGTTCCAGCGCATCATGATAAAGCAGCACTGCATTCCGGTATCCGGGGAATTCCCTTCCCGGCCGGATCTCACCGGGCGGCACCCCCCAGCAGCAGGAAAAAACCTCCCCGTCCGCAAACCGGAAATCATATTCTTCCAGATCGCGCCGTTCCGCCGAAGGCGGCGCCTCCTGCACCCAGAGCAGGCCGGCGCCCGCATCGTCCTCCACCCGCAGGAGATTGCCCCGGCAACAGCCGTCTGCTCCGGACAGCGGATGCGGCAGCACCAGGTCGTCGGTATAATCCGTGCGTCCGGCGAATTCCACACTTTCCACCGGGTGCAGACCGGGAGCCGGGCGCAGACTGTCCACGCAGCTTTCCAGATGTTCCACCGGAAAACGGGAACGGTTCCCCTCGCCGCGCAAATCCGAACGGAACGTCCAGTAACAATTCGGCATCACCGCACTGCTCAGGGAATTGCGTACCGCATGGGCAGCCAGTTCGGGATAGATGAAAAATTCCCGCCGGAACACCGCCCCCTGCACCGGTTCGGCAAAAACCATCTCCACCAGCACGTGGGGAGAATCGAATGCAACCTCCGCCACCTCCCGGACGGAAATCGAACGCCATTCGTATTGCGCGTCCCGGTATCCCGGCCGATTGATACCGATAAAATGGCAATCCGCACCGGACTTTCCGGGATCGGCAAATTCACGTCCCTGCGCGTCCCGGAAGGAGACCGTTCGCGGAAATCCGTCCGACAACACCATCGTTCGCTGAAACCGGCTGTTGCCGAATGTCAGAGACGTCTCATCCCACTCAACTGTCACGTCTTGATAGCGAAATTTTTTCATTTCGCACCAGCCTTCCCGATACAGATTTCATCAAACTGAAAAACGCACGTGAATCACGTCCCCGTCCTGAATCAGGTAATCCTTGCCTTCTATACGCAGCTTTCCGGCTTCTTTCGCCTTGTTCCAGCCGCCGCAGGCCACCATGTCTTCATAGGAAACCGTTTCCATGCGGATGAACCCCCGGCAGAGATCGGTATGGATTTTGCCGGCGGCCTGCGGCGCGGGTGTCCCGCGGGTCACGGTCCAGGCCCGGGCTTCCATCGGTCCGGCGGTGAAAAACGTCAGATAATCCAGCAAACGATACCCCGTCCGGATCACCCGATTCAGTCCCGGTTCGGCAATTCCAAGGTCCTCCATGAACAGCTTCGCCTCCTCCGGCTCCAGCTGGCCGAATTCCTCTTCCAGCTTGGCGCAGACCGGCACCACCTCCAGACCGTGTCCGGCGGCATATTCCTCCAGTCGCCGGGCGGCGTCCGACGAGCCGAAATCGCGAAAGGTTTTCTCGTCGGTGTTGGCGCAGATGAATGCCGGCAGAATCGTCAGCAGCCCGAAAGAACGGACCAATTCGACGGTTCTGGGATCGTCGCGGTCATAGGACGGCAGGCGACCTTCAGAAAGCTGCGCCGCCAGATCCTTGATCAAGGAAAATTCGAGCTTGGCGTCGGCATCGTTGGAACGGGCGAGTTTGTGTGCTTTGTCGCGGCGTTTTTCCAGCATCTCCAGGTCGGCCAGCATCAGTTCGGTGATAATCACCTCCAGGTCGCTGACCGGATCGCACCGGCCATCCACATGCACCACATCAGGATCCTCAAAAAGGCGCACCACATGGGCCACCGCGTCCACGTTGCGAATATGTCCCAGAAACTGGTTGCCCAGCCCCTGCCCCTGGCTGGCGCCCTTGACCAGACCGGCAATATCAATGAACTTCAGCGTGGACGGAACGATTCGCCCGGAATGTTCCAGATCCGATAAAACCTGAAGCCGTTCGTCCGGAACCGGCACCACGCCGGTATTCGGTTCGATGGTACAGAAAGGGAAATTGGCGGCCTCCGCCCCCCCCTTGCACAGCGCATTGAATAAGGTGGATTTGCCGACGTTCGGCAATCCGACAAAACCGCAGGAAAAACTCATCTTGCCACCATTCCGGAGAAAATCCTCCCGTTCCGACTAAGAAAAAGCCCGCGCCCCGGATTCATACCGGGCACGGGCACTCGCTCAAGCACTAAAACAGCCACCGCCCCGCTTACTGGGCGTCGATAATGGCCTGATCGTTGTAGAAGAAGTTGTAGGCGTTGTGTTCCACATCCACCACCCACGCCGGACGCATGATCGGGCCATAACCCCAACCGGCATCCATCGGGTCATCGGTGCAACCCGGCAACGGCATCGGGAACGTCACAATGTCCACCACACCGACGACTTCACGGGCGATGGTGTAGGCCACGCCTTTGAACACGCCGTAGGTCAGACCGGCGATATTGCCCTTTTCGTTGGCCACATCATACGGTTTCATCAACAGTTCCAGCGGCCCGAACGCCACATTGGCCACGCCGCGACCGAGTTTTTCGATCGGATTTCCGGCCGTTGCGACATTGGCGCCGAACAGCGCAACCATCAGAACTCCCGCCAAAACCATCTGCTTTCCGAATTTCATCCGAATGCACCCTTCTGTTAGACTGGACTCACTATCCTGTTGCATGAAAAAAACATCGCTGCTGACCCGTCCTTCTCCCTGCACTGAGGCGGAAATCCGGGTTTCGTATGCAATATAGTTTTCCTGTGTCGAAAAATCAAGAAAAAAATCAAGCATTTTTCTCTTTAATGGCGAAATATCGGCAAAAACGTGCTATTTTATGGGGCAATCCGCGTGGAATGCAGATGTCTTTCCACGGGAGCTGCATCGGAAAAGACGGCACCAATGCGGGCCGCCCGGAATTTTTCCGTTTTTTTTGATTCAGCATGTTTCTGGAGTAAGCATCGTGAACAAAAGCAAAGAACGTTTCGCCGGTTTGACCCTGCTCAAATCGTCCGAACGCAACTATCCGACCTGCCCGGAGGAAGCCCGGCTGGAAACCTTTCAGAACCTGTATGCCGACCGTGATTACATCATTGAATTCGACTGCCCGGAATACACCTCGCTGTGTCCGGTAACCGGTCAGCCGGATTTCGGCCACATCACGGTGCGCTACGTGCCGGACAAGTCCTGCATCGAAAGCAAATCGCTCAAATTGTATTTGTACTCGTTCCGCAACAGCAACACCTTTCACGAGGAATCGGTCAATACCATCCTCAATGCCGTAGTCGCGGCCTGTGCGCCGCGTCGCGCCGAGGTCATCGGCCGGTTCCGTCCGCGCGGCGGGATCGCCATCAACGTCACCGCCCGTTATGGAGGAAAAATCGATGAGTGAACAGCCCTTTCAGTTTGTGGAAAACGGTTCGGTCACCACGCCCGCCGGATTCCGCGCCGCCGGGGTCATCGCCGGATTCAAACGCACCGGCGCACCGGACTTCGCCATGCTGCTGTCGGAAACGCCGGCCCATTTCGCGGGGGCCTTCACCAGCTGCACTTTTGCCGCGGCGCCGGTTCAGCTCTGCCGGAAACGGGTACTGGAATCTTCCCGCCTCCGCGCCGCCGTCATCAACAGCGGCAATGCCAATGCCTGCACCGGCGCCGCCGGTCTGGCCAACGCCGAGGAAACCTGCCGTCTGGCCGCCGAAGCGCTGAATCTGGCACCGGAAACCATTGCGGTCGCCTCCACCGGACGAATCGGAGTGCAGCTCCCGATGGACATCATCGCCCGGGGGATCCGGCTGGCGGCGGCGGAACTTTCCACCACGGGCGGCAATGCTGCCGCCCGGGCGATCATGACCACCGATACCGTGCCGAAATCCGTCGCGGTCCAGTTTCAGATCGACGGCCGGACCGTTTTCATCGGAGCCATGACCAAAGGCGCGGGGATGATCGATCCCCATCTGCAGGTGCCCCACGCCACGATGCTCTGTTTCATTACCACCGACGCCGATGCCGACAATGAACTGCTGGCGGAAATGCTGGGAACCGGCGTGGCGGACTCTTTCAACCGCATCACCGTCGACGGCGACATGAGCACCAACGATACCGTGCTCGTCCTGGCCAACGGTTGTTCCGGCGTCACCATCCGCAAGGGAACCCCGGAAGCGAAATTGTTCAAATCCGCGCTGGACGCGGTCATGCGGGAACTGGCCCGGCGCATGGTGGCCGACGGCGAAGGCGCCACGAAATTCGTGGAAGTGAAGGTCGTCCACGCTCCCACCCGCGAAGACGCGAAACTCTGCGCGGAGGCGGTGGCCAATTCGCTGCTGTGCAAGACCGCCTGGTTCGGCAACGATCCGAACTGGGGCCGGGTGGTGGCGGCGCTGGGATATTCCGGTGCGACGTTCGATCCGGACCGGACGGACATCTTTTACGACGACATGCCGGTGGTGCGACAGGGCGGCGACGCGGGCACCCGGGAAGAAGAACTCGCGGACATCATCCGCAAGCGTGACTTCACCGTGCTCATCGACCTCCATGCCGGCGAAGAAGAATACTGGGTCTGGACCTGCGACGTCTCCTATGACTATGTGAAAATCAACGCGGACTATCATACCTGAGGAATACCATACCGAAAATGAACAGAAGCAATGTAAAAGTACTGGTGATCACCGGCTTCGGCCTGAATTGCGAAAAGGAGACCGCGACAGCCTTCCGCCTGGTCGGCGCCACACCGGAGCAGGTGCACCTCAATGATCTCATCGCCGGGAAGCGGACGTTGAAGGAATTTCACATTCTGGCCTTCATCGGCGGTTTTTCCTTCGGGGACCATCTGGGCTCCGGCACGGTTTTCGCCAACCGCGTGAAGTTCCAGCTGCGGGAACAGCTGGAGCAGTTCGTCGCGGACGGGAAACTGGTGATCGGCATCTGCAACGGGTTTCAGACGCTGACCCGGCTCGGTATGGTTCCGGCGCTCGACGGCGATTATTTCACCCAGCATGTCGCGCTGGCGCACAATGATTCCGGCACCTTCCGGGACGACTGGTGCCGGCTTAAAGCCAATCCGGCCTCTCCCTGTGTCTTCACCGCCGGGATCGACCTGATCCGGCTGCCGCTGCGGCACGGTGAAGGCAAGTTCGTGGCGGATCCGGAAACGCTCGCACAACTGGAAGCGGCGCAGCTGGTCGCGGTCCGCTATGCCGATGCCGAAGGCCGCCCGGCCACCGCCTTCCCGGACAATCCGAACGGTTCGCTCAACGCGATCGCCGGCATCTGCGACCCCACCGGACGGGTATTCGGCCTGATGCCGCACCCGGAAGCGTTCCTCTCTCCCTACAATTCCCCGAGCTGGACGGCGGACAAGGTCGCCGGAACGTTGCCGGAGGAAGGGGACGGGGTACGGATCTTCCGCAATGCCGTCGATTATGTGGAACAACATTTCTAAGATACACTTTCAGGAGATATTGCCATGAATAAGAAGGTGAGAGTCGCAGTCTTCGGTGCCTCGGGATACGCAGGCGAGGAATTGCTGCGGATTCTGCTGCGACATCCCGACTGCGAAATCGTCGCGGTCACTTCCCGCAAAAACGCCGGACAGCCGGTGTCCACGGTCTTTCCCCGTTACACGGGCCTGAATCTTCATTTCTGTGAGCCGGACGCGGCGGAAATCGCCGGGAAATGCGACGCCGCCATCCTGGCGCTGCCGCACGGAACCGCGACGGAATTCGCGATCCCGCTGTTGCGTTCGGGCATCAAGGTGTTCGACATCAGTGCCGACTTCCGGCTGAAGAGCCCGGCCAAATACAAGGAATACTACAAGGCCGACCATCCGGCGCCGGAACTGCTCAAACAGGCGGTGTACGGTCTGCCGGAACGGTATCGCGAACAGCTGCGGACCGCCGATCTGGTGGCCTGCGCCGGGTGCTATCCGACCAGCTCCATTCTGCCGACCGCGCCGCTGCTGGCGGCGAAACTGGCCAGCCCTGAAGGTGTGGTGGTTTCCAGCTGTTCCGGCGTAACCGGAGCGGGACGCAAGGTGGATCTGGCCTACATCTTCCCGGAATGCAATGAGAGCGTGCGGCCCTACAGCCCCGCCGGGCACCGCCATCTCCCGGAAATCGAACAGGAAATGGCCGCCGCCGCCGGAGTTCCCGAAATGGCGATCAACTTCATCCCGCACCTGGTGCCGATGAACCGCGGCATTCATTCGACCATCCTGCTGCACGCGCAGCCCGGATGCACGCTGGAAAAAATCGCGGCGGCCTACGAAGCGGCCTACGGCAACGAACAGTTTGTCCGGGTGCTGCCGCAGGGGCGGCTGGCGGATACCAAGTATGTATTCATGACCAACTGCTGCGAAATCGGCTACGTGCTGGATCCGCATACCGGCAGGATCATCCTCTCGTCGGCCATCGACAACCTGACCAAGGGTGCGGCCGGCCAGGCGGTGCAGTGCCTGAATATCCGTTTCGGTCTGCCCGAAGCCGCCGGATTGATCTGAAGAGTCCCCGCGTTCCGGCGGCTTTACGGCAACGCGCCGCCGGAGCGCGGCAACGCGCATCCTGAAAGTACGGTTTCGCCATGAAGAAAAAAATCAGCGTCGTCACCAACTGTTACAACGAAGCCGAAAACCTGCCGGAACTTTATCAGCGGTTGAAAGCGGTTTTCGCCGCGTTGCCGCAATATGATTTTGAGATCATCATCGGCGACAACCATTCGACCGACGGCAGCCGGGAAATCCTCCGACGCATCGCGGCGGAGGATCCGACCTTCAAGGTCATTTTCAACGCCAACAATTTCGGCCATATCCGCTCGCCGTTTTACGTACTGCTGCAGGCGCAAGGCGATGCGGCGATCGCCATGTGTTCCGACCTGCAGGATCCGCCGGAAATGCTGCCGGAGCTGATTGCCGCATGGGAAGACGGAAATGAAGTGGTGTGCGCGGTTAAACCGGTCAGCCGGGAAAATCCGCTGATGTTCTTCATCCGCCGCTGTTATTACCGGCTGCTGAGCCGCTTTTCCGAAACGGAGCAGGTGCAGAACTTTTACGGATTCGGACTATACGGGCGCAAATTTCTGGACGCCTTGAAATTGTATCACGATCCCTACCCGTATTTCCGGGGGCTGATCGGAGAAATCGGATTCCGCCGCATCGAACTGCCGTTTGTCCAGGACGTGCGCAAACACGGCAAAACCAAAAACAACTGGTTCACCCTGTACGACATGGCCATGACCGGCTTCGTCAACCACACCAAACTGCCGCTGCGCCTGGCGGTCTTCTGCGGCTTCGTGCTGGCCATCCTGAGTCTGCTGGTGGCGGCGGGATATTTCACCTACAAGCTGCTCTACTGGGACACCTTTTCCCTCGGTCTCGCGCCGCTGGTGATCGGCCTGTTTTTCTTCTCCGCGGTGCAGCTGATCTTCATCGGCATCATCGGCGAATACCTCGGCGCGGTCTGGACGCAGGTCAAGGACAGACCGCTGGTCGTCGTCGAGGAAACCTTGAACTTCGACCGGGATGAATCCGCCGGAAACGAATCGCGGTGACCCCATGGCGCTGCTGGAAGTCTCCAACCTGAAAGTGCACTATCCGGTACGCGGCCCCTTCTGGCAGCCGCGCCGCAGCGTCCGCGCCGTGGACGGAGTCAGTTTTCAGCTGGAAGCCGGAGAAACACTGGGCCTGGTCGGAGAATCCGGCTGCGGGAAAAGCACCCTCGGGCGTGCCATTGTCCGGCTGGAAGAACCGACGGCGGGTTCCATCCGGCTGAACGGTGTGGATCTGTCCACGCTTTCCGGAAACGCCCTGCGACGGGCGCGACGGGATTTCCAGATGATTTTTCAGGATCCTTACGGATCGCTCAATCCGCGGCTGACCATCTTCTCGGCGCTGAATGAAGTGCTGCGACTGCATACGACGCTGGACGCGGCGGGCAGAAGACGTCGTGCGGCGGAACTGCTGGCACTGGTGGGACTGAATCCCTCCCAGCTGGAGCGTTATCCCCATCAGTTCAGCGGCGGCCAGCGGCAACGCATCGGCATTGCCCGGGCACTGGCCACGGGACCGAAACTGATCGTCGCGGACGAACCGGTATCGGCGCTGGACGTCAGTGTGCAGGCACAGATCATCAATCTGCTCCAGGACATTCAGCGCGACACGGGAACCGCTTTTCTGTTCATCGCGCACGATCTGGCGGTGGTGGAGCATATCAGCCGCCGGATACTGGTCATGTATCTCGGGCACATCGTCGAATCGGGGGAATCGCAAAGTTTGTGCGCCGATCCGAAACACCCCTATACCCGCGCCCTCCTCTCGGCGGTGCCGACGGTGGAGGGGCGCCACCGGAACAATCGGATCGTTCTGGAAGGCGACGTCCCGTCTCCGCTGGCCCCGCCAACCGGCTGCCCGTTCCATCCGCGCTGCCCGCAGGCCACCGAGGAATGCCGCCGCAACTGTCCGGAATTGAAGCCGTTGCCCGACCTGCCGGAGCGGCAGGTCGCCTGCTTCCACGCCTGATCCCGCCTGTGGTGGCGCCGCATTCAGAAGCGATAGCCGAATCCGGGCCCACCCAAAGTGGACAGATCGACCACGCCGTTCCGCCGCTGGTACAAACCGGGGTGAATTTTTTCCTCCGCGGCAGAGGCCGCCGGATAGAACTGAGCAGCGTTGCACTCCACGCCCATAATCGTTCCGGCATGCGCCGCGAGCAGCACATGCGGCACGATGGCATACATCGGATTGGTCAGATCCTGCACCATCAGCGTCATGCCGTGTGCTTTGGCCCAGCACAGCGACAGCAGGGCGCCGGTCTGTGTTTTGCAGACTTTGAGCGCCACGCCGGTCCAGCCGAGCGAACGCCCCAGGCGGACGAACCGCCAGTCATGGGCGCTTTCGTCCATGAACAGCGGCTTGCGCGCGGACACCGCGTGCACGTCGATCCGGTTCGCTTCCAGATCGTAGGGGAACGGCTGCTCCACGTAAAGAATTTTTCCGTAAATCGCCGGTTCGGACCGCATCAGACGGTCCAGCACCCCGCAGACATACGCCGGATCCGTCACCATGCAGTTGAAGTCCGGCGAAAGCCAGTCCACCCCGTACTCCACGGCAATCCGGCCGACGTCGACCAGACGGCGGTAATCCCATTCCGCATCGTTACCGACTAGTTTGATTTTCAGGCATTTGAGTCCGTCCCGCCGGATCCATTCGGTCAGCGTGACGGGAATGCCGTCCTGCGGTTCCGCCCCGGTCCGCTCCGCGTCGGTCAGCAAATCTTTGCCGCCGACCAGATGCCACACCGGCAACCGGTCCGGCACCTCGGTAACCAAAAAATCCTGCGGGTATTTCCCGGAAAAATCCACCGTCGCATCTGCCGCCGGAGTCAGATAATGGGTCAGATCGAAATTCATGTACTGCCCATTGTAGGTTTCATAGGTGGGGACCCCGTTGGCCCTGCCGTAGGCGTCGTGCAGCGCCAGGTCGAAAAGCGAATCACAGATCAACGCCGCCAGATGCGGCATCGGATGCTCCCGCCCCGCGTTGAATTCCGCCCGCAACACTTCCAGTCGCTGCTCCAGAAAGGCGTGCCCGATCTCCATCGGGTGTCCGCTTTCCGGAAATTCCCGCCACGCCGCTTCCAGCCTGCGGCAGAAATCCTGCATCGCCCGCTCCCGTTCCAGAAAGTCAATCGAAGCCGGCCATGCCCAACCCACGCTGAGCGGTGTTTCCCCCCAGCCTTCGCCGCGTCGCCCGTCAGCGGTTTCCACCGTCAGCCGGGCCCGGGCGCAGCTGACGGAGGTAATAACCTGCGAACCGAATTTGAGCGGCAGTCTCATCTCCGCCGGAATGAACGTTACTTCGGCATCCACCACCCGGATATCCGTCTGCTTTGCCATATCACATACTCCCGTGTCTGTCAATAGGTCTCGTTTTCTCAGCGCAATCCGACGGCCCGCCGAACCTTTTCCATGGTTTTTTCCGCCTCGACGGTCGCACGCTTCGCTCCGTCCCGCAACACGTCCCAGACATAATCCGGATCGGCGGCAAGCGCGGCACGGCGTTCGCGCATCGGCGCAAAATACGTCCACAGCTTTTCGAACAGCGCCTGCTTGGCGTGCCCGTAGCCGTAATTCCCGGCGCGGTACCGGCGCTTCATTTCCTCGACTTCCTCTTCGGAGGCAACCAGCTTATAGAGTGCCACCACATTGCATTTTTCGGGATCCTTCGGCGCTTCCATCGGCGTGGAATCGGTAACCACGCTCATGACGATTTTCCGAATGGCCTTCTCGGTGCCGAAAATGGGAATGGTATTGTGGTAACTCTTGCTCATTTTCTGGCCGTCAATGCCCGGCACCACCGCGACTTTTTCCGGAATAATACCGTCCGGAATCCGGAACGTTTCGCCGAAGTCGTTATTGAAGCGGATCGCCAGATCCCGGGTGATCTCCAGATGCTGCTTCTGGTCCTTGCCGACCGGGACCAGGTCGCTCTGATACAACAGGATGTCCGCCGCCATCAGCACCGGGTAGGTGAACAACCCCGCGTTCGGCACGAACCCCTTGGCGGTCTTGTCCTTGTAACTGTGCGCCCGTTCCAGAAAGCCGACGGTCGTAATGTTGTTGAGAATCCACATCAGCTCCGTCACCTGGGGCACATCCGACTGCCGGAAGAACACCGTCTTCGACACGTCCAGCCCGCAGGCCAGAAAATCCAGCGCCAGATTGAATACGTTTTCGCGAAGCACCCGCGGCTCCGGCGAAGTCGTCAGCGCATGGTAATCCGCAATGAACAAAAACGTCTCGCCGCGCTCCTGCAGCTCCACCGCCTGGCGCATCATCCCGAAATAATTGCCGATATGCGGCGTGCCGGAAGGCTGAATTCCGGATAAAATTCTCATCTTCTTATCTCTGCTCCCTGAAAAGATTGGTTACAACTCCTGAACCGTCGCCCCGTTGCCGATGGCACAATGAATCACCTCCGGCGTCCGCCCGGTGTGAAGCCGGTACGCGGCACCGATGCGTTCCGCATATTCCTGTGCCCGCGCCGCCTCCACCAGATGGATGGTAATCCCCCCGAAACCGCCACCGGACAGCCGCGCCCCCAGACAACCGGGAATCGTATGCGCCAGCTCCACCAGATAATCCAGTTCCGGCGTACTGTTTTCAAAATTGACCCGGCTGGACTCGTGGGAAGCGAACAACAGCGAACCGAATGCCGCCACGTCGCCGTGGTCCAGCGCCTCCACCCCCCGCAACACCCGGTCATTTTCCCCGACGACATGGGCCGCGCGCCGGTATTCCCGCAATTCCAGACGATCTTTCGCCGCCTCCAGCTGCTCGACGC
Source organism: uncultured Lentisphaeria bacterium (assembly GCA_949282965.1). Lineage (GTDB taxonomy): Bacteria > Verrucomicrobiota > Lentisphaeria > Victivallales > Victivallaceae > CALXOD01. Next base: position 28,217 of record CASDQW010000001.1, read on the forward strand.
TGACGTCCCGCAGCGCCTGCACGCCGGGATAAATCTCCGCCAGCTTGGCCGTGGCGCTTTCGCAATCCTGTCGCCGGACGTTGTATTCGGAATCGACCAGATTGTGCTTGACCATGGAATTGACCACCACCACCTCGTATCCAGCCGGCAGCGCCACGGTCCGACGCACCTCCACGGAACGGAAGTCCGACAGAATCAAGGCGTTCTTGCGGCCGAAAATCGAACTGAACTGATCCAGCAGCCCGCTTTTTAATCCGAGATAATAGTTCTCCACTCCCTGACCGACGCGCGCCCATTCCGCCGGCGCCATCTCAATGTCGAACAGCCGGGAAAACGCAAAGGAAAACGCCACCTCCAGCGCCGCTGAACTCGACATCCCCGCCGACAACGGCACCGTCGACAGAATGCCCGCGTCAAAGCCTCCGACATCCCGTCCGCGCTTGCGCAGTTCGACAATCACCCCCTTGATGTAATTGCTCCAGTCGCGCCGGGCCACCGGTCCGATTTCATCCAGCTGAAATGTCCGTTCGCTGCCGTCCCGGAAGTCCTTGAGCCGGCAGACCCGCCCCGGCGTCGCCGCCATCGCCACCGCGATATGCTGCTCCACCGCGCAACTCAGCACAAACCCCTGATTGTAATCCGTATGGTTGCCGAGAATTTCCAGGCGTCCCGGCGCCCGGGCCACGACTTCCGCCGTGCGGCCGAAGTGCGCGGCAAAACGTTCCTCCAAATGGCTCATCCCTCTCTTCTCCCTGACATATGGTTTACAAAAAGCAGATGCGGGAAATGCACTGGTCAAAACTTTCCTGCCCGCTCAGAATATCAATCTCAATACGCAGAAAATACATCGGCACATCCCGCCGGTCCAGTTTCGGAATCCGTACCGCGTCCTTCTCCGTCGTCACAATGAAATCCGCACCGGCCGCCTTCGCCTGGTTGATGAAATCAATGATCTCCTGCTGCGTGTAACGGTGATGGTCCGCGTATTGCTCGCGCACCACCAGCGTCGCTCCCAGTGACTCCAGAAACCCTTCAAACCCGGCCGGACAGGCAATCGCCGAAAGGGTCGCGACCCGGGCCCCCCACAATTTTTCCAGCGGCTCCCGCTTGCCACGGTAATAGACCATTTCCAGATACTGGGGCCGGTGGGTGCATTCGATGATTTCCGCCCGGCGGTTATGGCGCCGGAGAAAATTCTTGAGGTGCCGCAAGCGGGGGCTCCCGTCGGACTTGGACAGAAAAATATAGTCCGCCCGGCGAATGTTCTTGATCGGCTCCCGCAGAATCCCCCGCGGCAGCACATGGCCGTTGCCGAACGGATCGGTGGAATCCACCAGCACAATGTTGATGTGCTGTTTCAACATCAGATACTGGAAGCCGTCATCCAGAATCAGCACGTCGGTCCCGAACCGGTCAATGGCATACAATCCGGATTTCACCCGGTCCTTGTCCACCAGCACCGCCACGTCCTTGAGGTTGGACGCCAGCATGTACGGCTCGTCCCCGGCATAGGCCGAATCCATCAGCAGGTTGTTGCCGTCGGAGACGATTTTCGGCGGGATCTCGATCTTCTGGGCGTCAAACATATGCTTGAGCTTGTCCCACAAAGAACGTTTTTTGCTGCGATATCCCCGGCTCAGAATCGCCACCCGGCGCCCCTTGCTGCTGAGCGTCTTTGCAAATACCTCCACCACCGGCGTCTTGCCCGTCCCACCGCAGCTGAGGTTGCCGATGCTGACCACCAGACACCCCAGGGCGTGATTGCGAATCACCCGCTTGTCGTACAGCCAGATGCGGAACTGCACCGCCGTGCGGTAAAAACGGGAACCGATGAACAGCAGCACCAGGAACGCCCGGTCGGTCCAGGATCGGCGCCGCCCTTTCAGAAGTTCCAGAAAGTACTGTTCGAAATTTTCAAACTTGAAGGCAAATTTCATAAAAGATTCCCGTACCGTGCCATATCCTGTTAAGGCATTTCCGAAAGAGCGGCCGTGCCACCCGGCGCCCTCCCAAGCGTGTCCTTCGCCTCGTCAATCCCGGGTAACCGCCATCAGCGCGGCTTCCACCCGGAGCCGCCATTCCTCCAGCTGCTCCTCCGTCAGATCCGGCGGCACCGCGATGCCTTCCCCCATCACCAGCCGTAATGTCGCACCCGGCTTCGGAATCTGAAAATTGTCCCAGCTCCGCAGCTGCCAGTAACGCGAGGCATTGACGCTGATCGGCAGAATTTTTCCGCCGGTCAAACTGGCCAGCAGCACCGGACCGGATTTCATCCGGTATTTCGGTCCCCGCGGGCCATCCGGCGTAAAGGCGACGTTCAGGCCTTCCTCCACCGCGCGAATGGCTTCGCGCAACGCATGGGCGCCCTTGCGGGAAGAAGAACCCCGCAGGCTTTTCAGGCCGAGCTGTGCGATCAGATCGGCAATATACTGCCCGTCCCGCGAAGCGCTGACCACCGCCACCGTACGGTGCCGGGCAACCTTCGGAAAAATCGCCGCAAAAAAGCACAGCCGGTTATGCCAGGCCACACCGACGCACCCGCGTGCCTGATGCACATGGTCCCACGGGTCGTCAATTTCCACGCGATAGAGCACCCGCAACAGCAATTGCAGCAAACGTGCAGGCAGCCAGAAAATCCACGAAGGAAATTTCTTAATACTGCGAAACTTTTTTTTCAGAAACCCCATTTTGCCTGCATCATTCCTCTACGCTCAGATGATGTAAAAAGTGCGTATGCAATCCTTCCGCCCCTTCGAATAAGACACCATTACCGCCCCCCTTTCCACATCGCGCTCCCCGTCCTGCCCCCTCCAGCATTCCGGTCCTGTGCGGTCTTTGCCGTCCCATCCTCCGCAAAGCAAGAAGAGTCCTCCAGTGCGTCAATATAAGACCGCAAGGGGAAAAAGCAAACCGCAAACCGGCCCATTCAGCGGCCAGTCTGCGGTTTTTCCCTCATCTCACCAAGAGGCTGGAACTCGCATCAGCTGCCCAGCATCTTCAGCAGCACGCCGGCGGCGACGGCCGATCCGATCACGCCGGAGACGTTCGGTCCCATCGCGTGCATCAGCAGGAAGTTGTGGGAATCCGCTTCCAGGCCGACCTTGTTGACCACCCGCGCCGCCATCGGCACCGCGGAAACCCCGGCGGCCCCGATCAGCGGATTGACCGGGTCCTTCGAGAATTTGTTCATCCATTTCCCGAACACCACGCCCGCACCGGTACCGATGGCAAACGCCACCGCACCCAGCACCAGAATCCCCAGCGTCTGCATGCTGAGGAACTGATCAGCGGAAAGCTTCGACCCCACCGCCAGTCCGAGGAAAATCGTGACGATGTTGATCAGCGAATTCTGGGCCGTCTGATTGAGCCGTTCCACCACACCGCTTTCGCGCATCAGGTTCCCGAACATCAGCATCCCGATCAGCGGCGCCGCATCCGGCAGCAGATAAGCGCACAGCAGAGTAATCAGCAGCGGGAAACAGATCTTTTCCAGCTTGGAAACCGGCCGCAGCTGTTTCATCTTGATCTTACGTTCTTCCTTGGTCGTCAGGAAACGCATGATCGGCGGCTGAATAATCGGCACCAGCGCCATATAGGAATAGGCCGCCACCGCCACCGCCCCCAGCAGATGCGGAGAAAGTTTGCTGGTCAGATAGATCGACGTCGGGCCGTCCGCCCCGCCGATAATCCCGATGCTCGCCGCATCCTTGAGGTCGAAATCAATCCCGATTCCCAGCATCGACAACCCCAGGGCCCCCAGCAGCGCAGTAAAGATCCCGAACTGCGCGGCACCGCCCAGCAGAGCCGTCCGCGGGTTCGCCAGCAGCGGTCCGAAGTCGGTCATCGCACCGACCCCCATGAAGATCAGCAGCGGGAAAACCCCGGATTCGATCCCGACATTGTAAATCATGCCCTGCAGACCGTCCGGACCGGAAATAGCGGCCACCGGAATATTGGCCAGGATCGCCCCGAAACCGATCGGCAGCAGCAGCAGAGGTTCAAATTCCTTGACGATCGCCAGATAGAGCAATACCAGCCCGACCAGCATCATCAGCACCCGGCCCACCCCCAGCAACCAGGTGTTCCGGAAGTCGGAACTGCTCTGACGAATGATGTCATAAAGACCGGTACTTTCCCACAACCCCCGGAGCGATTCGCCCCAGCCGGGCAGCGTGAGTTTTCCCGCTTCGGCAACGTTGACCGAATCATGGGCCAGCACTTCCGCCAGAAATTCACCGATCAGCGTCCCGCGCAATTCGCCGGTCCCGGTCAGCGGATTGTTTTCAGCCAGCAGCGTACTGTTGACCGGATCCACCTTGAGGACCTCGGCCGCGCGAATATTGCTGCTCAGCCGAACCGGACGCATGGCAACCGTCATCTTCACCTTGCCTTTGCTGCGTCCTTCGGGATTGACCACCAGCACTTCCCGACCGGGCAGCAGGTGCTGCCCTTTGGCCATGGTAACCGAATAGATCACCGCCGGCTTGGGCCAGATATAATACAGTTCCCAGTTGCCGTTTTCCTTCTGCCGCCAGTAAAACACATCGTCACTGTTCGGCGTCGGCACCTTTTCCGTCTGCCGCGGCGCGGCAGCCGCAATCACCTCATCCATCGCAGCTCCGCCCTGCTCATCGGCGGTCGCAAAAAACGCTCCGCCGACCGCAAGAAGCGCGATCAGAAATACTTTCTTCATCAATTGCATGACTTAGTCCTCCTCGATGCGGACCAGCACATCACCGGCGGCCACCACCTGTCCGGTCGTTGCCAGCAATTCCGCCACCCGTCCGGCGTTTTCAGCCTTGATTTCGGTTTCCATCTTCATGGCTTCCAGAATCAACAGCGTATCGCCGACCGCGACTTCCGCGTCCGCAGCAACCAGCACCTTGAGCACCGTCCCCGGCAGCGGCGAAGTCACATCCACCGTCGCTCCGGAACCGGCCTTGGCGGCACCTTCCGTCGCCTTGGCGGCACCTTCGGAAACCTTAACCGTGAAGCTCTTGCCATTAACCTTGGCGGTATAGGCATCGCCGGCGGCATTCAGTTCCACCGTGACGTTCTTGCCGTCGACGTTGGCCGTGAAAGCACCACCCGCAGCGGCCGCCTTCGCGGGCGCTGCCGGTTTCGCGGCTTCCTTGTAACGGATGCCGTTCGGCTTGCTCCCCTTCAGGAACGCAATGCCTTTTTCGTCGCAGGTCGCGGCGATGAAAATGTTTTCATCGGTCACCGGCAGGCCCGCGGCTTCGAGTTTCGCCTTCTGCGCCGCAATGCCGAGCTTCGGATTGCGGTCATTGATGGCGTGAACATCTTCCGTAGTCGGTTCCATACCGAGCTGTTCGGAAGCGAGTTTGACGATTTCCGGATCCGGCGCGGCCGGCGTGCGGCCGAAATAGCCAAGCACCATCTTGCCGTAACCGTCGGTGATCTTCTTCCAGTTCCCCTGCATCGCATTGCTGAACGCCTGCTGGAAATAAAACTGGGAAACCGGCGTCACCGACGTCCCGAATCCACCCTTCGCAACCACTTCCTGCATGGCGGCGATGGCGTCGTCATATTTGTCCAGGCAGTTGTTGTCGCGCATCATCTGGGTATTGGCGGTCAGCGCGCCGCCGGGCATGGGCGAGAAGATGATCTTCGGGGTAACTTCCTTCGATTCCGGCGGAATGAAATATTTGCTCATCTGATGTTCGAAAACTTTTTCCGCCTTACGGATCTTTTCCGGATCGATGTCCAGCGTATATTCCGTCCCACGGAGCCGGTGCCACATCACCAGAATGTCCGCCTGGCAGGTGCCGCCGGACATCGGTTCCATCGCCAGGTCGATGATATCCGCGCCGCCTTCGATCGCCGCAATGTTGCAGGCCACCGCCTGACCGGCGGTGTCATGCGTATGAAACTGGATCTTGACGTTTTCACCAAGCAGTTTGCGCGCCGCCTTGATGGTTTCGTACACCGTGTGCGGCGTGGAGGTCCCGGACGCATCCTTGAACGCCACGCTGTCGAAAGGCACGCCATCGTCCAGAATTTCCTTCAACCGGTCAATGTAAAATTCCGGCGTATGGGCATATTTTTCATTGATTCCCGGAGGCAGTCCCATCATGGTGATGGTCACCTGATGCTTCAAACCGGCGTTGGCAATGCAGCGCCCGGAGACCGCCAAGTTACGCACGTCGTTCAACGCGTCAAAGTTACGGATGGTGGAAACCCCGTGTTTCTTGAACAGTTTCGCATGCAGATCAATGATATCGGTGGACTGAGACACCAGCCCCACCACATTGGCGCCGCGGGCCAGGGTCTGCAGATTCACATCGGGACCGACCGCCGCGCGGCAACGGTCCATCATATCGAACGCATCTTCCTGGCAGTAAAAATACAGGCTCTGGAAACGGGCGCCGCCGCCGATTTCAAAGTTATCGATCCCGGCTTCCCGGGCCGCCACCAGCGCGGGCAAAAAGTCATCGGTCTTGGCGCGAGCGCCGATGCAGGACTGAAATCCGTCCCGGAACGAAGTGTCCATGAAAGCGATTTTTTTCATTCTTGGCTCCTGATCACTTTGGTTATTACTCCAATATCCTGTTGATATGAATGTCTATTTCATTTCCGATTGCGGAAGAGCTCCACAGCCGTGGCCGCCACGGCCGCCAGATCAGCGTCGTTCTTTCCGGAGGCGGACCGGGTCGGGGTCGGAGCCGTCTTGGCCGGCGGTTCGAAGAAACCGGCAAAGGGCTTGATCAGTTTGGCAACAATGTCCATGCAGAACACCATCAGCACGAGAAAGGCAAATACCACCCCCATGCCCAGGACCATCAGCTTCACTCCGTTGAGCAGCAATTCTCCGTTACTCATTCCTCACCTCTTTGCTATAGTTGAAACTCGCCACCTTTGTCCAGTTCACCGATTCCCGGCGGATGCGGACATCTCCGCAGTTGAAATGCCGCCGCTTGCCATCGGCGGAAATCAACACCAATTCCCCGTCCTCCGCAATATCCGCAAAAACGCCCCGGAGCCGTTCCCCGGTTCCGACCGTCAATTCGATCTCCTCGCCCAGCAGCCGGTTGGCGTCTTTCCATTCACGGAAAATGCGCTCGGGATATTTTGAATAGATAATATAATACCGAAGCAGCGATTTCGCCAATCCCGGAATCACTTTTTTTATATCGAATTGCATTCCGGCTTCAACGGCAAGCGATGTGGCCGGCTGATCAATTCCGGCAAGATACTCCGAATCCAGATTCACATTCACTCCGATCCCGGCTATGACGCCGAGCAACCGGCCCTCTTTCACCCCCGCGCCTTCGCAGAGCATGCCCGCCAGTTTGCGATGCCCCACGTAGACGTCGTTCGGCCATTTGATGTAGGCCTTGACTTCGGGCGCCAGCGTATGCAGCCAATCCAGAACCGCCAATCCTGCGGCGGCGCTGGCCAGAAAAGCCTGGTTCGTGTGCTTCATTACAAAGGAGATATAAACGTTCACCCCGGGCGGGGAACGCCAGACGCGGCCGCGGCGACCGCGTCCCGCGGTCTGAGCCGAACTGACTACGAGCGCACCATCGCTGAGTTCATTGAAATGATCGTACGCATAACGGTTGGTGGAATCCACCACATCCAGTTCCACGATTTCCATGAAACGCGGCCTCCCTCTCTTCCTGCACAAAAAAATGGTCCCATTATTCGGGAATAATACGTCGCGTTTCTACCGGAACATCAGCCCCCTCCATCCCCCCGCGGGAGTTCAACTGCGGATCGGCCCGAAAGGCTGGGTCTCCCAGGTGGCGGGACGATTCTGCGGCAATGGACTCAGTCCGCGTCGCTCCTGTTCGGAACAACCGGAAAGGATGTATAAAAAAGCCGCCGCCAGAACGGCGGCGGCAATCATACCGGCCCGGGGTAGCCTCATTTTCCCCCCATGATCGTGTTGATCAGGTCATACTCCTGCATTTCCAGAATCTGGAATGCGACTGCGGCGCCGACCATCACGAAAGTGAGGACGATCATCACGGTATAAAACTTCGAATTGAACATGACGTGAATCCTCTTCTTTCCGGATTTTCCTTACTTCTTTTCCGCCGCGGGCTTGGCCGGAGCCGCATCTTTCTTTTCCGGAGCAGCGGGGTCCTGGAAGTAAACCTGGTCACCCACCTGCACCTTGTAGTCGGGAGCCAGTTCGATGGTCTCACCGATGGAGCAATCCCCGTCCACGGTGGTCAACTTGATCTTGCCGATGAATTCGACTTCCTTGGTATCCATATTACGGGCGACAACCATTTCCATGCCGGTGGCGATTTCAGGATTGACATCCAGCTTCTTGTTACCGACCGTCTGCTGCACCACGGTGTTCTTACCGAGGTCAATGGCGATGAATCCGAACTTTTCGTTGACTTCAATCACCTTGCCACGCACCGCACGGCGGCATTCCACCGAACCCGGCTGCCACGGCTTGAATTCCACCGCGGGATCCAGCCCGAGCGCCTTGCGCAGCTGGGCGATTTCGCTGTCCTTGCTGTCAATGGTGGTCTTCAACGTGCCGATCTGGCTGTCACGCTGCTTGACGACATTCTGGGTGCTGCTGAGCTGTGCTTTGACTTTTTCAACCAGCGCCAGCGCATTGTCCAGCTTGCTCTTCAGATCGCGAACCGCCGCCGCCACGTTATTGAGGGAAGCGGCATAGGCGTTTTCATCCAGATTGGGCACCGGAGCTCCGGCAATCGACGCAATCGCCCGCACATTGCTCTGATAGGCGGAGAACTGCACCCGGATCGCATCCACTTTGGCATCAAACTTGCGCAGCGCCGCTTCCGCACCGGCACCCTGGAAATCTTCCGGCTTCAACTGAACGCCGATCTTGGCGGCGGAGGTGCACAGATCACGCACCATCCGGTCCCGGCGATTCTTGAAATCCACCAGGCCGTTCAGCACTTCATCCTTGCTGGTGTTGTAAGAAACGATTTCACGGAAAGCGGTTTCCGCGGGAAGATTGCTCATCCCGATGATTTCTCCGGCCCGCCGCACGGCAGCCGCCAGCGCATCGCGCTCGGCCACCAGCTGCGTCGCCTGCTGCTTGAGCTTGGCAAGCCGGCCGTCCAATGATTCATACTGCTTATGCCCCAATGTTGCAGCAGTCAATTCCGTTCCCACCTTGGTGCCGCTGCCGCGATCCATCTCGGTCGCGGTCTGGCTGATGGCAGTGGCCATTTTCTCCCATCCCTTCACCATCTGTCCGCGTTTCACGAACAGCAGGTACGATGACACCGCGCTGACGGCTGCAAGCAGAAGGATCAGGATGCTCAGGATTACATTGAGGACTTTCATCTAGGAACTCTCCCAACTACTGGTTGAATATACAAAACACAAAAAATCCAGAGATTAACGTTGGAACATTAGCATCTGCGGGAATGATTGTCAACCCCGAAAAATCATGATTATGACGAAATTTTCATATTTTTCCAAAAAAAACGCCATTCCCCCTGCTTTTACAGCACCATTTTCATGCCCGGAACTTCGCCCAGAGCACGGGGCAGTTCCTCGAATACCGGACGGGAGGGAATTTCCACCGTCGCCACATAGGTCCGGTAACGTCCACCGGAAGAACCGGCGCCATCCCGAATCTCCGGCGCCATCCCGAACCGTCGAAACACCGCCGCCACTGCCTCCCGGCATTCCGTCGCATCGCTCAACGCGATCATCCGGAACGTCCAGCTCACCGGAAACTCCAGCTCCACCTCCTTGCCGTCTTTCCCGATCATCGCCCCCCTCCTTTCCAGAAGGGCGACATGGCGCGCAAAGTCGCAATGATCGGCGGCAGAACCTCGATGGTCCGATCCACCTCTTCCACTGTATTGAATTTGGAAAGACTGAAGCGGATCGTCCCGTGCGCCGCAATGTACGGCACCCCCATCGCCCGCAACACATGGGACGGCTCCAGACTCCCCGTCGTGCACGCACTGCCCGAAGAGGCGCAAATTCCATATCGATCCAGCAGCGACAGAATCGCCTCCCCTTCGATACAGTCGAAACTGATGGACGCCGTATTCGGCAGACGTGATTCATGGTCTCCGTTCAACCGGACCGCCGGCACCCGCTCCGCGATCCCGGCCTCCAGCCGGTCCCGCAGGAACGCCAGCTGCCGCCGTTCCGTCTCCAACCCCGTCCGGGCCAGTTCGCAGGCACACCCCAAACCGATGATGCCGGGCACATTCTCCGTGCCGCCACGCCGTCCGCGCTCCTGATGTCCCCCCGTGATCAACGGCCGGAACCGGACACCGCGCCGCACGAACATGGCACCGATCCCCTTGGCCGCATGCAGCTTATGGCCGGAAATCGACAGCATGTCGATCTCGTTCTTTTCCAGATCGATCGGCACCTTGCCCGCCGCCTGCACCGCGTCGGTGTGAAACAATGCCCCGTGCCGGTGCGCCAGTTTCGCGAACGCGGCCACATCATAAAGGTTTCCAATTTCGTTATTCGCCCACATGACCGACAGCACCGCGGTATCGTCATTGACCGCGCGCTCCGCAAACTCCATGTCGAGCCGTCCGCGTTCATCCACCGGAATCAACACGACTTCGTATCCGCGCCGTTCATATTCCCGCACCGTGGTCAGAATCGCCGGATGCTCCACCTGCGTCGTCACAATCCGCCGCCGGTCCGGCCGCGCGGCGGTCGCCGCCGCCAGCGCGGCATTGTCCCCTTCGGTACCGCCGCTGGTGAAAATGATTTCCGTGGCGTGATCGTCCTTGTCCCGGAATGAAGCGCCCAGCAGCCGTGCCACCCGCCGCCGCGCCTCCTCCACCTCCGCGGCGATGCTGCCTCCGAAACGGTGAATGCTTGAAGCATTCCCGTAGCGTTCGCAGAAATACGGCCGCATCGCCTCGAACACCGCAGGATCCACCCGCGTCGTGGCGTTATTGTCAAAATAAATGACCTGTTCCATTTTCATCACCTGCCTGAGCCCGTCTCTATGCGGGCATTATGGAAAAATATACATGCGGAATCCCGTTTTTACAACCCCTCGCCCGCAGCGATCCGAACCATGACGCCGGTGACCCGGCTCAATTCCGATGCGCTGATCACAAAGGGGGGCATGGTATACAAATACCGTCCGATCGGCCGCAGCCAGACCCCCTCCCGGAGCAAAAACGGCATCAGTGCTCCCGGTGACACCGCCTGCTTCAGTTCAATCACACCGACCGCTCCCAGCACCCGGACCTCCGCCACTGCCGGCAGCGCTCCGGCCGGCGTCAACTCCCGGCGCAACTGTGCTTCGATGCGCCGTACCTTTTCCGCCCAGTCGTATTCTTCGAACAACGCCAGTGAGGCGCAGCCGGCGGCGCAGGCCAGCGGATTGGCCATGAACGTCGGCCCGTGCATCAGCCGTCCGGGAGCACCTTCGGAAATCCCCGCCGCCACCCGTTCATTACACAAAGTCGCCGCCAGCGTTACCGTCCCCCCCGTCAACGCCTTGCCGACACACATGATGTCCGGTGAAATTCCCGCGTATTCCGCGGCAAAGAATTTGCCCGTCCGCCCGAATCCGGTCGCCACCTCGTCCAGCACCAGCAGCACGCCGTGCCGGTCGCACAATTCCCGGAGACCACGCAGATAGGCGGGATGATAAAAACGCATCCCCCCGGCCCCCTGGAAAATCGGTTCGAGTATCATCCCCGCAATCTCGTTCTCGTGCCGCTCCAATAGTTCCGCCACCGGCTCCAGCGCCGCATCGTCCCATTCCGCACCGAAGGCCACCGGCGGCACCGGGGTAAAAATATGCCGGGGCAGCACATGCGCGAAGCAGCCATGCATGCCGTCCGGATCGCTCAACGCCATCGTCCCCACCGTATCCCCGTGATAACCGCCGCGCACGGTCAGCATCCGGGTCCGGGAGCCGTGCCCGGTGGAAAACTGATACTGCAGGGCCATTTTGACCGCCACCTCCACCGCGATCGATCCGGAATCAGCGAAAAAGACCCGGCTCATCCCCTCCGGCACCACCGCCAGCAGCCGCCGGGACAGTTCCACCGCCGGTGCGTGCGTGAATCCCGCGAACATGATCTGGCAGAATTCCGCCAGCTGCTCCCGGATCGCCGCCGTCAGCCGCGGATGGTTGTGGCCGTGCGCCACGCACCACCAGGAGGAAAGTCCGTCGATCAATTCCGTCCCGTCGGCCAGCGTAATAACCGAACCGGCCGCCTTGACCGCGCAGTTGACCGGCGGCGGCTCCGTCGCTGAAGCATAAGGATGCCACACATGCCGGCGGTCAAATTCCAGCAGGGAAGAAAGCTCGTCGCACTTCATCGCTTCTTCTCCGGCGTGAACAGGGCACCGCAATCCGGCACCGGACAGCAGTCTGGATTTCCAATTTCCGGAATTTCCACCAGCACTTCCGGATACCCGAAATCAGACAATGCCTCCAGCATGACCTTGCGGGTATCCGCTGCAATCACCGGATCCTCGTCTCCGGAATGGTTGTAAACCAGCCCGCAAACCCACACTCCGCGCCGGGCGAACGCCTCCAGCGCCAGCAACGTATGGTTAATCGACCCCAGGCGGCCGGACGTCACCAGAATGACCGGATACTCCTTCTCGGCCACATAATCAATCGTAAGCAGATCCCGCGTCAGCGGCACGGCGGGGCCGCCGGCCCCTTCGACCAGTACATATTCATAGCGTTCCACCAGACGCCGGGTCGCATCGGCAATCGCTTCCAGATCCAGCGTGCGCCCATCCAGCTCCGCCGCCAGATGCGGCGACGCCGGAAAGGAAAAAATCGCCGGCCGGGTCCACCCCTCCTCATCCTCCGGCAGAGGGCCGGTCCCCATCAGACGCCGGTGCATATCCAGATCCTCGGAATATCCGACGTTGCCGGTCTGCACCAGCTTCTGGGTGATCACCCGGAACCCGCGCTCACGCAGATACCGGGCCATCAATCCGGTGGCGAACGTTTTGCCGATCCCGGTGTCGATTCCGGTTACAAAATATACCATAAAAACGGCTCCTTTCTTCCCCCGCGCCCTCGCCTGCCGGACAGCCGGCCTTCTCTCAGCCGACGACGATGTTCACCAGCCGCCCGGGCACGCAGATCACCTTGCGCACGGTCCGGCCGCCCAGCGCCGCCTGCACGCCGGCGTCGGCCAGCGCCAGCTGTTCCATCTGAGCACGGTCCGCCCCCACCGGCATCATCAGCCGGGCCCGGGGCTTGCCCAGAATCTGCACGAGGATCTCAACCTCACTGACCTTCAACGCGTTTTCGTCCCACCGCGGCCAGGGTTCATAGGCGATGGTATCCGTGTGGCCGAGTATCTGCCAGAGTTCCTCGCCCAGATGCGGCGCGAACACCGACAACAGCTTGACGAACTGCTCCGCCGCCTCCCGCGGCATTTCGGACCGCGCGGAAAACTCGTTCACATAAATCATCAGGGCGCTGATCGCCGTATTGAAGCCGAACTGTTCCAGATCTCCGGTTACCTTCTTGATGGCGCCGTGCATCACGCGCGCCTCGTCGGCGTCGCAGGGACGGTCGACGATCCGCGCGTCAGCGATCAACCGGAACGACCGCTTCAGGAACCGGTGGACGCCTTCCACTCCCTGCGTGTTCCACGGCTTGGTGGCCTCCAGCGGTCCCATGAACATTTCATACAGCCGCATGCTGTCGGCGCCGTACTCGCGAATCACGTCGTCGGGGTTGACCACGTTGCGCAGGGACTTGGACATTTTCGCGGGGAATTCCGTCAGCGGTTCGCCGGTGTCTTTGCTGACCGGACCGGACGGAGTCTGTTCGACCCGGTCCGCCGGTACCAGCACCCCGCGGGCATCCTTGTAGGAAATCCCCAGAATCATCCCCTGATTGACCAGTTTCCGGAACGGCTCCTTCGTCGACACCAGCCCGAGATCGAACAGCACCTTGTGCCAGAACCGCGCATACAGCAAATGCAGCACCGCATGTTCCGCGCCGCCGACATACAAGTCCACCGGCATCCAGTATTTTTCCTTGGCCGGATCCCAGGGCGCATCCGGATTGTGCGGATCAATATAGCGCAGGTAATACCAGCATGATCCCGCCCACTGCGGCATGGTGTTGGTCTCCCGCCGCCCCTTGCGACCGGTCTTCGGATCGGTGTAATTCAGCCAGTCCTCCGCTCTGGCCAGCGGCGATTCGCCGGTACCGGCGGGCTTGTAATCGTCCATTTCCGGCGGCAGCACCGGCAGCTCCGAATCGTCGACCAGTTCGATGGAGCCGTCTTCATAATGAATGATCGGGAACGGTTCGCCCCAGTACCGCTGGCGGCTGAACAGCCAGTCGCGCAATTTGTACTTGACCGCGGCACGGCCGCGACCACGGGCGGCGAGATATTCCGTCGCGGCCGGTTTGGACTGGGCCACGGTCATACCGTTGAGATTGAGTCCGTCCTCGTTGGCGGAATTGATGAGGCGCCCTTCGCCGGTCCAGCAGGCTTTGCCGGCCAGCACGGCGGCGACATCGGTTTTTTCCGCGGCGGCCTGCGCCGGATCCGGTTCGATGATGCAGCGCACCGGCAGTCCGAATTTCTGAGCGAACTCGAAGTCCCGCGTATCGTGCGCCGGCACCGCCATGATCGCGCCGGTGCCGTAGCTGATCAGCACATAATCGGCAATCCAGATCGGAATCTTTTCTCCGTTGACCGGGTTGACGGCGTACGCGCCGGTAAATTCGCCGGTCTTTTCAGTGGCCAGTTCGGTCCGGTCCAGATCGTTCTTGCGGGCTGCGGCCTCCCGGTAGGCATTCACTGCGGCGCGGCGTTCCGGGCGGGTCAGCGCGTCAACCAGCGGATGTTCGGGCGCCAGCACCATGTAGGTGGCGCCGAACAAAGTGTCCGGCCGGGTGGTGTAAACGGTAACCGACTGGCCGCAATCGGTTTCGAAAATCACTTCGGCGCCGGTGGATTTTCCGATCCAGTTGCGCTGCATTTCCTTGATGCCTTCCGGCCAGTCCAGCTCGTCCAGATCGTTGAGCAGCCGTTCGGCGTATTCGGTGATTTTCAGCATCCACTGTTTCATCGGCTTGCGGTACACCGGGTGGTTGCCGCGTTCACTGCGGCCGTCGATCACTTCCTCATTGGCGAGCACCGTGCCGAGCGCGGGGCACCAGTTCACCGCGACTTCGTCGAGGTAGGCCAGGCCCTTGCGGTGCAGCTGCGCGAAAATCCATTGCGTCCATTTGAAATACACCGGATCGGTGGTATTGATTTCCCGGTCCCAGTCGTAGCTGAACCCGAGCGCCTTGATCTGCTGGCGGAATTTGTTGATGTTCTTCTCCGTCGTGATCGCCGGATGCGTGCCGGTCTCCACCGCGTACTGTTCCGCCGGCAGACCGAAAGCGTCCCATCCCATGGGGTGCAGCACGTTGAACCCGCACATGCGTTTATAACGGGCGATGATGTCCGTCGCGGTGTAGCCTTCCGGATGACCGACATGCAGCCCCGCCCCGCTGGGATACGGAAACATGTCCAGCACATAATATTTCGGTCGGTCGAACCGGTCCTCGGCGCGGAATGTCCGGTTGCGCTCCCAGAAGTCCTGCCATTTCTTCTCTATCGCGGTAAAATCATACTCCGATGCCATAAAAAATCCCTGACTGTTTTATTTTGATATAGATAAAAATAACATAGATCCCATAAAAACATGCGGCCGGTCCCTCCCGGCCGCATGCGCGAAAACAGAACGGATCAGAACAGCTGTTTGAGTTTGTCCACCGCCTTGTTCACGTCTTTTCCGAGTTCACCGCCGGTCTTGTTCAGGGATTTTCCCAGATCGGATCCGGCCTGGCCGACGTCGTCTCCCAGTTTCTTCAAGCCTTCGCCCGTCGCCTTCAGCAGTTCGCTCGACGCCACTTCACTCACGCTCCGCATCAGCGCCACGTAAAATTCCTCGATCACTTCGCCCATCGAGCGGCCTTCGCCCAGATCGGTCAGCGTGATCTCAGGCAGCGTAATCCCGACGACGGACCCCATGGAGAGGCCCACCCCGGCCACCCGCAGCAGCCGGATCACCACTTTCTTCGCCGCCTTTTCTCCGGAGTCGTCCGACTCTTCAACCGCCGGTTCCTCCGCGGGCTCTTCGGCTTTCTCGCCGCCGGCGAACTTTTCCACATTCCGCTGAATGACCGCCAGGTTGCTGCCGTCGGCGATGTTCGGTTCAAAATCCACCGTCATGCCGTCGATCAACACCTCTTCGACCACGATCTTGTCGCTGAACAGCGATCCGGGCTGCACCCGGCAGACGAAACTTTCCAGCACAAACGCGTCCGGTTTCTGATACCCGGGCGGGTTGCCCACCTTGAAACCGACCAGCTCCACCCGCCCCCGCAACAGGTTGATGTTGACCTTTTCCAGCGCAATCGGAGTGCCGGTCACCCGGGGCCCGATCGTCCGCACCGCACCGGCCACCATCGAGTCCAGAAACAGACTCACCGCCAGCACCAGAACCACCACCACGATCAGAACGATTAACAGAATGCGCCGGAGCAGAACATGACGCCGCTTCCCGTTTTTCTTTTCCCCGGCACTGTTTTCCGGCGCAACTTCCGAAGCAGGAGACTGCCCTGCCGCCGTTTCCTTCTTTTCCTGATCTTCCATGATTCCGGCTCCCTTGTTTTCCCGGTTTCCGCTCTTCCGTTAAAATACACCCGCTCTCCGGGGAATGCAAGAATTCACAGCCCCGGGGCATCCTCCTCCCGGAGTTCCAAAACCACGATCCGATCCAGCGGAAATTCCCCCGCCGGACGCCGGACCTGCACATAATGATCCGTCCAGCCCCAGGCAAACCCGTCGGCTCGCACCTCTTCAAAAATCACCGGCACCTCGGTCCCGATCCGGCCGCGGATGAAACGCTTCCGCGCGGCGGCGGCGTCCCGCTGCAGCGCCGCATAGCGTTTTTTGACCACATCCGGCGGCACCCGGTCCGGAAACGAGGCGGCGGGAGTCCCCGGCCGCGGCGAATACCGGAACAAATGCGTGTTGGCAAAATCCAGTTCGCGGATCACCGCCCGGGACGCTTCAAAATCCGCGTCGGTTTCTCCGGGAAAACCGACGATCACATCCGTCCCCAGAGATATTTCCGGTACCGCCGCCCGCGCCGCCGCGACAAACCGCGCATATTCCGCCACCGTATAGTGCCGGTTCATCCGGGCCAGAATCCGATCCGCGCCATGCTGCAGCGACAAATGCAGAAAACGGCAGATCTTCGGGTTGTCCCGCCAGATCTCCAGCAACCGGAGATTGGACGGGTGCGGCTCCGTGGAACTCAACCGGATCCGGAATTCACCCGGCAGCCGGCACAGGGCGCCGACCAGATCCACAAGATCCCGCTCCCCGTCCCGGTAGGCGGCGGTGTTGACTCCGGTCAGGACCAGCTCCGGCATCCCGGCCGCCAGCGCCTGCCGGCAGTCGGCCAGCACCTCTTCGAAGTCACGGGAGCGTTCCGGGCCGCGCGCGTAGGGAACGATGCAGTAGGAGCAGAAATTGCCGCATCCTTCCTGGATTTTCACAAACGCCCGGCTCCGGTAGGGAAACCTGCCCCACGCCTTTTCCCGGAAAAGTTCCGCCGGCTGCGCCATGCTGTACTCCGGCGGCGCCGGCTCCCGCAGTCCGGAAAATTCCTCAATATGCCGCTTGGCCGGATTGGTCAGTACCGCGTCGACCACGCCGTCACGCAGCCATTCCGCCCGGTCCAGCTCGGCGCTGCAGCCGGTCGCCACCAGCCGGGCACCGGGCCAGCGGCGGCGGAACTGCCGGGCGGTCTGACGGCTTTTGCGGGCGGCCTCCCCGGTCACGGTGCAGGAGTTGATCACCACCAGATCGGGCTCGACGGCGGGATCGTGAACGTCCGCCACCCGATAACCGGCCCGCTCCAGACGATCCACCAGCAGGGCGGAATCGGCCGTATTCAGGCGACACCCGAGAGAGAACAATACTGCGGTTTTCATTGTTTTGTCCATAACGATAACATACCATCTTTCGCGGTTTTTTGCAATCCCGCTTGCAGGAAAGGGATTTAAATGGTATATTACCATATTTTACAGACATGTGGAAGGGACTTCCCGGGCAGGTCGTGCCGACAATTGCACGTCGCCGTGCGTTCCCGCCGTCTCCGGGAACATCCGGCGGCGGCATCCGGACGGCATCCGGGAAACGGTCGGTCCATTCCCCAATTCCGGAGTTCATGCAGTGAACCGTAAAGATTACATCAGCGACAACCTGATCAATATTCGGGACCGTCTGCGGCAGCCCCGGCCCATGCCGGACCCGGCCGCGGAATCTCCGACCGTCCCGGAAAATCCCGTTGCCCCGGCAACACCGGAACGGACAACGGCAGCGCCGCAAACCCGGGCCGCCGTCCGGCGTGAGGCGGACGGCATGCGGGCGCAGAGCGATCTCCTGAACCGTATCGCCCATGATGCCGCGGAACTGGCCGGCGAAGCGGAACTGGCGGAGCAGACGCTGCGCGACAGCCGGGCGCTCCGGGATCTGCTGCTGGCTCTGGCGGAAAAGACAGAACGACTCTCTCCGGAAAAAGACGGTGCGGTTTTCGCCAGAAACGTGGACAGTCTGCGCCTCGAATATTTCCGGATCGCCGGGAAACGCGACGCACTCCGGCGGAACCATGGACACCCCGGCGGCGGCGATCCAGCCGACCGCTCCCGGGAATGGCTGCTGCCGGTGGCGGTTCTTGGAGGCGCGATCCTGCTTGCAGGGCTGATTGTCGCGCTCGCGATGGCGGCGGTCTTTTTGTAATTTCAGGTGACATCATGATCATCAAAACCAGAGCATTTCCCCGTGCGGCGCTGATCGGCAACCCCTCGGACGGCTATCACGGCAAAACCATCGCCTTCGTTTTCAGCAACTACCAGGCGGAAGTCCTCCTTTATGAAAGTCCGGAACTCGACCTGCTGCCCTCCCTGCGCGATCACAGCACCTTCCAGAGCATTGAACATCTCTGCTCGGACGTCAGCTTCTACGGGTACTACGGCGGCATCCGGCTGCTGAAAGCCACCATCCGCAAGTTTTACGACTACTGCGTGGAACGCGGCATCCAGCTGGACAACCGGAACTTCACATTGCGCTACCGGACCAGCATTCCCAACCGGCTCGGCCTGGCGGGTTCCTCCGCCATCATCACCGCCGCGGTACAGGCGCTGACCCGCTTCTATGCCGTGCCGATCGATCCGCCGCACATGGCCAATCTGGTTTTGTCGGTGGAACGGGACGAACTCGGAATTCCCGCCGGCCTCCAGGACCGGGTGGCTCAGGCTTACAACACGCCGGTTTACATGGATTTTGACCGCGATTACATGCAACGGCACGGAATCGGGCGCTATGAGGCACTCGACATTCCCGACGACCTCCATTGCTATATCGCCTACCGCACCGATCTGGCTGAAGGATCGGAAGTGCTCCACAGCCGTCTGCGCGACGAATATGAAGCCGGTAAACCGGAAGTTCTGGCCGCCATGCGGGAATGGGCCGATCTGACCGACCGCGTCCGGGAGGCGCTGGGAAAACGCGACTTCGGCGGTCTTCCGGCACTGCTGAACCGGAATTTTGATTTACGCTGCGAGGTCTGCGGCACCGCGATCAGTCCCAAAAACCGCCGCATGGTGGAACTGGCCCGGGCCGTCGGCGCCTCCGCCAAATTCACCGGTTCCGGCGGCGCCATCATCGGCACCTACGAAGATGAAGCCATGTTCCATGCGCTGCGCACCCGGCTGGCCGAACATCAGATCGAGGTGATTCGTCCCGACATCGTCCGTTCACCGGAAATGGCGGTGATGTCGTGAGCGCCATCCGCAAGGCCGTCATTCCCGCCGCCGGATTCGGCACCCGTTTTCTCCCCTTCACCCGGGCGGTTCCCAAAGAGATGATTCCGCTGGTCGACAAGCCGGTCATCCAGTACGTCGTCGAAGAGGCCGCCGCCGCCGGAATCACCGAGATTCTGATCGTCATCAGCAGCGGCAAGACCGCAATCCAGGACCATTTTCACCCTGCCGCGGAGCTGGAGGCCCGGCTGAAGGCTTCCGGAAAAGAGGAGCTTCTGGCGGAACTGGCGGCGATCGACGCTCTGGCGAACATCCATTACGTCTATCAACATGAGTTGAACGGACTCGGCGACGCGGTGGCCCGGGCCCGGACCTTCGTCGGCCATGAACCGTTTGCGCTGCTGCTGGGTGACACGGTGCTGACCGGGGATCCGCCGGTCATCGGTCAGCTGGTCGAGGCCCACGAACGCACCGGCGCGGCAGTGGTCGCCCTGGAGGAGGTCCCCCGCGAAAAGGTGAACCGCTACGGCATCGCCGACGCCGTCAGCCGCGATGGACGCCTGTACGAAGTCCGCGCACTGGTGGAGAAACCGGATCCGGCAACCGCGCCCGGCAATCTTGCCATCGCGTCGCGCTACGTTTTTACGCCGGAGATTTTCGCGGAGCTTGACCGGACCGGGCGGGGCAGAGGCGGCGAAATCCAGTTGACCGACGCCATGAAGCTGCTGCTGACCCATCAGCCGTTGTACGGACTGCGCTTCGAAGGGCGCCGCCACGACATCGGCAACAAACTGGAATTTTTGAAAAGCACGGTGGAATTCGGACTCCGCCGACCGGAGTTTCATGATGCGTTCGCCGCGTTTCTCCGGGATATCATTCGCAATGAACCTTGACACGACCGCGCCGGCCCACCCTTCGAACGGTTTCGCCGGCGTTCATTAATCAGGAAAGAAAACATGATAAAAAAACTTCAAACTGCACTGATGCGCTGGCTGGGTTTGCCGACCACCGCACCGGTCTCTGCCAAATCCCCCCGCAAACCCCACCGGTCCGGCGACAGCGCCGGCCGGGATTCCTCCCGGCCGCGCCGGACCAAATCCGCCGCGCCGCGCACCGCCG
>CASDQW010000002.1 GCA_949282965.1 uncultured Lentisphaeria bacterium
GAAAAAATTCCGCAGTCCGCGAAGCGGAACCCGAGCACCGTGGGCGATGGGGAAATTTTCTATTCTCTCTCCTGCATTACTCGCAGGGCCGAGTACGGCGGAGCCGCACGGAGGCCCGGAGAGCGTGGCCTCCGGAAAAAATTCCGCAGTCCGCGAAGCGGAACCCGAGCCCCGTGGGCGATGGGGGAATTTTTTCCGGAGAATCCTTTAAAACCGGAAGTCGCGTTTTCCGTCGTGCAGCTCGGAAAGGTGTTCGCGGGCGATCCGGCGCACTTTTTCGTTGGGAATGCGTTCCAGTTCGGCGGCGATGACCGCTTCGCCTTTGGCGCGGGTATCCGGGGAAGCGTAGTCTTCGAGATACTCCTTGAGCGTCATCAGGGCGTTGGGCTGACAGCAGTTGGCGATCTGCCCGGATTTGACCAGACGCATGAAGCGGTCGCCGGTGCGGCCTTCGCGGTAACAGGCGGTACAGAAACTCGGGATGTACCCGAGCGACAAAAGCCAGTTGACCACTTCGTCGAGCGTCCGGCGGTCGCTGGTTTCGAACTGGGCGGAATTTTCTTCCGGGGGTTCTTCCTCGGCGTAGCCGCCGACACTGGTGCGGGAGCCGCCGCTGATCTGAGAGACCCCAAGTTCCAGCACCCGTTCCCGGACCGCCTGCGATTCGCGCGTCGAGATGATCAAACCGGTATACGGCACTGCGATCCGCAGAACCGCGACAATGCGGGCGAAAATATCGTCGGCAATCGCATTGGAGAAATTTTCGGGATTGATGTCGTCTGCGGGCCGAATGCGCGGCACGCTGATCGTATGCGGCCCGACCCCGTGCACCGCCTCCAGGTGTTCGGCGTGCATGAGCAGCCCGACAAAATCATAACGATACAGATTCAGGCCGAAAAGAACCCCCAGCCCGACGTCATCGATGCCGCCGGCCATGGCCCGGTCCATCGCTTCGGTATGCCAGGCGTAATCGTGCTTCGGTCCGGTGGGATGCAGCTCTTCGTCCGCCTGACGATTGTAGGTTTCCTGAAAGAGAATGTAGGTGCCGATACCGGCTTCGTGCAGCTTCCGGTAATTTTCCACCGTGGTGGCGGCGATGTTGACATTGACGCGGCGGATGGCGCCGTTCTTGTGGTGAATGCCAGAGATCGTCCGGATGCTTTCCAGCACGTATTCGATCGGATTGTGAACGGGATCCTCACCGGTTTCGAGAGCGAGCCGCTTATGGCCCATATCCTGCAGCGCAATCACTTCGCGGACGATTTCCTCCTGGCTGAGTTTTTTGCGCGCAATGTGCTTGTTGGTACAGTGATACGGACAATAGGTGCAGCCGTTGACACAGTAATTGGAGAGATACAGCGGCGCAAACATCACGATCCGGTTGCCGTAAAGTTTCTGCTTCAGCTCCCGGGCAAGCGCGAACATCCGTTCATTTTCCTCCGGCAGGTCGCATTCCAGCAGGACGACGGCCTCCCGATGGGTCAGCCCCTTGCAATCCCGTGCCTTGTCCAGCAACGGGTTCACCAGTTTCCGGTTGTTGCGGTTGGCGGCGGCGTAGGCCAGTGTCTCCCGGACTTCAGCGTCGTCGATGAACTCGGTGGCGACATTCGATTTCGGATTGTACATATCAAAATTCCTTTCGCGTTTTCCGTTATTCCACTGCCGCGCCGATTTTCGAATACACGGCTTTGACGCTGACGCCGTCGAGTTTGCCGAGTTTGCCGGTCAGCGCGCTGATCTCGTCGTTGGGCGCGTCCACCACCACACTGATGATGCCGATCCGGCGGTTGCGGTAAGGAATGCCCATGCGTCCGACAATGATTTCATTATATTCGTGCAGAGTCGCGTTCAGGCGTTCGATCGAGGCCGGATTTTCCACGATGATGCCGACCAGTGCCACCCGTTTCTCCTTCTCCAGTGATTTCTCCATATCTCCTCCTGCTCCTCTTTTCAGCATAAAAAAAAACCGGAACCGCTCTCAGAGCCGCTCCGGGAAAATCATGCCGCAGATTCTTGAAAAACGCGCGCCGCCTTGCCGAAGCGGAAGTCTCCGCCGCGGTCAGGCCGGTCCGCCTGATCTGCCCCCACCTCCCCGGCCGCGGGAACTTGCGCACCCTGAGCCTCGGAATCATTGAGACAATATAATATATCACGGTCACGCCGGTCATGCAAACGTTTTTTTGCATTTCCCGGCTAACAAGACCGGTAATGAAAAAAAGCCCCATCGGATTGAAAATCCGGCAGACTGTGATACTTTATAAATATTGTCCTCATTTCCATTTCAGCAAAGGAGTCTTGTTATGCGTCGTCTGCTCTACTGCGCCCTCTGGCTGCTGCCGCTTGTCTGCTTCGGCACGGAAGAATTGAAGGTACTTACCGTCGGCAACAGCTTTTCCGCCAGTTTGCGCCGGTACTTCGCCAAGGCCGCCGCGTCCGCCGGGTGCACCGTCAAGCTGGAAGGCGCCAATATCGGCGGCTGCTCTCTCGAACGCCATTGCCGGGAAATCGCCAAAACCGAAGCCGATCCCGCGTACCGCCCCCCCTACTACGGCGGCAGTGCGGAAAGCAAAAAGTATCGTACTCTGGCCGACTTTCTGACCGCCGACCGCTGGGACATCATTTCCATCCAGCAGGCCAGCCCGCTCAGCAAAGATTATTCCACCTATCAGCCCCATCTCAAAAACTTGATCGAGTATATCCGCAAACACGCCCCGCAGGCGGAGATCGTCATCCAGCAGACCTGGGCCTACCGCACCGACGATCCGCGGCTGCTGCCGGACACCCCGCAGAGCTGGCACATCAACCAGCACCAGATGTATGAGCAGGTGGCCGCCGCCTACAACCGCGCCGCCGCCGACACCGGTCTGCGCCAGATTCCGACCGGAACGGCGGTGCAGGCAGCCCGCGACGCACAGCCCCATCCCTTCCGGGCCGTTCCCGCGGAAACGGTCAAGAAACTTCAGAAACCGAACCTGCCCGATCAGACCGGCTCACTCATCAACGGTTGGCGCTGGACTCGCACCAAGGACGGCAAAAGCAAACTCGGCTTCGACTCAATTCACCTCAATGCGCGCGGCGAATACCTTCAGGCCTGCGTCTGGTTCGCCACTTTATTCAATCGTCCGGCCACCGACATCACCTTCGTGCCGCCGGAATTGACGGCCGAAGACGCCGCCTTCCTCCGCAAAATCGCCCAGCAGGCGGTAGAACAGCAGCGCGCCGCCGAAGCCGGCCGCCGCTGACCTCGATCGGAGCAACCGAGTCATGGCTGAAAAAATTCTCCTGACGGCGGAAGAACTGGAATGGACGATCGGCCGCCAGGTGATTTTCGACCATGCCTCCTTCGCCTTTTACGAGGGCGAACGCGTAGCCCTGATCGGACGCAACGGCTGCGGAAAATCCACGTTTCTGCGGGTGCTTGCCGGGTTGGATTCCCCGCCCGTCGGCACCATTGCCCGGGCGCGCGGCCTGCGCACCGCTTTGCTGCCGCAGGACTTCGCGCTGGATGAAAGCCTTTCCATCTCCGATAATGTCCGTACCGGACTCGGCTGGATGGAGGACCTGCTCCGCCGTTACGAAAACAGCACCCCCGGCTCCGCCCTTCACGACGAACTCGAACACCTTCTGAATCGCCACGACGCCTGGCGCCCGGAGAGCAGACTCGAAACCGTCATGACCCAACTGCGCCTGCCGCCGGACTCCCGCCCGGTCGCCACCCTCTCCGGCGGCGAAAAACGCCGGGTCTCCCTCGCCCGCGCCATCGTCTCCGAACCCGATCTGCTGCTGCTGGACGAACCGACCAACCATCTGGACGTCCGCACCATCGAATGGATTGAGGAGTTTCTCCATTCCTGGCGCGGCAGCTGCCTGCTGGTCACTCACGACCGGTATTTTCTCGACCGCCTCGCCACCCGGATCGTCGAGCTGGATCAGGGAAAATTCTACAGTTACACGGGCAGTTACGCCGACTACCTCGCCGCCCGGGCCGCCCGGGAGACCGCCGAGGATCTGCAGGAGGCCAAACGACGAAAATTTCTCCGCGACGAGATCGAATGGGTGCGCCGTTCCCCCAAAGCCCGGTTGCGCCGCAACGTCGGCCGGTTGAAACATTTCGAAGCCGTCGCCGCCCGGCAGGCTCCGGTGCGCACCGGAGAAATAGAACTGGTCATTCCCCCGGCCCCCCGGCTCGGCAACCAGACCGTCATCCTGAACGACGTCTCACACGCTTATGGCGACCGGCGGATTCTGGACCATTTCTCCTTTGAATTCACCCCCGGCTGCAAACTCGGCGTGGTCGGCCCCAACGGCATCGGAAAAACCACCTTGCTCCAGATCATCACCGGCCGGATCGCTCCCACATCGGGAGAGGTCAAAATCGCACCGACCGTCCGCTTCAATTACGTCGATCAGTCCCGCCTGGTGCTCGATCCGGCCAAAACCGTCGCGGAAGAGATCGGCGAAGGACATTCCTTCATCCAGCTCGGGGCGGAGAAAATCTCCATCTGGGGATATTTGAAACGCTTTCTCTTCGAAGACGAACGGATCAATACCCGCATCGAATACCTCTCCGGCGGCGAAAAAGCCCGGCTCACCCTGGCCAAAATTCTCAAGCAGGGCGGCAATTTCCTGATCCTCGACGAACCGACCAACGATCTGGACCTTTCCTCATTGCGACTGCTGGAAGAGGCGCTGGCGGACTTCGGCGGCTGTCTGGTGGCGGTCAGCCACGACCGCTATTTTCTGAACCGGGTCTGCGACAGCATCCTCGCCTTTGAAGACGACGGAACGCTTTTCCACACGCCCGGGGATTACGACTACAATCTGGCCAAACGTCGGGAACGCCGGATGGCGGCGACGGATTCCGGTCCATCATCCGCCACCGCCACCGCCCGCGTTCCGGCTCCGGCGGCGCCGCCACGTCCGGATCCGCCACGAAAAAAACTCACGTTCCGAGAGCAGCGCGAACTCGAAACCATCGAAGAAGAGATCGCCGCCGCCGAAGCCCGAACGGCGGAACTGGAGGGAATCTTCTCACGACCGGATTTCTTCGCGACACACGGCGCGCGCACCGCGGAACTGCAGGCGGAACTCGCCGCGGCCAGGACCGCCGTCACCGCGTTGTACGACCGCTGGGAGGAACTGGAACAAAAAAGGGCTGCGTTGAGCCGGTAAAACCGCCGCCACGACCAACATCCCGATTTGAGGCAGATTTTTCCGGGAAAGTTTCGTGGGAAACAGTTGCAAACCATCCCACCCGGCAGTAAGTTTCCCCGTTATGACATGACGAGAACATTCGGAGAACTTCATGAAAGCAACATGCGAACAACTCGCCCGCATCATTGATCAGGCCCGCGGCCTCGAACCCGCGGATCTGGTCATCCGGAACACCCGCATTTTCTGCCTGACCTCGGGCGAAACGATCACCGGCGACATTGCCGTCTGCGGCGACCGCATCGTCGGCGTCGGAGAAACCTATTCCGGAAAAAACGAAATTGACGGCTCCAACTGGACCGCCGTGCCGGGCTTCATCGACGCGCACGTGCATGTGGAGTCCTCCATGATCACCCCGTACGAATTCGAACGCTGCGTCCTGCCGCACGGTGTTACCACCGCCTTTTGTGATCCCCACGAACTGGCCAACGTCGCCGGAGCGGCGGCGCTGGATTATTTTCTGGAGTGTTCCCGGCGCATGATCATGGACCTCCGCGTCCGGATCAGTTCCTGTGTACCCTCCACCCATCTGGAAACCGCGGGCGGCGCGCTCTCCGCCGCAACCGTCCGCCACTATGCCACCGATCCCGCCGCTCCGGGGCTGGCCGAATTCATGAACGTGCCCGGCGTGCTTAATAAAGCCCCCGACGTCCTTGAAAAACTCTCCGTTTGCTCTGAAAACATCGACGGCCACGCCCCGCTACTCGGCGGGCGGGACCTCAATGCCTATCTCGCTGCAGGCGTGCGCAATTGTCATGAATGCAGTCTCTTGAGCGAAGCCATGGAAAAATTGCGCAAAGGCATGCAGATTCTGATCCGGGAAGGATCGGTCGCCCGCAATCTGGATACGCTCCTGCCGCTGATCAATGTGCAGAATGCTCCATTCCTCTGCTTCTGTACCGATGACCGCAATCCGCTGGACATTGTCCATTCCGGCCACCTGGACCGCATGATTGCCCGGGCCATCGCCGCCGGCGCCGATCCGCTGGCGGTTTACCGGATCGCCTGTTATTCCCCCGCCCTGCACTTCGGATTGAGCGATCGCGGACTGCTGGCTCCCGGCTGCCGGGCGGATATCGTGCTGCTCTCCGATCTGGAGCAATGCCGGGTGGCGCAGGTGATTAAAGACGGCCGGATCGTCGATGACGCGCTGTTCGCCGCCCGTCCTCCGGCGCCGTCGGTCGCACCGTTTCTGCATTCGATCAAACGGGAAAAAGTCTCCGCCGAAGCGTTCCGGGTGCGTTCCACCCGTCCGGAAACACCGGTGATCGGCATCCGGGAACTGTCTTTGACCACGGATTTTCTGAAATGCACTCTCCCCTGCGACGGCGGGGAGAAACGAGCCATCCCGAAGCAGGACATTCTCAAGGTTGCAGTGCTGGAGCGCCATGGTCAGAATGGGCACATCGGCCTCGGCTTTGTCCGCGGCTTCGGCCTGCATTCCGGCGCCATCGCCTCCAGCATCGGGCACGACAGTCACAATCTCTGCGTAGTCGGTGTTTCGGACGAAGACATGGCCGTCGCCGTCAACGCCCTGATCGATGCCCAGGGCGGTCTGGCCGTGGCCCGGAACGGAAAAACCATGGACGTCATGCCGCTCCCGGTCGGCGGGCTGCTGTCGGAAAAAAGTTTTCCGGAAGTCGCCCAGGAACTGGAACGGATTCATCAGTCCGCCCGCCTCACCGGCTGTCCGCTGGAAACCCCGTTTCTGCAGCTGGCGTTCCTGCCGCTGCCGGTCATCCCCTTTTTGCGGATTACCGACCAGGGCGTGGTCGATGTCGAAAAATTCACCCTGATTGAGGTTTGACATTCATGAAAATGCTGATCACACCGGAAGAAATTTCCCGGCGGGTGAATGAGCTGGGCGCGGAACTGACTGAATTCTACCGGGGCAAAGACCTGACTGCGGTGGTCATTCTGAACGGAGCGCTCTTTTTCGGCGCGGACCTGATCCGGCGGATTGAACTGCCGCTCCAAATCGACAGTTTCGCCGCGTCCAGTTATGCCCACGACCGCAGCACCGGCGCCCTGACGGTGCGCGCCCCGCAGAAGCTGCCGGTCCGCGGCCGCCATGTACTGCTGATCGACGATATTCTGGATACGGGCTTGTCCATGCAGAGCGCCCTCACCCATTTCCGGGAGCTCGGCGCGGAAAGCGTACGCAGCTGTGTGCTCATGAATAAACGCATTCCCGAAAAATGTCTGGGCGCCGCCGACTGGACCGGGTTCTATATTCCCGACCGTTACGTCGTCGGCTACGGTCTGGATTCCGAGGAGCGGTACCGGAACCTGCCCGGCATTGCCGTCCTGGACGACTGAGCGGTGCCCCGGCCGGAAGGACATTGCCATGAAAGAACGCCTTGCCGTCACCATCCTCGTCGACAACCGCGCCGCGCCGCCGCTGGTCGCGGAACACGGGCTGGCGCTGCTGCTGCAATGGCGGAAAGAATGGTTCCTTTTCGACACCGGTGCGGGCGGCGCGCTGCTCCCGAATCTGGCGCAAATGCGCATCACGCCGGAGACCGTTTCCCGCGTCGTGCTTTCCCATGGACACAACGACCACACCGGCGGCCTGCGCGATCTGGTACCGGACGAAATCTGGTTCGCCCCCGGCATCGCCGTTCCCCGGTGGAGCCGTCATCCCGGCCAACCGGTCCGGGAACTTTCCCTGCCGGAGGCCGGACGGGATACGCTGCGGCAAGGCCGGCGGCACGAGGTGCGGGATTTTACGGAAATCCGTCCGGGCTTGTTTCTGACCGGACCAATCCCGAGAAACTCCGGAGAGGATTGCGGGGGACCGTTTTTTCTGGATCCGGACGGCCTCCAGCCGGATCGGATCGCTGATGAACAGGCGCTGCTGGCCGCCGACGGCACGCTGGTGCAGGGCTGTTGTCACGCCGGCATCATCAATACCCTGGCATATTGCCGTGCCCGCAGGCCGGACATTCCCGTACGTACGGTCATCGGCGGCCTGCATCTGCGCCATGCCGCGCCCGAACGGCTCGCGCAAACCGCCGCCGCAATCCGCCGGTACGGCATTCAAACGCTCGTACTGCTGCATTGCACCGGAGAGGACAGTGCGCGTTTTCTCCGGCAGGCGCTGCCGGACACGACCGTACTGATGCCGGAAGCGGGGGCGAAGTTTCCGCCGGAAACAGCGAACTGACCGAGCCGTTTGGAACTTCCCGACAGCCGGGATCCGCGTTTTTACCGGGGCTCGGCATCGCCGCCGCCGGTGGAAATTTCCGAAACAAACCGTCGCCGAATCCGTTCCAGAAAAATCCGCGACGCCGGTGAAAAGACCTGACTTTTCTTCCAGACCACGTCCAGTCCGGATTCCAGGCGCGGTCGCAAGGGCAGGAAACAGAGATTGCCGCTGCCGGTCACATTCAACAGCTTGTCGATGGCGATGGCGCAGCCGACACCGGCCTCCACCAGCAGCGCCGCATTGAAAATCAAATTGTATGTCGCCACAATATTCTGTCCGTCCCAATCCCGTCCGAACCATTCCATGCAGGGATTTTTTCCGGTTTCCGCCTGAACCACCTGCCGGGAACAGATCAACGGCTCTCCGGACAGATCCGCCGCGGTCACCGTCCCGCGCCCCGCCAGCGGATGATCGCGCCGGACCACGACCCCCCAGACGTCCTTCACCGGCAGGGCCACGCTCTCGTACCGGTCAATATTCACCGGCTGGATCAGTACGCCGAAATCGAGCAACCCTTTGTCCAGCCGTTCGGTTACCTCCACCGCATTGCCGCTGTGCACATGAAAGTGAATGCCGGGATATTCATCGCGGATTTCCCGCATGATCTCCGCCACCAGTTTCATCGCATCGGTTTCTCCGCCGCCGATATGCACGGCGCCGCCGATGCGCTCGCCCGTCGCCTGAAATTCCGACTCCGTCTTGCGCACCATCGCCATGATCTCTTCCGCCCGCTTCCGGAAAAGCATCCCCTCCGGCGTCAACGTAATGGCATGATTGCTCCGCAGAAACAATGTCCGCCCCAATTCCTCCTCCAGCTCCATCAGCTGCCGCGACAAAGTCGGCTGAGTCACGTGCAGCGCGCGCGCCGCACCGGTTATGGTGCCTTCCCGCACCACCGTCAAAAAATAACGCAACACTCGAAATTCCATTGCAATCGTTTCTCCCGGCAGGTCGTCCGGCAGATACCATACGGCCATAACCCATGCCTTTCAAGCATCGACACATATAAATTATAAGTATTTGTTATTTCCATACTGAGATGATACATTGTGTATGGTTGACTGGGAAATTTGCGATCCAACACCGGACGGGGTGCCGCGGAAGGCCCCGTTCCTTTTCAGAAAGGAATACATTGATGAACAAAATCGCCACATTGACCCTGAGTTGCGCGATGACCGCGGCGGGCACCGTCATCGCAGAGTCCCCCGCCGACGCGGACAATTTCTACCGAAACGACAAATTGCAGCAGACGAAAGTCTCCTTTCCCACCGTGTACCGGTTGCGGGTTGCCGGTCTTCTCGTACTGCCGGAGCAATTTCAGGAAGGTGTGCGTTATCCCGCACTCGTCGTCGGCCATCCCATGGGCGCCGTCAAGGAACAGAGCGCGTGTCTTTACGCCATGAAAATGGCGGAACGCGGGTTCGTCACGCTCGCCATCGACCTGCCGTTCTGGGGCGAAAGCGAAGGAGAGGCCCGCAATGCCGTGCTCCCGGATCTGTATACGGAGGCCTTCCGGGCGGCAGTTGATTTTCTCGGCACCCGGCCGTTTGTGGACCGGAACCGCATCGGCGCCATCGGCATCTGCGGCAGCGGCAGCTTCGCCATCAGCGCCGCGAAAATCGATCCCCGCCTGAAAGCCGTCGCCACCGTCAGCATGTACAATATGGGGGACGCCACCCGCCACGGTTTGAAACATTCCCTGACGTTGGAACAGCGCCGGAAAATTCTGGAAGAAGCGGCGGAACAGCGTTATGCCGAATTCACCGGCGGCCCGGTCGCCTACACCGGCGGCACCGTTCACGAAATCACCACAAACTCCACTCCGATCGAACGTGAATTCTATGAATTTTACCGCACCCCGCGCGGCGAGGTCACCCCTCCGGGAGCCACCCCGGAGACCACCACACATCCGACCCTTACCAGCAACGTCGCGTTCATGAATTTCTACCCGTTCCATGACATGGAAACCATTGCGCCACGCGCACTGCTCTTCATCACCGGCGAAAACGCCCATTCCCGTGAATTCAGCGAAGACGCCTATCGCCGCGCGGCGGAGCCGAAGGAGCTGTATATCGTCCCCGGCGCCGGCCATGTCGATCTCTACGATCGAACCGGTCTGATCCCATTTGACAAGCTGGAGGCATTTTTCTCCCGGTTTCTGTCGCCCGGCGAACGCTGAACTCCTTCGCGGCATTCCGGAAAATTTTCCCGGATTCCCGGGAAAATTTTCCGATCCCTTCTTGCATCGGTAACGACAACGGGCTATACTTTCCGGACAGCATTGCCTTGTATCAAGCGAAAGGAACGCCCCCGCGGGAACCATGGATCCACTGGCCATCATCGCATACTTCTATCCGGAAGACACGCCGCTGCGCCGACTGCTGCTGCGGCATTCGCTTCAGGTCCGGGACAAGGCGCTGGCGCTGCTGCGCCGGCCCGGTCGCACCGGACCGGAACCGGATGCGGCAGTGGCGGCCGCCGGGGCCATGCTTCACGACATCGGCATCGGCGCCTGCCACGCTCCGGGCATCCTCTGCATGG
The DNA here is from genome assembly GCA_949282965.1 of uncultured Lentisphaeria bacterium. Taxonomy (GTDB): domain Bacteria; phylum Verrucomicrobiota; class Lentisphaeria; order Victivallales; family Victivallaceae; genus CALXOD01. The sequence goes on from CASDQW010000002.1 coordinate 10,961, forward strand.
GGGATCAACCTTATCTCGCCCACGGACTCATCGGCGCCCGGATGCTGCGTGAATACGGAAAAAAACACGGCCTGAATCTGGAGCCGTTCGCCCGGATCTGCGAGCGCCACACCGGCAGCGGCCTGACCGCGGCGGAAATCCGTGCCGGGGCGCTGCCACTGCCGGAACGGGATTTCCTGCCGGAAACACCGGAGGAACAGCTGATCTGTCTCGCCGACAAATTCTTTTCCAAATCCGGCGACATGCAGGAAAAATCCCTGCCGCGCATCCGGCACTCCATGGCGAAATTCGGGCCGTCCCCGCTGGCGCGCTTCGACGCGCTGTGCCGTACCTTCGGACTCCGCCCGGACGGGGACGATTAAAAACGGTTACAACGATTCCCGTCCCGCCACCGCCGCAGCCGCCACCGCCCGGAGAAACGCCGCGTCGTCCACGTCGAGATTCTCCGAAACCCAGGTGATTTCCGCCACCGGCCGTTCAAACAGAAAAGCGAACCAGACGCAGGCCTGCAGATACTGTCCCCGGCAGTTGAGGTGAATCAGATCCCGCCGCAGCCGCCAGTGTCCCCCTTCGTCGCGTTCCCAGAAACAACGTCCCACCACCGCTCCCGCCTGTGGCGGCAGGTCCGGCCAGCGCAGCGTCTGCAGCAGTTCCTGCGGATACGGACAAAATGCCCGATCCCCCTGCGCCCGGCGCGCCAGCTGTACCGCATCCCCGGTCGGAATCATCCGGACACCGAGATTCTGCGCCAGACGCCGGTAATTCTCCGTCAGGCGACGATACATTTCCTCCTGATCGATGCCCCATTCTCCGCCCGGCAGCAGCCGGGGATCGTCGGAGCGGTAACTCCAGGTCTGCTGAATGACCAGTTCCGCCCCCGGCGCGTGCCGTCGGACATAAGCCGCGATCCGGTCCGCGTACGGCTGGAACGTCTCCGGCCGCCAGCTCTCGTGACTCGCCTGCTGAATGGTCACCACATCCCACGGCTCATCCGCCAGAATCCGCCGCAGTTTCCGGCTGCCGCCCTGATAGATGCGGCAATCCGCAAACGCCTCCTCTGCCTCTATGTAACTCCAGTGCCGCCGCAGTTCGCAGCCGCCGAAGTTCGCCCGGTCCAGCCGGAGCGCGCACCCGGCGGAGGCGGCCACCTGCGGGAAACAGGCCGTCAGGCTGTCGGTGAAACTGTTGCCGATGGTCAGAATACGCAGCGAATCGCGGGCGCTCATGGTCGATCATCCTTTCCTGTAAAATTCACCCTGTCCCCCCTCGAAACGGGCTTTTTTTTAATCTGGAATTCACCTGTTCCCGAATGCATTTTCCGGGACTTCATGCTATATTACCGTACTCAAGGCTTCATCGACAAAGGTTGGGCATGTTTCTGAAAAAGCTTTTCTTCGCATGCTTTGCCGCCGCATTCTTCTGCGGCGGCTGCCGCACTGTGCCGACCACCGCAATGCCCCTGCCGGAGACCGTACCGGCGCCTCCCGAATATGTGGCGGTCTTTTACTTTTCCGCAACACCGCGACTGCTCGTTGCCGGCCGCCCCGAGCTGGCCGACCGACGCTTCCCGCCCTGCTCCACCTTCAAAATCGTTTCCACCCTGATGGGACTTGACCAGGGCGTCCTGAGCGGCCCCGGCACCCGCCTGGGGTACGACGGCACGGTTTACGAAAATCCGGCGTGGAACCGGGACGTGACCCTGCGGGAAGCCTTTCAATCCTCCTGCGTGCCCTACTACCGGAAACTGGTCGCCCGGCTGGATCGCGGCTACGTCCGGAAAACGCTCGCAAATCTGCATTACGGAAACGGCGACATCTCCGTATGGAACAGCAACGGCCACAACGTCTTCTGGATTGAATCCAGCCTTCTTGTTTCGCCGCGGGAACAACTATCCGTGCTGGCCGATGTCTTTTCCGGCCATACCGACTTTTCACCGGAGGCGATCGCCGTGTTGAAAACCTGCATGGCGTCAACACCCCCCATCGGAAACTGGCAACTTTACGGCAAAACCGGCACCGGCCGGAACCACCGCACCCACTTCCTCGAAGGCTGGTACGTCGGTTTTCTGGAGAATCCCGCCGGGGAGCGCGTTTTTTTCGCCGCCCACGGCGCGGATCCGCATCGCAATGTCTCCGGCCCGGAAATCCGCGACTCCCTCCGCCGGCTGCTGCCGACCGTCATCCCCGCCGCAGCGGAATAACCCCGGAAGCAAAGCACGGATTCCCGCCGGCCTCGCCGCCGGTCAGCGCCGGTAATCTCCCGGCGCGCCCACCGCCGTGCCCGAGGCCTGAATATAGTCGAAGCTGAACAGCAGATAATTCGAACCGCCGCGCGTGGTCACAATATCATACATTCGCACGCCCCCCATCCCGCGTGCCGTGCGCGTCAACAGCAGCACCGCATTGTCCACGGTAACCGTATCGCTGAACACCGCCGCCTTCCCCGCACTGGCCACGCTGCCGCAGAAGATCGGCAGAATCCCGAAAAGATACAACCCCGTAATGCGCACATTGACGTGCGCCACCGGCGGATTGCTGGTCCCCTCGCCCACCGGCAGAGAATTGAATTTCGTGCCCTGCTCCACCGTGGTACACCCGAACAGCGCCACTGCCAGCGCCAGCGCCGTCATTCCCATGCAAAAACGTCTCATTTCCCATCATCTCCCATTCTTGGTCCGGTCAGATGCCGAAATCATCGTCCAGCACCGACATTTCCTCTTCCACAAATTCCATAGCCCGGGCAAACGCATTCGCCCGATGGCTGATTTTGTTTTTCGTCTCCGCGTCCAGCTCCCCGAAAGTCTGGTCATACCCGTCGGGAATGAATACCGGATCATAGCCGAAACCATGTTCTCCCCGGGGCGCGGCGGCAATCACCCCCCGCACCTCGCCCTCAAACGTTTCGATCACCTCTCCGTTAACCGCGATGGCGATGGCGCAGACGAAGCGGGCCCGCCGGTTTTCCTTGCCTTCCAGCTCGCCAAGCAACCGGGCGATCCGTTCCGGATCGGTCGCGGCATATCGTGCCGAATAAACCCCCGGCGCCCCGTCCAGCGCCTCCACCTCCAGCCCGGAATCATCGGCGAACGCCGGCACGTCGCAGTAACGGCAGGCCGCCAGCGCTTTTTTGGCGGCGTTCTCCCGGAAGGTCGCGCCGTCCTCCTCCACCCCCGGAAAACCGGGATAATCCAGAAGGGATTTCAACTCCACCTTCTGATCCGCCAACAGCTTTCGGTATTCTTCCACCTTGTGGGCATTGCCGGTGGCAACGACGATATAAGCCATGAAAAAACTCCCGCTTTTTTGTAAAGTTGCATTCAAAATTATATATTATAACGAATTTGCAGGATTACAACCGGAAAAACCATGAATTACGAGTCGATTCGCCGATTAATCCGCGCCGCCGCCCCCACGCGGCTCTTCGTCGGCCTGAGCGGCGGCGCCGACAGCCTCGCCGCGCTGATCGCGGTCCGGGAGGCCGTGGCGGAAATGACGCCGCCCATTCCCGTGGAGGCGGTCCATTTCGAACATGGCCTGCGAGGTCGGGAGAGTCGGGAAGACGCCGCCTTCTGCCGGGCATTCTGCCGCCAACGGGATATTCCCGTTCGAGTGGTCGCCCTGAACGTTCCGACGCACCGCCGCCACGGCGAAAGCATCGAAGCCGCCGCCCGGCGGCTGCGACTGGCCTGCTGGTGCCGGCTCGCGCGCCGCTACCCCGGGTGCGCCGTGGTGCTCGGTCATCACCGGGGAGATCTGCGCGAAAACCTGCTGCTCCGGCTGCTGCGCGGCGGCAATGCCTCGGGACTGACCGGTTTACGGCAGCTCACCCGGATCGGACCGGTCGTGCTGCTGCGCCCCCTGCTCGGAATGGAACGCGCCGCCATCGAAGATTACCTGCGAAGCCGCGACATCCGCGACTGGCGCCACGACCGCACCAACGACGACAACCGCTTCCGCCGGAACTATCTGCGCAATCGCCTGCTGCCGGAACTGGAAGCGGCGGTTCCGGGCGCCTCCGCGGGCCTGCTCCGTGCCCTCGCCGCCCTGCGCGACGATGCCCGGGCATTGGAGCAGATGACCGAAGAGGCCGCCATGCGGGACGACGGCAGCGCCGCCTTCTGGCGTGCTCTTCCCAACGCATTGCGCATCCGGCTGCTGCGCCGGAAAATCGGAGGGCCCCATCCGCCGGGGCACGCCCTGCTGACGGCCTTCAACCGGCTGCTGGCGCTTCCGGACAGTCCGGAAACCCGGCAACTCGCCATCGGCCCGCACCGAGTCGTCCGGTTGCGTTGCGGGCGGGTAACGTTCACGGCCGCCGAACCGCCCGCGCCCCGCGAGTGGCGGTGGGCCGGCGACGGCGATCCGTGTTTCGGAGCGGAAATCGTCTCCCGCCTCCCCGCATCGGCGGGTATTACCCGAAAGGAGGCTTTTTTTGACGCCGACCGGCTGCCGGAAACGCTGCGGATCGCCCCGCCCGCACCGGGGGAAGCCATGACGCCCTTCGGGCACACCCGCGCCGTCAAACTGAAAACCCTGCGCACACAATGCGGTTTCGCCGTCTGGGAAACGCCGCCGCCGTTGCGGACTCCGGATGGCGTCGTAATCTGGGCGCCGTTGATCCGGCACAGCGCTTTTGCGCCGGTTACGCCGGAAACCCGGCGGATCGTGCGGATATTTCTGAAGGAGCTCCGAAATGGAACTCCTCACGGAACTTGACAACTTCCCCGGAAACCTGTATCGTTTGCTCCCATATCGAATGATTCTTTTCACCAACAGGGAGGCTCTTCATGCGACGGAATTTTCACGGCTGTCTTCTGTTACTTCTGTCCGGACTTTCCGCAACGGTCTGCGGCGACAACCTGCTGGAGGATCCCGGACTGGAACGGCAGTCGAAGGTCTGGCGAAGCTGGGGCAGCGCTCCGGCAAAACAGAAGATTCCTGTGGTTTCTTTTTCCACCGAACGACCGTATGAGGGGAAGTTCTGCCTCCGCGTCCACGATGAATGGACCGACGCCAAGCCCTACGCCACGCAGTTCTTCAACCTGCCCCCCCGGAAACACCCGGCACAGGTGCTGGAAATGACCTTCCACGCCCGGTCAAACCGTCCGCACCGGTTCCAGGCGGGACTGCTCTTCAACCGGCAAAAACCGGGTCAGGACCTCGTTTGCCTGGGGAGCTTCCTGCATTCTCTCGAAGCGACGGAACAATGGCGGCGCTACGTCCTGTCCATCCCATCCCTTCCCCCGGACGCCAACGTCCTCAATCTCGTCCTCAGACCGACCGGCGATCAGGCTGAAGAAATTGGAGATCTCTACTTTGACAATCTCAGCGTCCACTGGAAAGACGTCGATCCGGCCGAAGCCCTCGGCATCGACCGGCAGGCGGAAAATCAGCAGAACTATCCCCGCACCCCGGCCGACGGCGCCGTCGTCGCCACCAATCCGCCCGCATTCGTCTGGCTCCCCCCGCTGAACTGGAGCAGAGGGCAGTACACTTATACGCTGGAATACGCGCAGAATCCGGATTTCCGGGATGCAATCCGCCATACCGGCATTTCCCGCCACCTGAAGGTGCCGGATCAGACCATGTCCCCCGGAAAATGGTATTGGCGGATCGGCGTCGAAAATCAACCCTCCGGCACCGTCTGGACCCGGACCTGGAGCTTCACCATTCCGGAGAATGCGGAATCCGCCCCGTATCCGGATGCGCGAGTAACGTTGAACCGGGTGCCGCAGGGACATCCGCGGCTGTACGTCACGCCGGATACGCTGAGCGACTTTCGCCGCCGGGCGCGGGAAGGCGACCTGAAAGCCAGCGCCGACTGGATCCGGAACAATTTCAAAAAATACCATTATTACGGGGAAAAACTGGCGGAGGAACCGGCGTTTCTCCCGGACCGCCGGAAAAACTTCCAGGCCTGGCTGGACGGCTATGTAAAAGTCATGAACGACACCCGCCCGACCCAGTACCGGATGGAACGGGCCGCCCTGGGCTACCTCCTCACCGGCGACAAGGCACTGGGCGAAGAGGCGAAACGCCGGGTGCTGCATTTCTTCAGCTGGGATCCGGACGGTTCGACCTCGCTGAATCACAACGACGAACCCGCCATGTGGATCATGCGCTGGGGGATGGCCTCCTATGACTGGACCTACGACCTCTACACGCCGGAGGAACGGCGGAAAATCGAGAATTCCATCTGCCGCCGGGCCGAACAGTTTTACGATTATCTGACCGCCATGCCCTTTGATTCGCGGCCCTACCACAGCCACCCGAACGGGTATCTGCAGATTCTCGGCGAAGCGGCGGTGATGCTGGCGCATGAACGCCCCGAAAAAGCCCTCCCGTGGTTCGCATACAGCACCGAAACCTTCCGCGCCTTCTGCCCCACCTACGGCACCCCCGACGGCGGCTGGAACGAGGGCGTCGCCTACTGGAGCTACACCAACGAGGCCACCATCGGCTGGGTCATGAAAATCCGCACCGCCACCGGCCTCGATCTCGGCCGAAAATCCTACTTCCGCAATGCCGGTTATTATCCGCTGTACGGCTGGCCGGCGGAAACACGTCTCCCTTCTTTCGGGGACGGCGAAACCCCGCGCTATAATCTGGCCATGACCTCCGCCATCGCGGCTTCATACAGCGGCAATCCGGATTTTCTGACCTCGATCCGGCGGCTGGGCGGAGCTCCCACCGCCCATATCGCGCCCAGCATGCCGCTGATCGTCCGGGACTGGAGCCAGCTGGGACCGGCACGACTCGACCGGCTGCCGACGGCCCGGCTCTTTCCCGACATCGGGTTCGTCGTCATGCGCAACAATCTGGCGCAGTATGAAGACGACATCGGACTGATTTTCGAATGCTCCCCGTTCGGGAACACCTCCCACCGCCATAACGCCCAGAACTGTTTCATGCTCGAAGCCTACACCGAACCACTGCTGCTCTCCAGTGGTTATTATGACGCCTACGAGTCCCCCCACCACCGCCTCTGGACCTGGGAAACAAAATCCCACTGCGGTCTCACTTATGACGGCGGCCGGGGCCAGCTGCGCAGCGAACAGGCCGCCGGCGCGATAACGGAATTCCGGCACGACAAGGATTTCGATCTCGCCACCGGCGACGCCTCCCGCGCCTATCCCGAATTGAAACGGGTGCTCCGGACCATCGTCCATGTCCGGCCGGGGCTGTTCGTCATCCGCGACCGGGCGGAGGCGGACGATCCGCATGTCTGGGAATTCAATCTTCATACCGTCCGGCCCGGCGTTTTCGACGAACAGCGGCAATCCATGGCCCTTGAACTGCCCCAAGCCGGTCTGGAAGTCCGCTTCTTCGCGCCGGAACCGTTACAATTCGGAACCTTCGAGAATACGGTTCTTCCCGCCGCTCCGGAAAAGCGTCCCGAACGCTGGCACTTCCGCGCCTCCTGGCCGCGTGCCACCCGCTCCATGGAGCTGTGGACCGTCCTGATGCCGTACCGGACCGGGCAGCAGGACGCCCTGCCGCAAGTGGAGAAACTTCCAGACGGAATCCGGCTGGTGTTTCCGGAAGGCTCCGAACGAATCGTCCGCTTTCAGGGAGAAACCGTGCTGCTGGAACGGCGGTGATCCATCCCCTCCCCCCCACGCCGCAGCTCGCCCTCGGAGGACGAAGCGGCACACCGATGTCCCAAACATCCCTCAGTACGGTGGAGTGCCGCCTCATGCAACACCCACCGTACCGTCATGCATTATGCGCCATGCTCTTCCTGCAGCAGCGTGTCGGCCAATTTGCGACTGTACGCCAATTTCAGGAGACGGACAGCCTTCACGCACTCCCGCTCCCGGGGTACTTCGTAATTGAACAGGCCGTGGTATTCCTCCGCGCGCAGCGCCGCCACCAGCCCCGCCCAGTCGATGCACCCTGCGGTCGGGAAAAAGTGGTCATGCTTTCCGCCGCAGGTACAGGCCACGCAGTCGGTAATGTGCAGCGCCTTCAAGCGCGAACCGGCCGCATGAACAAACGCCGCACAGTCGCCTCCGTTTAACGCCAGATGCCCGGTATCCAGACAGATTCCCAGCCGTTCCCCGCCGCGGACGGCGCGGATCAGCGACGCCAGCTGATCGTAAGCCGTATAGTGATACGGCAGATTTTCCAGACAGATGGTAAACGACATATCCCGGGTCAGTTCCAGCAGCACCTCCAGCGTTTCCACCGTCCGCTCCCAGGCGGCCCCCGTCCTGTAAGCGTCGGTGCGTGGCGCGTTCAGTCCCGCCGGATGCAGCACCGCCGCCCGGACCCCAAGCGCGTGAAATAATTCAAACCAGCGCCGAAACGTCTCCAGCTGGGCTTGCCGCCGGTCCGGATCCGCTTCCGCCGGATCACAATCCAGCAGCAGATGCCCCTGCGGTGTGGAAAATCCGAGATCGTTCATATAACTTCTGAACTCACCACCGACCTGCGCGGGCGTACCGCGCTCCAGCAGCTGCCGCGCATGTTCGTCCGAAAGCTCCGTAGAGTTGTATCCGTACGCCAGCATGGTCTGCACCATTTGCTCCGGCGTTTCCTCCATCAGAAATGCGCTCCACATCGCGGGAATGATCGTCTTCATCGTCCTTTTTCCTTCCGGCCGGAGTTCTCCGGAACCTCGTTGAATCATGATAAAAAAAACGTCGCATCAGCCCTGATCCCGATGCTCATCCAACGGCAGAAATTCCTCTTTTTCAGAATCATAGTCGTACATCTCCCCGGTGTCCATGTGAAAGTACCAGCCATGGATTTTAAGGCTGCCCGCCTCCACCCGTTCCCGGATCCAGGGAAACGTCATCAGGTTTTCCATCGACAGCAGGATGGAGGTTTCCTCGCAGGCGCGCTGCTGCAATTCCCGCGGCGCGCCGACAAGCCGTTCCCGGACCCGTCGCAGCGCCGGTTCGGCCAGCGACAGCCAGCGCGCCAGAAATTCGGACGGATGCGTCTGCCCGTCTTCCGCCATCAGCGCGTGAATCCCCCCGCAACGGGAATGCCCCAGGACAATGATATGCCGGACCTCCAGCGCGCAAACTGCATATTCGATCGCGGCGCTTACCCCGTGAAACTCGGAATCGGGATGATACGGCGGCACCAGGTTCGCCACATTGCGGATCACAAACATCTCCCCCGGCCCGCTTCCGGTCACATGCGCAGGATCCACCCGGGAATCGCAACAGGCGATCATCAAGGTGCCCGGCATCTGGCCATGTTTCAACCGGGCGTACAGCTCGGTACTGTCGGAAAAATAAGCCTTTTGAAAATGCCGAAAACCGTGAATCATTTTACGGATAGTTGGATCCAAAGTACCTGTACCTCCCATTTTCAGAGCCGGAGCACCTCCGCCATGCCACGTCTCGAAAACGCGGTGTACCGCGCGGACCGGCCCATGTGCCACCGGGACTCCTTCCGCCGCCCCTGTGTCCGGCATAAATTCGCTATAAGATACATGGGGAATATTTTTTTTCAATTCCGGCGGTGCCCCCCCTCCGCCACACCTGCAATATTTCCCCGTGCAACACCATTCCGGAAACCGGAAGCGTATCGCTCCAGATTGGGTCCCGAGGCCCGCGGTTGTTCCTCCCGCAGCACCAACAATGATCGTGGAAAACTTTTCCCTGGTCAGGAATAGACGGAAAAATCAGGCAGGAGGAAACTATCCAGATGTATCCAAAAAAAATTCAATATTTTTGATCATTCATGAGACATTTCGATTCACAATTTTGTTTTTTCGATTATAATTAATAGGAACAGATCCGCATTTATTCGGCGGAACGGATGAAGCATGATGCAATAGAACCGTTTTCAATGGTTCGAAAACAGAAGCGAAAATATGAAATTCACCCATCAGACCTCTTATCGAACGTTCACCCTGATTGAACTCTTGGTCGTCATCGCGATCATCGCCATCCTGGCCGGTATGCTGTTGCCCGCGTTGAATCGGGCCCGCAGCACCGCCTACAAAGCCAGCTGCCTCAGCAATCAGAAGCAGTTTGGTCAGGCCGCCGCCATGTACGGCAGCGACACCGACTATCTGCCGGCCGCCTGTGGAAGTGGTTATACGATCAATGGAGTCAGCATGGGAACCGTCGCCTGGAAAGGTATTCTGGCACTCTACATCGGCAATACGGACAAACTGGCCGATCAGGATACCTATGCCGACGTCATCAACAGCAAGGTATTCCGCTGCCCGGCCTAGCGACTGGAAGGCATCAGCAATGAATCCCATCGGGAAGCTCTGGCGGATTCCAACCGGAATTATGCCGGTGGCTACGGTATTCCGTATGTGGCAACCACCACGTATCCCTCCAAGCCTGACCGCCGTTATATCGGTTACAACGGCGTTTTTCAGAAAATCAATGCCGTCAAACAGCCCTCCCTCACCATCATGTTCGGCGAAAGCGACGACACCGGCCAGGCGGCGACCAGCGCGATGAACTATGCGTTCGTCTACAACAATGGTCCGGGGTCCTCGGCGCGCCGTTCTTATGGCCGCCATGACAACTACACGCAGATGACCTTGAGCTGGGTGGATGGCCATGCAAGCTCCATGAGTAACCAGAAAATCACTGCCGGGAAACAGATTACCGGACGGTCCGCCTCCGACAACTTCCGCTACTACTTCTGGATGGACAAGAAATAAAGACCATATAGCGGACTATGCAATAAGAAAATGGCGCGACAAGGATCGCGCCATTTTTTTCCCCGGCAAAACCTGATTATCACAGAAGGAATCCTCTTATGACCTTTTCCCGTGTATCGTTTTTGGCTGTATTGCTGTTCGTCCTGACCGCAGGCCCGCTCCTAGCCGACGTGACGCTCTTCGTCGCGCCGGAGAAAACCGGCAGCGGCAGCGGCCAAACCGCCGCCGACGCCGCTCTGTGGACCGCTCCGGAATTCTGGAAATTCGTCGCCGCCGCACTGAAGCAGGAACCGGTAACCGTGCAGTTCGCCCCGGGCGTGTACAACGTCCGCCACAATCCCGCCACCCGCAAGGGCACCGGTCTTGACATCAACCGCCCCGGGCATGAAAAAAATCTCCTGACTCTCCGGGGAGCCCCTGATTTCGCCACCATCATCCAGCGTGACCCGAAAGATCCCCGCACCGTGGGTTCCGCCAATTTCGCCACATTAATGCAGATCCGCCGCCCCCGCAATCTGCGCATCACCGGGCTGCGGTTCGCCGGCGAAACCCCAATCGGTTACGGTCTGCAGCTGCGCGAAGCGCAGGACGTCACCATCGATCACTGCCGCTTCGTCGACATGCCCGGCGTCAACTACGGCGCCACCGGCGTGAATGGCAAAACTTCCCGCAACATCACCTGGGAAGACTGTCATTTCGAAAACGCCGGTACGGAGATCTCCGCGCACATGATCTACAACGCCAACGGCGCAAGCGATCTCGTCATCCGCAACTGTACGTTCAACAACACGCCGGGAGACTTCATCCGCTTCCGCAACGGCTGCCGGAACGTACTGGTCGAAAACTGCACCTTCCTCATGCCGGAAGTCAAAACTCCGATCGACTACCCGTTCATCAGCATGCCGCTCTTCAATTCCCGCGATCCGCGCAGCACTGATCCGGAAATGACCAAACGGCCGTTTGAATACTTCGGCGGCAACATTACCATCCGCAACAACACCTTCACGCGGAAATCCGCGCCGAAAGCGGGCGGGCGCGCGGTCGTATTGATGTTCCACAACTCGAATTTCACACCGCCGGGAGTGGAACTGCTGTTCAACCGCAAAGACATCGCCAAATTCCAGGCCATGCCCGACACGGAAGCCCGGAAGTGGCTGCAAAAGCGCACCGGCATCGACACCACCGCCGTCACGCTGGAAAACAACCGGGTCAACCACAACACGCTGGACCGGGTCGTCTACGAATGCTGGCCCAACGGCAAAGACCCGCAGCGTTATCCGGATGCCGAATACAAAAACCTCTTTGAATTAACCCGGCTCGTTCATAAAAAATAACGTTCCGGGTGCGTCGAAACGCTTATCCCGAAAAAAACACCACCGATCCCCGCATACCGGGAATCGGTGGTGTTCCTTTTTGCCGTCTGGTCAATGAAGACAGCACACGTTAATCTACAAACAGATCACGGCTGGCAAATTTCGGTTCGCTGGTGAGGTTGATCCCAAGTTTGCGGAGCCCGGCCTCGTCGCCCGGAGTCGGCAGATGGGTCAGATGCATCTCGCAGCCGGAAAGCCGCGGCAGATTGCGCATCGCCAGTCCCGCCGCCGGATTCGCCGGAACGCTGACGCTCAGCGCAATCAGAGCTTCTCCGAGGTCAAGACTGACCCGCTTGCTTTTCAGAAAATCTTTTTTGAGCATCCCCACGGAATCGATCACCTCCGGTGAAATCAGCAGCAGTTCGTCCGGCAACCCCGCCAGAATCTTGATGGCGTTGATCACACAACTGGCTGCGGCGTGCATCAGCGGCGAATTTTTACCGGTGATGATGGTGCCGTCCGGCAGCTGCAACGCGGCACCGCAATAGATGTTGTCGCTGCCCTTGTCTTTCTGCTGTGCCGCCTCGCGGGCGGCATTGCGCGCCGGGGCCACCACCGAACGGTCTTCCTCCACTGCGCCGACCTCGTCCATCAGCAGCTTCACCCGGTCCACCGTCTGCTGATCAGTCATCCCCAGCGCATATTCGCACCGGTAGCGGAAATAACGGCGGATAATCTCCTGGGTGGCCGCCCGGCGCACGGCTTCGTCGTCCATAATGGAGAAGCCCACCCGGTTCACCCCCATGTCCGTCGGCGAACGATACAGCTGTTCGCTGTCCATAATCTTTGCGCAGATCCGCCGCACCACCGGAAAAATCTCAATATCCCGGTTGTAGTTGATCGCGGTTTTGCCATAGGCCTCCAGATGAAACGGATCGACCATATTCACGTCGCCGATATCCGCCGTCGCCGCCTCATAAGCCAGATTGACCGGATGCTTGAGCGGCAGATTCCACACCGGGAACGTCTCGAATTTGGCATATCCAGCGGAAACGCCGCGTTTCTGTTCATGATAGACCTGCGACAGACAGGTCGCCATTTTGCCGGAACTCGGGCCGGGACCGGTAACGATCACAATCGGTTTTTCCGTTTCAATAAATTCATTGGCCCCGTAGCCCTCGTCGCTGACAATGGTATCCAGATCAGTGGGATACCCCTGAATCGCCCGGTGCGCGTAAACCCGGATTCCCAGCCGGGTCAGCTTGTTGATGAAGGTTTTCACCACCGGCTGGTCGGCGTAGCGGGTGACGACCACGGCCTTCACATCCAGTCCCCAGTCGCGCAGATTGTCGATGATCCGCAAAGTATCCGCATCGTAGGCAATGCCGAAATCGGCGCGGATCTTCTTGCGTTCGATGTCTCCGGCGAAAATACAGATGACGATATCGATTTTATCCTTGAGTTTCTGCAGCAGCCGCATTTTCACATTGGGATCGAATCCCGGCAGAATCCGGGCTGCGTGATAGTCGTAGGCCAGCTTGCCGCCGAACTCCAGGTAAAGTTTGTTATCAAAGCGCGCCGCCCGCTCCAGGATGGCCCGTGATTGTTCTTCCAGATACTTCTCGTTGTCAAACGCGCGTGCAGTCATTTCTCTGTTTCCCATCTCCCTTTTTCCGCGGCGTTGCGCGCCGTCCTCAGCAAAAAAAGCACCCCCGCCGCAATTCCGGATCCACCGGCAGCGGACGGAGGCGGTTCTTCTCAACCTGCGGCTCCCGCCTCCCAATCAGCGGGCGGGCTCTTCCCCCGTGAAGGAGGCCTCCGCCTCATCAATCGAAGCAAACGAGGCAAAATGCCGCGCCAGACCGCTCAGCTGAAATACCCGCTGGATTTTCTCCCCGGCATTGGCCACGGCAAACCGGCCGCCGCGTTCCCGCATGTTCTTGGCGCCGATCAAGATGGAACGCAATCCCGCGCTGCTGAGATACGTGAGCGCGGCAAAATCAAAAATCAAAGCCATGCAGCCCTCTTTGCAAACTGCCGCAATCGCCGCATCCGCCTCGGGGGCCGTTACCGAATTCAGTTCCCCGGAAAAACTCATCACGGTGCAATTCTGCCGATGCGTCACGGTAATCATTTCCGACTTGCCTCTCCAATCGTAAATTCCAGAATATTCCGATCGGCCTCCCGCCGATATTTCAGGTTTTCCACCAGACTCCGCACCAGAAACACCCCCAGTCCGCCGATGTCCTGCCCGTTCAAATCCGCCGCGGTCCTGGTTTTCTTCGCCTCGGTCAACGGATTGAACGCGCGACCGTCGTCGGTCAACCGCACCCGGACCGCTTCGCCGTGGAAATCCAGCGTCACTCCAATCTCATGCACGGCATGGTCATCATAACCGTACTTGATAACGTTGGAAATCATCTCCTCCAAAGCCAGCCGCAATGCGTAACGGGACTCCCCGGATAAGGCCGAGAACTCGGGCATTGCCGCGATCCGCCGGTCCAATTCCGCCAGATCTTCCATCTGATTGCACACGGAATAATACAATCGCACCCGTCTCCGGAATCTCTGATTTCCATCATCCAGAACTTACGCTTTCAAATGGATTTTTCAAGTCCTGAACTGAAATTATTTTGCACTTTGCCCGTGGCGTGAGACGGATCGCGCCACCGGTCCGGACAACAAAAAATAGAAAAAAAGGGGGGCTTCCGCAATGGAAGCCCCCCGCCCCTGATGTTTCCGGAACGCGATGCGTTATTCCAGCTCAGCCAGGACCCAGAGCGTGGCGCTTTTCAGCGTACGGCTGAATTTGGTGAAAGTCCAGTCCGGATTGCCGGAAGGCGCGTTTCCGATGCCGATTTCCGCATCGGGACCGGCGGCCCAGCGATTGTAGGCGAAAATGGTCTGTTTTTCCGCCGTGTTGTGAACCTGCATCGAGCCGTATCCCGGCTTGTACACCGGAGCCGGGGCATCACCGAAGTCGAATGTTTCGGACGAAGCCCCCGGCACATTCGCCACATTCGGTGCCGTGTAATTCGAGCACCAGAACTCGATATTGCCGCGTTCAAAAGTACCGGTTTTCACGCCGGGCACGTTGGAACGCACCTCCAGATTGGTCACAAACGTCTGGAATTTCCGCCCCATGGAAAAGGTCGGCACCCCCATGTAGCGCAGTTCCGTATCGAAAGGATCCATGGCGCACCAGACATACTGACTGGTGCCGTCGGTCTTTTCCAGCCGGACCAGATAGCCGATCCGCTTGACTTTTCCCTTCAGCGCCGAACTGTAATCCAGATCGTATTTCGCCGCGACCGCGGCGTTTTTGTCGCCGGCAAGCATATTGCAGCGGAACACCATCTTGTATTTTCCGGCCTCCGGCACCCATTCGGCAAGTTCTTCCGCCGACACCGGCTGCGCCGCCCGGAAGGCTCCCAGCGGCAATCCCGCTTCGTTGGTCAGATTCGGCTCCGCGAGCTGATGCCAGGCAAACCGGATCTGCCGGGCATTCGTCACCTTATCACTGGAGACCAGCAGCTTGTTGCCGGAAATTTCCGCCCGGGCGGGATGAAACACGCAGTCCGGGCCGGCGACTTCAAACCAGTTCGGGGCCTTGCCGTCGCGGGTTTTCCAGGTCTGCACATGGCGACCGGTAATCTCCACGGTCCCCCCTTTGAATTCGATTTGTTCGGGGGCGGGACAATCCGCCACCAGTTCCGTCCGGCCGTAATCGCGTTTCAACGCCAGCAAAGCCAGGCGGCGGCCCACGGTCTCCTTGTCTTTGGGATGGATGTCGTTGAGCATGCCGACGTCGTTGATCACCGCCATACCGGTTTTCGGGAAGGTGTCCGCAAACCGCTGCTGCACTTCCCAGATCACCGGCAGCCGGAAGGCGTCGCCCTTGTAATCATGCGGCGCAAGCTGCGCGAAATAAAAGGACATGTCCGGATTGTTGAACATTTCCCGCCAGCCGCGAACCAGCGCTTCCATTTTACTGTAATAAGCCGCCCCGTCTCCCAGGTTCGCCTCGCCCTGATACCAGATGGCCCCGCGAATGCCGTAAGGCGTCAACGGATGAATCATGCCGTTATACAACGCCGCAACCGTAGCGCGGGTCGCCGGACTGAAAATTTTCGGGAAAGCCGGAGGCGCCGGAGGCATCTCATTGCGGCTCACCGCCTCCCGATAACGCCGGAGCCAGGCGGTATAGGTCGCCTCCGTGCGCTTCGTCAAAGCGGCATAAGCGGCCGTGCCGCCGACGCGCGACTCCGCCTCTTCGGCCAGCGTCGCCAGTTCCGGCAGCTGCTTCAGGCCGCACAGTGGCGTCCAGGGTTCGATCCGGGTGCCGCTCCAGCAGGAGAGAATCAAACCGACCGGCACCTGCAATTCCCGGTACAGTTCCCGTCCGAAGAAATAGCCCACTCCGGAAAACGGGCCGACGGTTTCCGGCGAACAAACCTGCCAGGCCGCCTTCATGGCAGTCAACGGCTGGGCCGACGGCTGCCGGGGCGCCTTGAACAACCGGATCATGGGATATTCGCCGGCGCCGGCGATCGCCTCCTTGCCGGTCTTCGAATTGGCGACGGTCCATTCCATGTTCGACTGGCCGCCGCAGAGCCAGACTTCTCCGAACATCACATTTTTAAACACGCGCGGCGAGTCGCTTCCGGCAACCGTCAGTTCATGCGGTCCCCCGGCGGCAAACGGCCCGATGGCAACCTGAAAATTTCCCTGCTCGTCCGCCTTGCCGGAAAATTGTTTCCCCGCAATCGACACCGTAATCGTTTCTCCGGGAGTTCCCTTCCCCCATACCGGCACCGCCCGGTCCCGTTGCAAGACCATGTTATCGGAAAAAATAGACGGCAGCCTCAATTCGGCCGCGCCGACGGTCACCGCCGTCAGCAGCGCCAGCGCGCATACCGGCAGCATTCGTTTCATCAGCTTCATTCCGGAACTCCTTTCTTTCATAATCGTGACGAACGCTCTTTTTCTATTTGTCGGACTATAAAGCACCTGCAAAAATATTATACCGCACCCTCCCCAAAAAAGCAAACAAATCCACCAAGATTCCGCCAAAGTCCACCCGGATTTCATTTGCGGAGCACCTTTTCCCATGATATAGTAAAAAAAACTCGAAATCCCGGTATTTTCAGAAAAAACGATCCCCTTTTTGAGGAAAGGCATCACGACATGACCAAGGGAGTCATCATTGCCGGAGCCGGTCGCGGCCTGGTCTTCGCCAAACTGATTGCGGCGGCCAATCCGGAAAGCCGCCGGAGAAATATCCAGAACTGCGTTGACTGGATGCAGCTGAGTTCCAATACCCAGAGCCGACCGCTCAACCGAACTGTTTCCGCCATAGTGGATTGCAATGTCGCCGCCCATGAGCGCATCCGTCGGGAACTGGATGAATGCGGTCTGACGGAATGCGCCATTTACAGTTCGCTGGAAACCGCGCTGGATGAAATCCCCGAGGAACAGGCCGACGCAGTCATGATCGTCACCCCCAACGCCACCCACGCGGATCTGACGGAACTGGCGCTCGCGCGGCACCGTCACGTTTTTCTGGAAAAACCCATTGCCGCCTCCTGGCCCGACGTAGTGCGGATCTCCCGGGCGGCGGCCGCCGCGCCCGACCGCGTGGTACTGCTCGGCTTCGTCCTGCGTTATTCCAATTTCTACCGCCGTATCAAGGAAATCTGCGACAGCGGCATCCTCGGAAACATCGTTATGATTCAAGCCGATGAACGGCTGGATATGGCGCAAGGCTCCTCCTACCGTCGGGGTTGGCGGCGCAAAATCGCTGCCACCGGCGGCTCCATGAACGAAAAATGCTCACACGATCTGGACATTCTCTGCTGGATTAAGGAACGACAGGGCACCCCTGTCGCTGTATTCTCCGCCGGCGGTCGGGAACTTTTCCCGCCGAAGGACGGACCGGACCGCTGTCCCGACTGCTCCGACCACAACTGTCCGTTCCGGCTGACTCCGGAAAAACTGCGCCGCGCCAAGGGCAGCTTCAAGCGGGACCTGCAGCTGGCCGACCAGTGCATCTACCGTACCGATGCCGACGTCCGCACCAACCAGAGCGTCACCGTCCTGTTTTCCGACGGCACGCAGGCGCTGTTCACCATGATGATGTACAGCGGCAAGCCGGGCCGGGACATTTTGATCCACGGCACCACCGCCATGCTC
Organism: uncultured Lentisphaeria bacterium; assembly: GCA_949282965.1. GTDB lineage: Bacteria > Verrucomicrobiota > Lentisphaeria > Victivallales > Victivallaceae > CALXOD01. The sequence continues at coordinate 29,107 of CASDQW010000002.1, forward strand.
GAAGGCGAATATCAGAGCGGCAAAATCGAATTGACCAACTACCGCACCGGCGAAGTGATCGACCGCTCCTCCCGGCTCGCCGAATGGCACGGCGGCGGCGATGCCCTGGTGCTCAACGACTTCTTCGACTGCATCGACATGAATGGGAAACCGATCAGCTGCCTCGGCGACGGGATCTCCGCCACGCGTCTGGCGCTGGCGGCGGACCGGAGCTGCGATGAACAGCGCCTGGTCCGTCTCGAAGAATTTTCGCTCTGACGAAACCGGAAAAACGGACGAAGATTCCGAAACCGGCGGGACATTTGCCTTTTTCCGCTGGCAGCGGCATATTCGCATTATACCGATTTGCAATGAAACCGGAAGGAGTCTTGCTCATGTGGAAGTTATTCTCTATCAGTCTCATCTGGACCGTTCTCACCGCCCTTTCCCCGGTCACGGCAGAAGACGACACCGGACTGCTGCGCGACGGTCAATGGATTCACCGGCTGCGTCCCGACCACCCCCGGCTGTTTCTCAACGCGGACATGCTGCCCGCGCTGCGGGAACGCGCCGCCACCGTCGCCAAAGCGGATTTTGACGCTATGAAAAAGGAAGTGGATGCCCTCCCCGACGACGCGCCGGTCATTTTGAAAACCGACCTCTTCGACCAGCTGCCGGACGGTACCATCAAACCGCACAATCCCTCCCAGCAGGGCACCATGCTGTTCCGCTATAACGGCAGCGATCAGGCGGTGCGCGCCGCCCTGCTCTATCTGCTCACCGGCGAAAAGCGCTATCTCGAAAAAACCAAGGCGTATTTGAAACTCGCCAATCACGTCCTCGCCTGGACCGCCCGCGCCGGCGTCTGGGCCGATCTGCTCGGCAACACCCGGGTAAACGCCCTCGCCGCCTGGGACTGGATTTACAACGACCTCACCCCGGACGAACGCCGGGAACTGCTGCTGCCGATGCTGGATTATATTACAAAATCACAGCCGGACGGCGTCTACAAGTTCCGCCGCACCATCGGCGGACCCACTGACGGCAACTACGGCGAGCGCAGCCTCGAATGGTACGCCGGAATCGCCGCGGCCGGCACCGGCATCGACGACGCGCGTGCGGAGAAAATGCTGCGCCGCGGTGCCCGGCTCTTCGTCGACATGATGGATTACCGGGAACGGGTTTCCGGTGGCTCCGGCCTGCTCGCGGCCATCACGGTCGGATACAGTTTCGGCGCCTATCCCTATGCCACATTCAACTTTCTCCACACCTGGAAGGCCGCCTTCGGCGATGACCTGAGCCGCCGCTGGACCCAGATGTGCGATTATCCCGTCTGGTTCGAATGGTCGGCCATCCGGCTGGATCCGAGCGGAAAATTTCTGTACTGGGGCATCGGCGACCTCGAGCACCGGGACAACATGCTCTCCTGCTATGAAATGTACACCCATCTGGCGCAGTCGGTTCACTTCTACGGTGCGGCGCATCCGGACAAGGCGGAACAGGCCTACGCCCTGATGTCCCAACTTCCGGCAAAACAGCAGAAACTATTGCCGCGCTATCCGTTCCTGCCTTTCCTGCTGACCGGCTTCGATCCGAACCGGGTCGCCGCGGCCGATCCGTCGAAGATCCAGTACGGGCCTTATTTCTACGCGCCCTCGTTCGGGGTTCTGTTCATGCGTTCCGGCACCGGGGAAAACGACACCTTCGCCAGTTTCCGTTTCGGCTCCGCCAACGGCAACCATCAGCATTACGACGAACTGAGCTTCATCATCTACAAAAAGAACTTCCTCGCCCTCGACGCCGGCAGCCGCTGCGAAACGGCGCATCACCACATGTACGCCGCCCAGAGCGTCGCCCACAATACCCTGCTGATCCATCAGGACCGGGAACCGGTGGCCCCCTTCTGGACGGCGTGGGGATACAAGCCGGACGGGAAAACCTATTACAACCATGGCGGCCAGAACAACAAGGAAAAAGCCCGGGCGCTGGCCCTGCGCAGCACACCGGATTTCCTCTACGCCGCCGGCGACGCCACCGCCAGCTACTCCGCGGAGAAATGCCGGGAGGCGATCCGTCAGTTCGTCTGGCTCAAACCCGATCTTTTCGTCATCTACGACCGCGTCGCCTCGGTCCAACCGGACCAGAAAAAGGAATTTCTGCTCCATACGCAGAATCGTCCCGCCGAAATCGATGCGCGTACCCGTCGCGCCGAACATGACGGCGTACTTTTCATCCGCACCCTGCTGCCGGAAAAAGCCGCCATCCATCAGGAAGGCGGACCGGGACGGGAATTTTTCGCCTCGGGGCGGAACTGGGAAATCAACGATTCCCCCGACTGGGACAAGTCCTACCGCCTGACCGGCAAATGGCGGCTGGAAGTCAGCGACGCCGTTCCGCGGGAACGCACGGAATTTCTCCATGTCCTGCAGGCCGCCCTTCCGGGCACCGAACGAATGGTGAACACCGAACTCTTCCAAGACGAAAATTGCGACGGCGTCCGCCTGACCGATCCGGCGGGCACCCGCTGGGAACTGCGGTTCAACCGGACCGGGGCGGTCGGGCTGCATCTCCGACAGACCGGCAAAGACGGGAAAGTCATTTTTGACGGCCCCCTCTCCGGTATCGAAAAATCCCCCGAGGTCCCCCCGCCCGCCGCCGCCAAATAAAAACGACTGCCGGAAAAACTCCGGCAGCCGTTTGCCTGGGTTCCTGCCGGTTCAGTTCCGGCGCAGATCCAGCGCCTGCAATTCACCCGCGGCGGATCCGGCCAGCAACCGGTCGCCGAGCCGGTCCAGCGTCAATACCGCGCCGGACAGATGCCCGACCTGCTGCAGCGTTCCGTTGCCTTCGAGCCGCACGATCGCACCATCGTCCAGTCCGAAGTACAGGACACCGTTTTCCGCGACCAGGGTGCGCGGACCGGCAGGCAATGTCAAAACCTGACGCAACTCCAACGACTGATCGAAGCAATATACTTTTCCTCCGGAAGTAGCAGCGATGATATCCGTCGCCCCGTCCCGGTCGAGATCGACCACGGCGGCACAACGCATGGTCGTGTCGATCAGGGCGGGCCGGTCATAACACGGCGTGGCGGAAGCGGCCGTCTTGCCGACGCCGAAATTCACTTCGTTCAACGCCTTACCGTCGGCATCACGCAGCACCAGGCGGTTCTGAACGCCGTTGAACACGTTCGCCACTCGCCAGTCGCCGCCACTGTTCCGGAAATACAGGACAAACTGCTGCGATACCTGACCGAACCCAAAAGAACCAAGATCATCCTGCATCCCCCGGTTCCATCCCATCGGAGTAAGTTTCAGATCCTTCGACAGGCGATGAAGACTCGGCCAGCCCCCGGTCAGTCGCCGGAGCAGTACGTCGTCGCTCCCCGGTACGGGAATCATTTCCTCCACCGGACCGTACAGCACGTACAGACGTTTCCGCAATTGTCCCTGCGCGTTCAGCACCTCCACCGTACCGGCACTGCCGACGTACAGCATGTCCCCGCGCGGAAGAATGCTCCGGATTCCCGGCACCGCCGATTTATGATGGTACGGCCCGAACTGCAGCATTTCCGGGGCCATCTCCGAAGTGAACGTCCAGCGGGGCGCCCCCTGAAGATCCCACGCGCACAGTTTTTCGTCCATACAACCGGCCAGCAGCAGTCCGGTCTCCGGCCACCAGGCGAGGCGACCGATTGCCCCGGAAGTTTCGCGTTGCCAGAGCACCCGGCCGTCGGCGGGATCCAGCAGCCGCAGAATTTTTCCGGAAGCGATCGCGATTTTGCCGTTCGCCACACAGCTGACCCCGGCATACGGAGCCACCTTCTGCTTCCAGAGCACCGGCAACGGCGCCTCCGGCAGCGGCGCGGCGGGTGCCACCGCCGGACGGGCCTGCAACGCCGCTTCCGCCTGTTTTCGCACGGTGGCGTCTCCGGCGCTCAAGCTGCCGGTATTTCCCGAAACGGTCAACGTTTCTTCCGGCGTCCGGAAGACGAATCCATCCTTTGTCCAGTTCCAGATGGCCGGTTCCGGCGTGGCCAATGCCACTCCGTCATCAAGCTGCGCGGTGGCGCGGGTCGCTTTCGGCGCCCCGGTACGGACAATGGAGGCGAAACGCACCACGTCGCCACGCTTCATCGCACCGGTATCCAGCTGCCAGGTGAGAATTTCCGGTCCGCAAAGGTAGGTATTCCAAGGCGTTTTCTCCACTGTTTCCGCGGCATCGACGCTGGTGCTGAGCGTGTATTCACGGGGACCGCCGACCAGATTCAGGCGCAGATGATAATCGCCGTTGGCGGTGCGGTTCAAGCGGCTCACGTTGAACTGAGAAGCAAATCGGTTGTTCAATTGTGCTCTCTTCATGTCGCGAATCGCCGTCAACGTATCGGCGGCGACCAGGTATTCTCCGCGCTTGCCCAGCCAGGTGCGCTGCCAGTCGAAGCCGTTGAAATTTTTCACCAGCCCGGTGATCCAGTAATAGGGACCGGCCGATCCGGTGGAGAGAATGTCGCTGTAAAAAGGCTGCTGCAGGTCGGCAAGATCATTGCCGAACGGTGTCAGGGTGTTTTCCACCCCACGCAGCACCGGTGCTCCGGCCAGGGTGCCGTTGGCCAGCGAAAAATTGTGCTGGGTCTCGCGAATCCCGAGATCATAACGCGTATCCAGCAGCAGATAATCGCCGTTCCGGTCAGGCGCGGTACGGAAACTCAGATACTGCAGATCGGTCTCCTGCGGCGCATTGGGTTTGACGGTCCGGAAGAAGTTCCATTTCCCAAGATTTTCGCGAATGCTGTCGTGCGGATACGGCGCCGTCGGCCAGAAGGACTGCCCGATTCGAAATACGTCGAAGTCGAAAACGGTCTTGGAGGCCATCCCGGCGGTCTTTTTATTGTTCAACATGTCGATCAACCCCTGATCCTGCGCCAGATACCCGCCGACAAGGAGCGTCCACAAACTGGTGTAAAGCCCGTTCCGGTCGTCGTTCCCCAGGGTCAGATCCGACAGCAGCGACAACCCGCGGGCGTAATCGCGCACGCCCGGATGGTCCACGTAACGGTGTCCCTGGAGAATGGCATAGTAAAACTGCAGTTCCGTACTGGTATTCATCCAGTAAAGCGGAATAGACCCGTTGATGATCGACGTGTAAAGCGGCTCCATGGCGTTTCTCCCCAGCCGCAACCCCTCCTCGGTGTCGAACGAGGGATAATCCTTGTGCAGATAGCGCGCCGCCGTATAAACCAGCAGCGCCTCCCAGCCGGCGTGGCGGTCGGGACGGACCGGCTTGTATTCCTGATAGCGCCGATAGGGATTGGTGTAATCATCCCGGGTCATGCGGTAAACCAGCAGATCGTAAATTTTCTGAATTACCTGCAACCGTTCCGCATCGGAAAACAGCGGATTCTCATCGACCAGGTCCCAGTAAAGCAACATATACTGTCCGCGGTAGTGATAGACTTTGACGATCGGTTCCCGGCGGTCGTGGTACGCTTCGTCATCGCGCTTGAAAAGTTCGTCCAGCGTGGCCTGGTCTTTCGGAAAGGCCAGACGCATGAATTCGTCCTTGTAATACGGATCGTTGGTGATATAGAGCATGGCAAGATTCTTCGCCAGGGAATTCCAGCCGAAATACCCCTGGTTGCCGTATCCCGCCGATTCCTCCCAGAGCGGAATGTCCTTGACGTCACGCGCCACCCGATAGGACGGCGAAAGCGTCGCATCCGACAGAAATCCCAAGGCCAGATCGCCACGCATGCCCCGGGCTTTTTCCAAATGGCCGATCAATTTCTCGACCGCGGCGGCGTCGCCCGCCGGATCGCTGCCCCCGGCCAGAATCACGTTGTGGTGGTCGCCGAAGGGATTGTGCAGACTGCGCACCTCGTTACCGCCGACGCCCGGATAACGCGCGTCCAGCAGCGTGAAGTGCCGGTTGTACAAATTGGAGATCGTCCGGTTGCGGTCCCGGTTGCCGATGACGATGAGGTTCCGGTCCAGCCGGTCGGCGTTTTCGTAAGCGGTATGCGGCAGCACCGGCAGAGTGACGCCGGTCAGCCGGGAGATGACTGTATTGAGCTTTCCGGCAAGCGCCGCGTCGCCGACGATGGCGGCGGCGGCCTGACCGTTCCGCACCAGAGCGGTGGTCAGGTGGCGGTCCTTCAATTCAATTTTCACTTTCCCGAGGCGGTTGGCGGGGACGCTCGGTGCGGGCGCCTGGGCAGGAGGTGCGCCGATATACAGAACCGGCTTACGGAAGGCCGCCTCGCCGGAGCGGTTCTGCAGTTGCAGATAAAACACCACGCTCTTAACCGGTTTCTTGGGAGCATAGGTCCGGCTGTAGGACCGCCAGGAGGAACTCCCGGGCTCGCAGCCGAAATTCACCCAGTTGGTCCGGCTCCCGTCGGTATGAAGCAGATCCAGCCGGCAGCCGAAATTACCGTCCATTTTGCCGGGGACGGATTTCGCCATGGCCTCGCAGCCGAACGTCAGCGGCTGGACCTCCTTCTGATTGAGTTCCACCGTCTGGGTAATGGTGCTCACGGTTTTCGCATCAGAATTGGCGATGGTGTACACGCCGTCTTTCAGCGTTGTCGTCTGCGGATTGCCGATCGTGAGCGGCTCCTTGAGCAAATTGGCGTCATCCGCCGCCACTGCACAGATCCACCCCGCCAGCAGCAATCCTCCCCAAAACACACGTCTTCTCATTCCGCTTCTCCTCATGTTACCGAAGCGTCTTTCCGAAAGCCCCTCTCCAGCTCCACCGCCGCAGTGTCCTCGGAAAATTCGTTTCAGATTTTTATTATAATAACACAGCAAATTGAAAAAACTGCACCTTTTTTTACGATTTATTGCATTTTTATCCGGGCCACGGCCACCCGACCACCGTCAAAACGAGGTGTACAGCGCCGCCAGCGCCTCGCTCATCGCCGCCGCATAAAGCGTCGGATCGTCGCGATAGTAGATCCGGGTCCCGGTCTCCCGCTCGCTCAGTTCAAAGGCGAAACGTCCGGTATCGTCCACCCGGGTCAGCACGCAGGAGCGCAGGCCGCTGGAAATTTCCGTGTCGTCCGCCCGCATTTCCGCCGCCGGAATCATCCGGAAAACGCCGTCGGCACGCCGGACCAATTTCCGGCGCGTCACACACTGCCAGACGGCGCTTTCCCAGACGTTGTGCCGTCGGGCGGTCAGCTGCGCCAGCTCCGCCGCCGGCGGCGCTTCCGTCACCGCCCGGAGAAAATCCGGCCGGTTTTTGCGATACAACGCATAGCAGAGATAACTTGCCAGTTCTTTTCGCATATTCGCGACGAAGCCGAGTCCGGGGAGCCGGTAGTAGGTATTGAACCGGCCCATCGCCACCGGACCGTGCTCGCACGCGCAAGGATAAAGCGCCAGCGGCAATCCGGAGCGGAGCAGTGCGACGAATGCGCACGGATCCAGCTGCACATTCCATTCCAGATATCCCGGCGCTCCGGGCGCGACGGGCAACTGCTCGCCGGTTTCCCAGTCCACCTCGAAGCAGTCGCCGGTCGAAGTCCCGGCACTCAGGTGAATGCAGCCGACCTTTTCCCGGAACAACGCCGGATCGCGGTTGAAGGCCGCCGCCACCGACCGGCAGGAACAGAAAATGAGAATGTCCACCTTCTCTTCCGCCTCACGCAGAATCTTCAAGATCAGATGGATCGCCGATTCGTAGAAGGCATTGCCGCGCTCCATGCGGTCCCCGATGGACCGCATCGGCGTGAACGGAGAAACCCCATACGGCACCGCCCGGCCGAAAATATAATTGAGCTGCGTGACCGGCACGATTCCCGGTTCACGCGGCCCGCCGGAGTCCGTAGCCTGCCCGTCCTCTCCGCGCTCTCCCGGCGGCAGCCGGAAGCGTTCGGTGACGTCCAGCACCACCCCGCGCAGATCAATTTCGGGCAGTCCGTAAGCCGCGACCAGGTCGAAATTGTCGCCGGGGTCCTGATGCGGATGGTACAGATCCGTGCAATCGATCACCGGAATTTTCAACATGCCATTCCTCTGTTCAGCGACTCTTCGTCAAAAGTGGCTATTCCACCGCAATCCAATACTTCAACATTTCCGTGTTGGTGGCAGTACCGGGATAGCCGGAAGCATACTTCTGCGCCTTCTCATTGACGGCATGACCATCGGAAAAGACGAAGTTGCAGTTCATGGAACTGTGTTTGCCGATCACCACATCGTTGGAGAAACGATTGGGACTGGCAATATAATACCCGCGCCGCTCAAAAAAGTCTCCGGCAGTGGTAGTGTAACCGACTTCGGCCAGAGCAATAATCTGCGAAGCCCGACGGATCGAAGTAACCTTCTGCGCCGTCCACCGCTGACTGATGCCGCGCGCCCCGCTGGTCGCCGTATAGCGATGACCATTGATCCCGTAAGCCGGATTGAATCCGCAATATTCGGTCGTCAACGGATCGGAGGCCGCCGCCAATTTGTTGATGTCGATGGTGGTCGTCTCATCGGCGTCCGGGCAGAGAAACGCCCTGGCCCCTCCTTTGGCGACCGTTCCGACCAGACGATTGGTCCAGAGCGGATACCAGCTGGAAGTTTCACTCATGATCGGCGGAAAATAATCCTGAAATTCACTCGTGTAAAGCACAAGATAAGTCCCGATCTGCTTGCCGTTGGAGAGGCATTTGATCGCCTTCGCCTTGGACCGAGCCTGATTCAGCGCCGGAAGCAGCATCGAGGCGAGAATGGCGATGATCGCTATTACAATCAGCAATTCTATCAGGGTGAAGGAACGACGCGAGTTTTTCATAATAATTATCTCCCCCATTAGTCGTTTTTGAAATACTCGTGCGAAACCTGAAAAACTTATTTGAGTCGCAAATAATAATAATCGCTTGCCGACCAGCCGGTATTTACGTTTTTGCCCTGACGCAGGGCATTTTTCTGCATGTAACCGGCATGGCCATCGGCCCAGCCGATATTGATGCCGTTGTCGTGACGGTCTCCGACGCCGGGAGAAATCGCCTCCCGATAGAGCGCCACGTTCTGCATCGATGACGTGATCGTGTCACTGCTGTCCCCCGTGGCAATCAGTTCGGATGGTTTCTTAATGGAATTCGGCTTGACATAGACGCTCTGATACCCCATCCCCAGATTACCGTAATTGGCATTATTCCCGAACCAGTTGTATCCGTACCCCCCAAAGTAACTCTGTTCCGTGTCCGGAATCGTAAATCCACTGCCGTTGACCCAGGACGGACAGCGGAAAACGCCTCTTCCCAAAGCCGCGACATTGATCCCTTTGGCGTAGGTGTTCGCCTTTTCCAGAATACTGATCCCCAGATAGGGAGCCAGTTGCCACTTCCACCCGGCAAATCCGTAATTGGCCAGCGGAGCATCGCCGCTTTTGCCGTTCAAAACCGGGAAAAAATCACAATCGCCGCTGTACAAGTTCACCGCGGTAACCAGCATTCTCTGATTGTTGACGCACGAAATCTTCCGTGCCTGCGCCCGGGCCTTGTTCAAGGCGGGCAACAGCATTGCCGCCAGAATGGCGATGATCGCAATCACGATCAGCAATTCAATCAGGGTGAAGGAATGACGCGACTTCGGCATGATGTTTGACTCCTGTCGGTTGGAAGTTGGATATTTTCAGGATATTCAAGATGAACCTGCAGATAGATTCTGGTGCCGCCGCAGCCCGGTCGGCGAATCCGCCGCAGCGCCTCCTCCAGCGCCAGCTCGCCGCCGAAGCGCCAGTCCGGCAATATCGCCGGCGTAACCGGTCCGTAATCCGGCACCAGCAGCGCCTTGCCGTCCATGGACAGAATCGTCCGTTTATCCACCGGGAGATCCTGACCGGCCTCCTTGCGGTAATGCAATGCGCAACCATGCAGACGCGTTCCGCCGGTAAAGAGATAACCGATATCGGTCCGGTCGAAATCACATTGTTCCACCACCCGGCAATCCTGCCAGAGCGCGGCAAACGCCTCCGCCCGGCGGCGTGTCACCGGCGCATTGGCACTGACCACCAGCACCTCCCGGATCCCCCGTTTCCGGAAAAAATCCGCCGCCAGTTCCGCCGCTTCAAACGGATCCAGCGAAATCGGCGACACCAGTCCCCCGTAGCGCCGGTCCAGCTCCACCCCGACCACCGGCACCCGCAGCGGCAACTCCGGATACACCTGGTCGTAACTCCCGACAATGATGACCGCGTCACAGCGGTCATTCAGGGACGCCAGGATTTCCCGGGCCAGATGTTTCTCCCGGGGAATGTAATAGGGAACGGCAAAAAACTCCACCCCCACGCCATGCCGCGCCGCCGCATCCAGAATCCCCCGCACCACGTAAAACCCATAGTTCTTCTCGTGGGAGCTGTCCTGCACGATGGCCACTTTCGGGCCGTCCCACTGTCTTCCCGCCTCCGTCGCCGCGGATTCCGCCACGAAAACGCCGGAACGGGCGCGGCACTCCAGCAGCCCCTTGTCCCGCAGCATCCAGAGTCCGCGCCGGGCCATATCGGTATTGATGCCGAACCGGTCCGCCAGAATCCGCAGGGAAGGCAGACGGCATCCCGGTCCCCAGAAACCGGCGGCGATCTTCGCTTCGATATCATCGGTCATGCGCCGGTAACCGGGTTGTCGAGCTTCTCGTCTCATAGAAATCCTCAATCTGTTAGCATCTGTTAGACAATTATACAACAAAACCATTTAAAAGGCAAGAGCCGCCCTTACATTTTTCAAACAAAAATCATAGAATCTATTCCCAGTCTCCGGATCCGCAATCTGACAACCTGCATAAGAAACTTC
>CASDQW010000003.1 GCA_949282965.1 uncultured Lentisphaeria bacterium
CATCTGTTCCCGGACCTGATCCAGCGTCAAATTGACCAGCGCCAGCCATTCGGAAACCCGTTCGTCCAGGAGATCGATCATGCCGCCCGGCGCGGCGTCGCTGGAAAGGAGCGCCAGCCCGGCGAGCGCCGGTTTCAGGGCTGTCTCATTCCGCATCACCGCCGCCACCTGTTCCGCCGGAATCAGGGCGTAGAGGGCCCCGATGAAAGCGGAAATCGGCACCCATTCGGAAGTCGGCCCCGGTTCTGGAAGTTCGATCACCGCGCCGTCCACAATATCCAGGCGGGAGGTGGGCAGCGTGCCGGTATAAAGAATCCACCCGGCATCCAGCATGGCGGTCCGCCCGAGGCTCGGGCCGTTCCATATTGCGATCGATCCATTTTCTTTTCTGATATACATGTTTTCACCCCATCGTGTTTGAGATTGCGGCGATTTCCGGTTGGGTCAGGGCGCGGTCGAAGATCAGCGCGGCGGAAACGGAGGAGCCGCTGTTTACAGCATCTGAATTGCTGGTCGTTCCCAGCATGAATCCGGGAAGAGTCGGACCGTCTGCGGCAATGGCCACCAGCGGACGCACTTCCGCCGACGCCAGCAGTTCCCCGTTTGCGTACAACCGCATGAAATCGCCGTCGATGTCGAAAACCAAAGCAAATACATATTTTTCCCCGGAAACGAATGGGAAATCCACCGTCATGGTTCTGTAAACGGCTGATCCATCCGCGCGTGTTCCCAGAAGGGAGGCGTAGAGTTGATTTTCCGAACTGCGGCGCAAGAGGATGACGGAATCATTCGGGTTTGACGGCATTCCGAAACTGAAAACGGTTTCCGGGAAGTCGTTTACCGTTGTTTGTGCGATAATGGTTGCCGCAGTCAAGTTCCGCCAGCGCAACGGCGTCTTCACATTCCAGCGCGCTGTGGCGTCCGCCGCACGGAAGACGCCGCCTGAGGTGGCGACGTTGGCAAAGGTCAGCAGCCGGGTCCGCTCTTCCCAGGTGGGATAACTCCAGACGATTTTCCCGGTGGTATCGTCTTGGATAAAACAATTGCCAATGTAACCGGTTTTGGTCGTTGGAGCAGCTAAATTCAAATCAACTTTGGGAGTTCTTTCATAATTTGAAGAAAAAGTCCGAATCAGTTCATTATCAATATAGAAAGACGTTGAATTTCCATTCACAACAATTTTTACGGTGTGATAAGACTCCCAAAAAATTGTGGCATTTTCTGTCGTTATAATGTAAGCCAGATATTTACCAGCGGATGCCGTTGGTTTGAAGAGAGTTGTAAATAATCCTATGGTATTGTCGCTATATTGATATACCCCGAACATTTGCCTTTGTGCATCTACATACAGAACAGGCGCTGAGTTATCGCGCGTATGCAGCATAAATGTGCATTCGAACGTATAATCATGCGTCCAGTCTGCGGCAAGCTGCATGTTTTGAAAATCGTACCAGGTTTTAGTTTCTTCCGCGAAATCGCGCGGCACGGAAGACGGCTGGACGCCGCCCGGCCTGATGCAGGACAGCCAGCGTCCCCCCTGCAGGGCGTCCACCGCCAGCAGACAGGATGGATCTTTCGCAATCTGTGAAAGCGCACTCATTTAGAAAACCTCAATCTGTAAATCGGTTCCGATGACGGCGGTCACGGGGTCCACGTCTTTGAGCGTATCGCGTTCGTCGCCGGTATCGCGGGTGATGCTGATCATGCCGGTTGCCGGGGGATCGAATTCGATCACCTGCGGCGCGTCGGTCGCGGTAACGGGGATCACCATCGCGTCGCGCGGCACGCCGTTGACGGACGGGATCAAAACCACGTTGCCGGTTACGGAGTCCGAAGCGGACCGGATGTAACACTTCAGCGTGGAAACGTTGCGGACGAAGTCGGCGAGGCGCATTTCGGTGTACGTCCCGTCGAGATAATGACAGGGCACGCCGTCCAGTTCCACCAGCGGCACGGCGTAGGCGTAAACCCCGCCGGGTTCCCCCGTCGCGCCCTGCGGCCCCTGCTGTCCGGTGGCGCCGGGTTGCCCCTGATTCCCCTGCGGGCCCTGCGGTCCGTAGGGAATGTCGAACGGATCGGAAGAGATGCCGTCGGCCCCCCAGCGGACACGTTCCAGCGTGTCGCCCGGAAGCAATGCGTCGTGCCAGTCGGAACCGTCGGCGCTGAATTCGAAAAACAGCGCAGGAGTAACCGGTTCCGGCGGATTTTTCGGATCGTAGAGGCGCGGGACGGCCAGCGCCGTGTCGAACAGCAGCACGTCGCCGCCGTCGCCGTCCCGGTGGATCTGGACGCGGATTTTCATGTTTTCGGACTGGACATACCGCACATATTCTGCGGTATAGGTGTCCACGTTGAAAACTAGCGTTTCCGCCCCCGGTTCCGGCGTACAGGTCGCGGCAAAAAGCGTTTGATTCCCGTAATACCCCAGCGCCCCGGAAAAGGTGTAAAGCGTCCCGGCTTCCGGAGAAACGGGGAGGCCGTCGGCGTCGAGCATCTGAAATTCCAGAAGCGACTGGTGTTCGCAATCGATCCGCAGCGGCGCAAGATTCATCGAACCGTCAACCGCGCACAGCCGGCGCGAGGCAAGATCAAAATAGTTCATATAACATTGTTTCCTTTCCGTTACATCACCGGGTCATAGTATTTCAGGTATGGCGCGTAATTAAATTTTCTTACGCATCCTTCATAGGGAAGTATCATAACTTTTTGTTGATCTTCATTTTTTTCAATACTTACCGGAGAAATGACAGGAATATTATCCGGAGGGGAGTCGATAAAATAAAAATTTTCCGGATTTTCTTCGTTGTAAGTAAATGACTTGATCAAGGTGTATTCGCCCAACGGTATACCATAACCAAAATCACTGTATTCATATCGTTGGTACACTTCAGTAGAATCTTTTTCATATTCACTCACCTGATCAAGACACCAAAGTCCGCTGCCGGCACGTTTATTTGCGCCAAACGCATAGACTTGCACGTCGCAACTTTTTCTGATATCAACGGCAAGATTCAAACTTCCAACATCCTGACGTAATACAAAAGATTCATATTTTGACGACCTTGACTCGGTAGTTATTCCATTATCTGCCCACCCTCCATTGGAAAAAGGCATTGCCTGAATTTCTTCGATCATGCCGTCAGAACCGTCTTTATAAGACCGATATACTTGACGGAACCACATTTTTGCGTTTGCATAGGATGGTAAACCGCATACTCTTTCGATAAGCAGATTCAGAATCCGGTAACGCTGGATGACCCACGGCAGATAAAGTTTTCGCAATAACCATGCTTTTCTGTCCGGCATGACCCGGATCAGGGGTTCCCCCAGCGCTTCTTCCAGATACTCAATAGTGATCGGCTGAATCGTGTAAGGGATCTTCTCCCCGGCCAGAATGTCGGCGGGGTCCGGCAGGTCCATAGTACCAGGAATGGAAAACTTCGAACTTACCCCGTCATCAAGATATTGACTCCCGAACAACCTTCCATCGAACAACTGAAATTCATTAATGTGATACGGTTCAAGCGGGTCGGGGGGATACGGATTGCCGTCATCTTCCCGTTCCATCAGTGCCGCCCACAAATGATTAAACACTTCGCGCGGGTGGGTCATGTCCCACGAAAACCCCTGATCCGCCCAGCTCATACGAAAAACCTTTCCCCGAAATAAATCGGCTCGTTGCGGCACCAGCGCTGAATAATGGTGTTGTCGGTCAGAATGGTGGCAAGTTCATACGATACCTTTGGCATCTTCGCGGAAGTCGCGGCAATGCCGAAACTGACGGAAAAGCCATCCGTTTCGGAATAAGCTGCTTCTATGAATACGTGCCCCGCCTGAAGCGGCAGCACCGTCGCCGGAACCGGGTCGTCGCTCAAATCAGTATAACCGGCGATTCCAGCATCCGGATTGGCGTTGTCGATGATCTGGATCTGCTTCGTTCCGTCCGCGGCGTCTTCCGCCGGAATCACCGCGAAATACCCCGTGTACCCCGGGGATGGCTGGACCACCGACGCTGTGGCAGGCAGACTCACTCGGAGTGTATCCGTCCCATCGGAAAAAATCGTCCGACCATCCGGCTGCGGATGCGTCATGGCGTATGCCACACAATCCAGCAGACGGCACAACCACTCCGCACTGAGTAAATCCGGATCGGCGGTCGGCCGGGTCGGCAAATCAGGTTTCGGCATAAAGATCTCCGTCAATCATACGGTTATTGGTATAGGTAACGCGCTGAACCCAGTAACGTCCCTCCTTGCGCATGGAGGAGCCGCCACGCAGCCAGGATCCGGTGGCGCCGAACGTTTCCGGAGGAGTGGCGATGTGGAAGTCGTCAGCGATTTTGCGGATCAGCTTGCTGCTGGAGGCCGAGCGGCAGGTATGCGTGACCACCGCGACACCGGTCAGAAAAGAAGTCGTTCCCGGTTTTTCCTCCGGCAGCAGTACCCGCCATTGATCGGGCACTGATTCCTCGGGGCGCGCCCAGCGCCATTGCCGGGCATCCGCTTCACTCATCCGGTCGTCCACCGCGGTGAGCCACCAGGACGGGGAAGCCACCACCCCTTCCGCCGCCAGCAGTTTGTGATCCCAGTTGTACCGGTAATCCGGATGCTGGTTGAGCGGAGCGGAAAACTCCCGGGTCGTGTACTCCACCGATTCATATACCTGTGTATCGCCGAGCGGCGCCATCCCCGGCGGATAGGCGTAAACCAGAACAACTTCATAGGTTTTCCCTCCGGTCATGGCGCGAACCGTCCGGGACCGCAGGCGTAAACTTGAAAATGCATTGAAAAAGGAGTGGTCCGTATTGGAATACGTCGTCCCCGGCAGCGGAATCGCCGTAATCTCCGATGCCTCCACGATATAGCGTTCCGTAATGGTTTCATCCCCCTCCTCTCCGGACAATTCCGGATAACCGGGCTGCATGACCCAGCCGATCCGGCCAATCAATCTGGCGGCCTCCCCGTTCATCATACCAACTCCTTCTTCGGGTTCTGACTCTGAACCAGCACCGATTCAATCCGCGCCAGCAACCGGTTACGCTCCACATCCAGAGTGCTGTTTCCGATTGCAGGCTCGCTTCGTCCCTGTACCGCCTCGCCGGGCATCACTCCTTTCCAGCGCCATCCTGACGCTGCTGTCCCCATCCCTCCGCTCATTCTTCCGGATGGCGAAGTGCCTCCATCCATCCGGCTGATTTCGCGTAAAACTCCCGCCTCTTTCGCGGTCAGAGAACCGTTTTCACGGCGCAGTTCAATCATCAACTGAAGTTTTTCGACTTCGCCCGATGCGTTTCCCGTACCGTCCGTCTTCCGGTTTTCCGTACTGTTCATGCTGATTCATCTCCATGCGTTTCCGATATAACTCGCGCAACTCCCGCTCCTCCGGCAGTAAATTCCTCACAGGCACCACACTACCGCCCCTGCGGCTGAGGATTTCCCGGGAATAAGCGGCCAAGCGAACCAGCGGCGTGGAAAAAATCTCCTGCTCGCTCCAGTGGTATTCTCCGGCCATCAAATCCACAACCGCCGCCCACCATCCCGCTTCCAGCGGCGCCGCCTCACCCGAATGCAGATCTTCCAGCAGCACCGCCGCCACCGCCACTGCGCCGGCATCACCGGCAAAACGCCGGGAGGCCGCCTCCTGTACCGCACCGGCATCCAGCGCCAGAGCACGAAACAACCGGTTGCGCACCTCCTCTGCCGAATGCAGCAGCACATACGCCCCCAGCACCAGCCCGGCCCGTCGAGTCCGCAGCAGTCCCATCCGCTCCATCTCCAGCAGAATCCACAAATGCGGCAGGGTCGGGCGATAAAAACAACCGGCACCGAACACGACATAATCATGCGCCAGATCCGCCTCCACCGCCGCCGCTTCCCGTGCCGCCGCCACCAGCCGCAGTTGCCGCTGAATCCGCCGATCCAGCCGGGCGGAGGAAATCGGACGGCTACATTTCATGCCTGCGCCTCTTCCACACCGGGATAGCGATAACCCTCTACCGCAAATTCAGGCAGTCCCCCTTTCCGGCTCCGCAATACGGCGTTGTCGATGCGGATCGTAATTTTGGTGCCTCCGGGGCGGGTGAATTCGAGCGCCTCCCCCACCAGTTCCGATGCTTCGACCGGAGAATCGGAAGCACCGGCCAACGGGATGAAACTGCCTGTGAATTTTCGGCGCCCCACGTCCGTGTAAATCAACCCGACGGTTTCCCCCCGGCCATCGGAAATCACCTGTTTGTCCGCCTCCTGGGACAATTCCTGAGACTCACAGATGCCCCAGACCTCGTCCGACGTGCCCGGATTCAGCACCGCCTTGCCGATCTGTTTGATTGCCATACCGTTCTATCCTTCCTGTTCCTGTTTACCGCATCAGCGGGAAAATTCGATCCCTTCCAGCGTGATGCCGTAACATTCAAAATGCCCTTCCCCATCTTCCAGCGGCGCCATGGATACCGGCAGGAACTCTATCCCCGCCACCGGCGCCGCCCCCGCCCGGAAGAGTTCCTGCACCGCCGTTGCCACCGTCCGGCCCTCCCCTGCCCGCCGATCGACGGAACGATGAAATCCCACGGAAACGCATATTTCCACACGCAGCGTCCGCTTCAGAGCGAAACGGTCATACTCCACCGTCCGGAACCCGATCACCGCGACAGGCGTTCCTCTCCGGCTTTCCAGCAGCTGTCGCAACTGCCGAATCTCCACAGGACCGACCGACAACACCTGTCGAAACCCGAGTTTCTCAAGACGGTCGTGCAGAGCGCAGCCTATGTCAAAAAGCGATTGAAACGCCATTCCTTCTCCTTTCTTCCGACATTGTCGCGCCCCGGTTCAGAAGCGTTCCATGCTGCCGCGCCGAAATACCGGCTCTTCCCCTTCGATCAGCAGCGCCCCGCCATCCGTGCCGGACGCCGCGGCGGCACCGGGCAGCACCATGGTGCCTTCCGCCGCCAGGTCGAGCATTCGCCGCACTTCCGCGGCCCGCAGCCGGACGTTTTCCGGCGTCTCGGATTTTCCGGAACGGCTCCACGCCAATTCCTCGGCCAAGGTCAGCGCCCAGTGTTTCAGCAACTCCCCGGAAGCAGTGGCGGAAACCGGAATTTCATAACGCTTCCCGATGCGTCCGTCGATTTCCGCCGAAGCGGCGGCGATGTCCGCCGCCGCTTCGAGCAGCTGCAACCGGCCGTCAGAATCAGCGTACAGATCGCAATAAAGGCTTCCGAGACGCTGAATCAGCTCATTCGCAGTTGCATATGCCATATTACGCCGCTTTCGTACCGCCGCGATACAGCAGGTGCGGGAAGGCCGCCGCCGCGTTGCCGTAGGCGGTGGCCCCGAACAGCGCATTGCCGGACATGAACACCATCTCGTCGGTCGGCTGGTTGAACATGACCAGTTCCGCGGTCTTGCTCTTCTGCATCAAAACCGGTTTGATGACGCCACCGCAGGCGCCGAGGAACCAGTAGCCGGCATTGGCGCCGACCAGATCGAGCGAGCAGACCAGCCGAACCTTGCCGCGATGAGGGTTGTTGACCTCGGTATTGTCGGCGGTACGGATCTTCTCGCTTTCCAGAATTTCCTTGGCGACATCCAGCTGCGAGGGCCCGACCAGCAAATGCGTGGGCTTCACCCGCAGCGGAATTCCCGCGCTGCCGGTATAGCCGCACATGGTCTGGTAGGCCGTCCCGAAAGTCGCGGCGCTGAGAGCCGCATCCGTGGTGTTGCAGATGGTACCGCCCTTCCGGTCTCCGTATTTGCGGTCGGCGGCGAAAAACGCCTTGCCGTCGATCCAGTTTCCGGGATTGGTAATCGCTTCGATGAACAGCGTATCCCAGAGCTGTTCCCCGCCGGCACCGAGAGCAGCGATGACTGCGCCCTTCTGTTTCCACGCGCCGGTTTCCAGATCGCGCTGGCCGATGGCGATGGTATCTTCCCAGGGCTTTTCGGTAATGCGCAGCACCTTTTCCGACAGGTTCTTCACCCTGCGGTCGCCGATCCATTCGCGCATGAAGGCAAACTGTTCCAGAAACGGGATTTCAACGATCGGGAAATCGGCGTCCCCGACGTCCATGCAGAAATCCGGATGCACCGATTCCGCATGCGCCGCATTCATCGCTTCCGTGAATTTGAGATTGAACGAGGTCTTGAGCGCCCGCAGCGCGTCAGTGGTAAGTTTCATAGGTTCGCTCCTTGTGCAAAAGGGTTAATCACAGATGATCCAGACGCCGTCTTCGTCCACATCGAAGACGCGTCCCGCGACAATGCTGTTGGTCCCGCCGGACTTGGACACTGTCTGGTCGTCGGCGACGTAGGCGGTCGCCCCCACATCGGCCCGGGTCATGTCGGTCCCGTCATAGGCGAAACATCCGGTCCGGACCAGAATGGTCGCATTTTCGGCGGCGCTGTGTTCCGCCCGGCCAACCACCTTCAAACCGGCGGTGTCGGAGGCGGGAACCGCTTCCCCGGCGGCATTGACGGCGACCAGCGCGCCGCTGTAGATGGTGGCACCGGCGACAAACCGGCGGGCGGAAGGAACACGTTCGATCGTGTCACGGGGTTGAGTGAGTGCAGACATGGGTCATTTTCCTTTCCTGGCTGTTTTGTAGGCTTCTTCCGTAAATCCGAAATAGCGAATCGCTTTCCGGTCATCCGACGAGAGGGGCGTCGCGTCATCCTGATGGACGGTAATGACTTCCGTTCCATCGACGAACCGTTGGAGCGGCACCGCCACCGGCGCGTATTCCAGATACGCGGCCAGCGCGGCGGAGTCCTGTTTCCGCGCCCAGTTTTCCGCGCTGTCGCAGGTCAGTTTCCCTTCGGCCAGGCCCTGTTCGATCAAGGCGTCCCGGCGGGTGTTTTCCTGTTCGGCGCGAATGGCGTCCAACTCGGCTTTCAGTGCATCGTAGCCGCCCGCTTTTTCCAATGCGTCGCGCAGGGCGGCGGCGATTTCCGCATCGGTTACCGTTTCATCCAAACCGAGCGCGTTACGGATGTCCGCTATCAGACGACTCTTTTCGCCGATCCGTTCGGCCAGTTTTCCGGCACTATCGCCGTCCGCCCCCAGCGCGAGTTCATCCATTCCCAGCAGCTCGGCCAATGCCCCCGCAATGGCAGGATCCATGAATCCTCCTTTCTGTTGTTCCCGACTTTCCGCCGCGGCGGCGAGACTGTCGAGATGGTTGATGCCCGGTTCGTTCTCCAACGCGACGCTGGTCAGACGCAGCGGCGGCGCCGCCAGTCCCCGCAACACCGGAGAATAGTATTTGAAAATCCCCTCCTTCAGCAATTCATAGGCGGTGGGATTCCACTTTTCGACCCGGATCCACAAGGCCGGACCGCGCCGTTCCAATCGGGCGAACCCCATTGCCGCGACCCGTTCCGGCAGCAGTCGGGCGACTTCCGCCTCCTCCAGGTGCCGCGCCGCAGCCAGCCGATGCAGATAATGACGGGAATCGATCGGAATCAATTCACCCTTGGCCTGAAAATAGGCCATGATGGCATCGAGGTCTTCTGCCTCCAGCACCAAATCCCCGGACATGCCGTTGCGCACCAGAGGATTCTTTCCCTGCGTCAAAATTCTCCACGCCGTTGGAACACCGCATTCGTCGCGTTCCACCGTTGCCGGTTCCTGAGTGCTCCAGTCGGTCCCGTCGGACCGCCATGGGCCCGAAGCGGGTTTGGTTCCATTCCACAGCATCAAATCTTTTCTCCTTGTTTGATCATGACACCTGTTCCCGGCGGCGCAGCGTCAGACCGCACCGTGCGCCGACCTCTTCCGGATCAGCGGCGAATCCCGCCCGATAAAGCGTTTCGACCATTTCCGCATAAGCGCGCGCATCCTCCGCCGGTTCCGTCCGAATAACCAGCCGGGGCGCCATCCGGAGATTTCCGGCATGCCACAGCGTCCATGGTCGGATCAACTGGGTATTGACGGTATCTTCCAGCGCCCGCGCGTCCGCTTCAAGGATGTCCTGCCGCACCCGGCTCTGCGCGTCGCCGCCGGACAGTCCGCCGGACTCGGCGCTGGAGGCCAATTGCCCCAGCAGCACTTTGACAATGGCGTTTCCGGTATATTCGAGCAGCCGGAAATAGACTTCGCCGGTATTGTTCGACGCCTGGAGCAGTTCGATTTCCACGCCTTTGGAGAAAACACCGCCGCCGGCCGAACCGAAGTTGCGGATCAGCCGCCGGATCAGCTCCCGATCCCGTTCCCAGGCGGATTCACCCAGTTTGCCGATCACGAACGGCATACCGTAGCGTTCGACGAACCCGAGCAGGTCCTTGATCGGATAATTCTGGAACACATGCAGCCAGGCCAATGTCCGGATCTTGCCGTCCGCCAGCGGATCGACGGTATTGCCGAGGCGGTGAATCAGAAATTTGTGTTCCGCCAGCGGCACGCCTTCCGGGTGGTCCGACGTCACCAGCCGCAAACCCGTTCCCTGCCGCGCCGTAAAATGCCGGCCGTCCAGCGGCACGAAACCCGCCAGACGCCCCCCTTCCCCCCAGATGATCTCCGCTGCGGCAAAAGGCGCGATCACCGCCCCGGTCAGTGCCCGCACGGTTCTGGCAAAGGACTCGCCTTCTCCCGTGCCGCCGGCGTCATCCAGTTCCCGCCGGAATCGATCGGCCAGAGTCACGGCGGCGGAACCGCCTTCTTCCGCCGGCAGGATGTCCCAGGAGCAACCGCAAAGCGCGTTGCGCCGGACATCCATGGCATGCTGGATGTCCCAGTTTTCCGCCTCGATTTCCGGCGCGGCGCGCATGAGTTCCTCGATATCGCCGATGTCGGCCGCGTCGATGATGTCGCCCAGCCGCTCCGGCGTCATAGCGCCGATCCGTCCGCAGCCATAGCGGTCGACCGGTTCCGGATGCGCCGCGCGTCCCGGCAGCGGCGGCCGGAATTTACCGCCAACGGCGGACAGGATGTTTTTCCAAAGCATCGTTATACCTCCTTGATTCGTTGAATCCGCGTCCTCTTTCCGCCGCCGGAACCGCCCGCGCCGTTCCGGCCGCATCCAATGTTTCACCGGCATACAGCGCCAGTGCACAACTCCAGGCCATATCGCAATGTGAATCGGGAAACAGCTCATTGCCGCTTTCCGAAAAAACCAGCCGGCCGTTTCCGGCGGCGGTTTTCCGTATCCCGGCCAGATCCGCCAGAATCTCGGGACAGGCATTCGGAAGCCGTTGCCGGTGCTGCTCGAAAACCGCCTGCAGCATCGTGCCGAGCTGGATCTTGGAAGCGGCAAAATTCACTCCCGTGAAACGCCCCGGATAACGATTTTCCAACGCTTCGCAGACCGCCATGCCCAATCCGGTCTTGTCGCCGCATCCGACCAGCCGGTCCACGGCGTCGAACATGGCCCGTACCAGCTGCTGCTGCGCCTCAAACCGGCAATTTTTCAATGTTACCAGCGCGGCCAGGCGCCAGCACCGGGTTTCCGACTCCGCCGCGTTGATCCAGATGCCGGACAAATCCCCGCTGCGCGCAATGTCGAAGCCCAGTGTCAATGCCCGGTCGTCCGGAAGAGAATCCCGCCAGAACGCCTTTTCCAGCCATTCCGAATGCGCATCCAATTCCGCCTGAGAGGAACAGTGAATCCGCACAATTTCCAGACCGGTGACAGCGGAGGCCAGATCTTCGGAAGTGATCAGCTGCGCCCCGGACGCCTGATTCGGCACGCACCCGTACTGGCTGTCAAAAGCCGCCCGGGAACGACATCCCGACCGCAGCGCCGCCAGAAATTCTTCGCGCGTCTGCGGCGGCATGCCGCGGGCGATTCGGGTTTCATTGATCGTCTCCACCAGTCCGGCTTCGATCGCATCGTAAATGGTCGTACGATGAAAACTGACATTCGGGCGCAACCCGTTCCGGCAGTCCCGGCACATCCGGGCAAATTCGGTATGCTCCGAACCATCCGGATCAAACGCGGAAACCAGCTCCAGCTGCCCCCCCCAGGTAATGCAGGGATAGGCCATGTCGTAAATCGCCGCCTGATCGGGGTGCAGATCCCATTCGTCGATCAGCACGTCTCCCCCTTTTCCGGCAAACGCCAGCGGGTTGCTGGACAAACTGTAAATGCGCGCTCCGTTCCGGAAAATCACCACCCGGGCCGTTATGCCGTGCTGCTCATCGACCACCGCCAGATTCTCCCCGTCCAGGCCGAGCGCCTCCTCCCAGCCCGTGCTCATCCCCCGGGCGATCCGGTTGGCCATTCGGGCCCAGTGCGCCACATAATCGGTAATAAATTCCCGGGCGGTGATCTCATCACGGCTGGATACCCATTGCACGAAATGAGAATCCCGGCGCGCACTGCGCAAACATTTCCGGCAGGCGCGGTAACTGGTGGCGTAGGTGATACCGGTCCGGCGGCTCTTCTGATACAACTTGAGCGGCGATTCGTCCTGAATCCACCGCCACTGATACGGCAGAAATTTCACAATCCCACCTCCCGGTCCATCGCCTCGGCCACAGCGGCGCCGTCCACGTCTCCGGCCAGGGCGCGCAATTGTTCATTGCGACGGCGTAAGATTTCAAGCCGTCGGTTCAACTCGGCAATCTGGGCCTGCAACGTTTTTTCACGCAGCGCGGCGGATTGCCGGAATTCAGTCCGGACGGCGGCCAGTCGGTTCCGTTCGTAAGCCGCCAGCGCTCCGGAAATGGCCGATAATTCCCGGATGTCCAGTTCTTCAGCCGTTTCCAGTTTGGCCAGCACCGCGCGCAGCAGTTCATAACCGGCGATCCGGGCAAGATCGTCGCTGCCTCCGGATTGCGACACAAAAAAAGCGGCCATCCGCCGCCGCCGCAACTCCTCCGCGTACTTCAGACGGGATCGTCGCGCTTCGTCGAATTCTTCGCTTTCACGGAAAGCGGCGAAACTGCCGTCATGCAGGCGCAGTCCCCGTTCCCGGCACGCGGCGGCCACCGCCTCGTCCGCGCGCACCTCTTCGTAAGTTGCTCCGTCCAGCAGCAGCTCCGCGATGCGGTCGCGAATGTTCAGCGGCAGCCGGGCAATGTTATGGCGGGGACGGCTGTTCATCGCGCCGCTCCGGGACCGTGGATGAAAGGATCCTGCGGAAAATCCGGGAGCAGCTGCTGTCTGCCTTTCGGCGCCAGGCGGCAGTACCTGCCGCCGAATCCGGGAACGGCTTCGATGTAGCCGAACGCGCAAAGTTCCGACCACTCTTTTTCCACTGCGGCAAACTCGCTGTGCCGCAAAGCCGGCTCCTCGGAAATCTCCGTCAATTCCCGGCAGGTGATCGGCGCTCCGGTCAGACAGCGCAGATCCCGCAAAATCGCCAGCCGGATCGCATGTTCACGCATGATAATGTTCTCCATTTTTATGCCGTTCCAGCGAACGGTCCAGATTTTCAACGTAGGCGCGGTTGGCCTCGATCTGAGCCGCCTGACGGGCGGTCTCTTCCGCCATGCGGTCCAGTTTGGCATCCATTTTGGAAATGTCCCCGGACAACCGTTCGAGTACCGCGCAGATGTGCTGAGAACGATCCGCGGCGAGATGATGCTCCAGCTGCCGTGCAATGCCGTTGACTTTTTCCGTTTCCAGCAGTCGCAGGTCCCGTTTCAGCTGGGCGATGAACCCCCAGAGAAAGGAAAGCACGGTGGCGGCCGACGCCAGCCCGGACAACAAACCCGTCAATAAATCCCCCATGACACCTCATTCCATCCTGTTCCGGAAACATTTGAAGAAACGTTTCCATTGCTTATCCGGCCACAGGGACATGCGTCATTCACATTCATCCCGTTTGCAAGAAAAAATTCCTCCGGCGCCCTCCTCCGGCAGCATTCCGACAACGGCCTCCTCCGGCACCGTTTCCCTCCATAATATGAGAAAAAACGACCTTTTTTGCATCATGAACGGGATCCCAAAACACAACCAGCTGACGAACAGCCATTTGTGTCCGCACCCATCCGACTGTTCCGCAGCACCGGACAGAATCGGCATTTTCCGGGAGCGGTGTTCCGGCGCGTTCAATCCGGGCGTGCAAAGCATGCCGGGGCCCCGGGAATTGTCCCGGTCCCGGTCATTCGAGAAGCATGGTTCAGAGCAGAAATCAGCGTTCCCGGAGCCCCTCACGGCCACCGCAACGTCTGCAGTCCCGTCCTTCGGGATGATTGGTGTAATATCCCCGGGTTTTGCCGAAATAAATACAGGTACGATTGTGGATGACGCCGGTACTCCGCGTCACATAGAACTCAGCCTGAGCCGGCCGCCAGTAGTAAAGAACGCATAAGGTAGCGCAGAGCAGCAGTGCGGCTATGATAATGGCTGCCGCCAGAAGTTTGAAGTGAACGTGCTGGACGATGACGCCGTGCTGGTCGCCGTTGATCTTGATTGTGTTGAAATCCATTTCTGTTTCCTCCGGTGTTGCAAGCCGAATAAAAACAGAAAAGGGCAAAAAAGCTACAATTCTTCGTCAAGAAAATCCAGAATTTTCAACCGCTCCTCAGGAGAAAAGCGATCGCTCCGGCGCACTTTGCGCGCCAGCGTACGGAGATCTATCGATTCACCGCCGCCGGAAGAATGAAGTTCCCGGATTCTGCCGTTCTGAACCACGATCCCGGAAAGGTCGCCGCCGACCTCCACCGCGTCGCGCCGACTGTTCCGCTCCGGGTAATCTTCCTGGAAAAAGAAGATCTTCAGCTCCGGGAACAACCGGAAAAAAGTGGACAGATCCAATTTGGCAAAGCTGGTCTTCCCACTGCGCAGGCGGTTCACGATGGAATAAGACACCCCGACCCGTTCCGAATACCGGCTCAGGTTCTCTTCCCGGTTGATCGCCCGTAAAAATGCTTCCCTGGTACGCTCCAGCCAATCCATGGTACCGTCCCTGCCTGATGTTTTCTGAAAAAATACGCTCCGGCATAAAAAAATCAATTTTTTTTGGAAAAACCCCTTGTATTTTATGCTAGAAAGCATATAATTATATAAAGAAACACGTATCATTATTTTTTTTGGCATATTTTATGCTATACAACACAAAGGGGATTGGCCATTCATGTCAAACCATTCCCGCACACCGTCGGATCGTTCCCTCCCCCGGACCGGAGTCAGAAACATGCGGCGCCGCCCGACGGTCCATGCGACCGGACTCAACCAATTCGAGCTGCTGGACGCGCTCAATCGGGAAAGTTCCAACTGGCGGAACATCCGGAACTTTCCGGATACGATCACCTGCCGCCGCATGCTGCGTCTTGCCAATTTCGCCGCCGCCAATCCGCGCCGCTGGACCGCCACGTATTACTGGCATATCCTGGAACTGGACGCGGAAACCATCGCCGCCCGGCTCAATGTCAGTCTGCGCACCGTATACAACGACCTGCGTCCCATCCGGCTGGACGAGGAAGACTGTCCTCCGGAATGCTGAACGATTACTCCACCCGGATGATCTCCCGCCAGTCGCCGACCTGCCGGATCTTTCCCCCCAGGGGCACTACCAGAAATTCATCCGCCGGCCATTCTCCGTTGACCAGCATGCGTAACAGCCGCAAACTGCCGGTCAGTTTCCGTACCGGCCGACCTTCCTGCTCCGCCCGTTCCCGGCATTGCCGCAGCGCCGCCTCCGCCGGAATCTCCGGAATCTCAATGAAGACCACCTCCGGCAGAACTCCGTCCAGACGCGGGTGCATGGCCTCGTAGATGTATCGGGCATTGTCTTCACCGTATTGCTCCACCAGCGCCTCATATCCGTCTCCGAACAGCATTTCCCCGTCGGAAAAATAGTAGCGTCCATGTTCCACAAACCCCACCGAGCTGAATGGAGTGCTGGGCATGTCCGCGAACTCCTCCTCGAACCGCAATCGGCTGCCGAGCAGCACCCCGCAGCAATCATGACTGCGCGGCAGCACCAGCGGCACGCCCGTCGCCGTCAGCCCATCCGTCGCCCGTCCGCACAATCCGTAGCCCAGCAGTACCGCATCGAAACCAGCCTCTCCGGCGGCCCGGATGCCGGCCTGAAGTTTCTCCCGCAGCCGTCCCGGTGTAGCATGTTCTCCCAGCTCCAGAAACTCCGCCTCCACCTGATGGGGAGATTCCCCCAGCACCTGCCGGAGCTCCCGGAGAAACACGTTACAGGCAATCAATTTGTATTTCATGGCAACAACAATGCGTCGATGAAGTTGTCTTCGAAGCCTTCCAGCACGTTCAGCGGCAGGTCAATGGGCTTATCGCTCAAAAGCTCCAGTTCCGGCAGTCTTTCCGGTTCCACCGCCAGCCGCAGTGCGCCGGCCAGACTGGTATTGCCGACCACATGAAACTCACAATCCGGCAGCATTCCGATCGCCACCGCGTTCTCCAGCGCCAGGTAACGGGCAAAGCCTCCCGCCAGATGAATCCGGGTAACCTTCATGCCGCAATGACTGGAAAGCGTCCGAATACCGGCAAACACGGCCGCCTTGGCCTTCAGGAGCTGTTCCACATCGCGCTCCGTCAACCATATCCCGGGAGCCGGCTCGACCCTTGCCGCGGCAGGCTGAAAACGGCCGAACTCATTCAGCCGCTCATTCCGCCGTTCCACCGCCAGAAAATCCACCATGGCCGATCCGCAAATCCCCTTCGGCGCACCGTCGCCGAGCACGGAATAACGCCCGATGCCGTAATACCGGTCCATCGCCCCCGGAACCGCCCGGCTGCCGCAGGCAATGCCCGCTCCTTCAAACGCCGGTCCCGCCGCCGCCGCCGTGCAGTACAACGCATCGCCGGTCCGGAAAATCATTTCGCAGTTGGTCCCGATGTCCACCAGCATTTCACCGGGTTGCAGTGCCACCTCCGCCAGCCCCGCGGTCAGATCCCCTCCCACAAAACCGGAAATCGCCGGCACCGTCCATGCCAGAACATCCGCCCTCAGCGGCAATCCCGCCGCCGCCGCGGACACCACCGGAAACTTCCGGACCAACGGTTCAAAAGGCATGACGCCGATCGGCGTCGGATCGATCCCGTGAAAGAGTGAACACATCACCGTGTTCCCCGCCACCGCGATCCGCTCCGCGTCTCCAGCCCCCAGCGCTGCCAGCACTTCGCCGATGGATTCCAGCACCGCCCGACGCAGTTCCTCCAGATTTCCGGCGGAACCGGACGCATGGTTGATCCTGGCAATCACATTGTCGCCGAAGCGACTCTGCCGGTTGAAGGTGGATGCCCGGCCGATCACCTCGCCGTTGCGGATTTTGGCGCCGGCAATCGTGGTGGTACCGATATCCACCGCCACCACCGTTTCCGGCCGCTTCGCATAGCCCGCCCCCTCCCAGTCGGCCAGAACCCGCCCGTTCCGAACAGCACGGGCGGCCTCCGGGACCGAAACCATTCCCTGTTTGCTGAGCAAACGGGTTTCGCAGGCGCGGGCCCAGACCGGCGCCTCCTGCACTTCAATCGTCTCAGTCCCGGTTTGAAACACTCCGGACAGCAGCTGCACCCGGCAACGGTTGCAGCTGCCGTGACCGCCACAGCGCAGATCCAGCGGCTGACCCGCCGCCTCCAGCAATGCCGCCAGAGTCCGGCCGTCGCCGCCGCTTAACCGAATATCCATAAGTCGGAAATCAGCAGGCGCGCTTCAGCAGCGCATCCACCAGCTTGACCGCGCCGTTCGCATCCTCGCTGTACCCATCGGCGCCGATTTCGTCGGCATAAGCCTGTGTCACCGGCGCACCGCCGATGATGACTTTCACGCCCTTGTCCTTGAAGAACGCGACCACTTCCTTCATGTACGGCATGGTCGTCGTCAGCAGAGAACTGCAGGCGACGATCTGCGCACCGTCCCGAACCGCCTGTTCATATTTGGTCACGTCGCAGTTTACGCCAAGATCGATGACCTCATATCCGGCCCCCTTCAGCATGATGGCGACCAGATTCTTGCCGATGTCGTGCAAGTCGCCCTTAACCGTGCCGATGGCGATCTTGCCGAACGGTTCCCGCCCGGACGAGGCGATCAACGGTTCGATCAGCGCCAGTCCGGCCTGCATGGCCCGGGCGGCAATCAGCAATTCCGGCACATACGCTTCATTCCGGGAAAAGCGATCCCCGATTTCCCGCATCGCGGGAATCATGCCCTGATCCAGCAGGGTGTTGACATCCTCCCCGGCATTGATCGCGGCCTGAACGATCGCCGTCACATCATTGCGTTTCCCCTTGATGACCGCGGTACGCAAAGCATCAAAATCAGTCATGTTGTTCCTGCTCCTGTTTTCCGGCAAAAACTGCCTTTATGGGTTTGTTTTTTCCGTACCTTTTTCCAACTTGTCATCCACACCGGTTCGTGCCGTGCACGCTCCGGTTATAATCCTCCAGCGCCCGGAAGAAAGCCCGGATGTTCTCCCGGCTCACGCCCGGCGGCACGTCGCATCCGGTGGAAAGCACATAGTTCGGATAATCCGCCATCTCCCGCAGCAGCGACGCCGTCCGGTCATACACCAGTTCCGGCGTTCCTTCCTTCAATGTACCGACCGGATCGACATTGCCCATCAACAGCACCTCCCGGGGAATCTGCGCCCCCGCCTTCGCCAGATCCGTGGCATTGCCCAGGTGCAGTGCCGCCGCCCCGGCGGAAAGCAGTTCGGGAATCTGTGCGCCGGCGGCATTGCCGCAATTGTGCAGCACCACCATGAATTCATCATCCTGCACCGCCGCCACGATCCGCTGAAGATAAGCGGCGGAGAACTGCGCACACATCTCCGGCGACAACAATCCCGCCGCCGGTTCCGCAATCAACAAACCGTTGACTCCCGCCTCCCGCAATGCCAGAGCGTATTTCGCCAGAAAATCAGACGTTTTCTCCAGCAGCGCCAGAGCAGTTTCCGGCTCCGCCGCCGCCAGAATCATCATCTCCGTCATATCCGCCAGACGCCCCGCCAGCGAAAACGGCCCAATCATGCCGCCCAGCACCGGGCGATCCAGATGCCGTCCACACTGTTCCGCACAGTGCAACACCTCCCCGGTCCGTCCCGCACCGACTTCGGGCACTGCCAGTGCCGCAACCTCTTCCGCGCTGGAGACGATTTTTCCGGCAATCGTCGGATTCTCATAGTCCGAGTAACAGACCGGGGCGCCGAACGCCTCCGCCTCCACCGAAAGATCCATGAACGTCACCAGCATATCGGAAGGCGTCTCCGCCGCCAGTGCCTCAATGCAGCGAAACTGCAATGCCCCGTCCTGAAACACCTCCCGCGGTTTCGCACCGATCCATTCGATCCCCGGGCTGGTCAGTACCGGTACCGCCCGGCGGCGGGGAGAATCGATGATCTCCCGCGCCATTTGTTTCATATTGCGCCGCATGCATCCACTCCCAATTCGATGGTCATTCCATAAACATCAATATATTTTACTTGGATTTTCTGCGGACGTCTTCTTTTATTTTGCCAAGTTTTGCTGTATATTAACCTATATGGACACCATCACACTCGAACTGGACAATTTCATCAGTCCCGCCATCGGCGCGGCGGTCTCGTTTCACTCCATCAGCTGGAATGCCGGCGAAAAGCAATCCTCCATTCCCTCCGGCGGCAACCTGCATTACCATTCCCTCCCTTCCGGCGGTACGGTGGAGCACACCCATGAATTCGGGGAACTCATTCTGATGCTGACCGGCGCCATCATCCACCGCGTCAACGGCGAAAGACAACTACTGCATGCCAATGACGTCGTTTTCGTCCGTCCCAGCGACCGGCACGGCTTTCTACCCGCCCCGGGCTGCCCGAGCTGCGAACTGCTGCTGCTCTCCTTTCACCTCGAATTTTTCGTCACCATCAGTCAGTACCTGGAAAACGACGAATTTCTCCATCGTTACACCGAGGGCGTGCTGCCCGCGGTTTTTCATCTGTCCGAACAGCAGATGAATGAACTCTCGCTGGCGCTGCTCGAATTGAATGAGCGCCGCTACTCCCCGGTGCAATTGAAAATACGGTTCAAAGTGCTGCTGGTCAATTTATTCACCCGCTGTTTCCTGCAGGCTGCCGAAGGAGCTCCCGCGGAGGCGCTGCCGGACTGGCTGCGGCAATTGTGCGACCGGATGCGCAAACCGGAAAACTTCATTCCCGGTCTGAAACGCATGCAGCAACTCTCCGGATATACCCCCGAACATTTATGCAAAATGTTCCGCAGACACCTGGGCAAATCCCCCACCGAATACATCAATGAGCTGCGCATCAACCACGCCGCCCGGCTGCTGGCCGACGGCAATCAGGCCATCGCGGAAATCGCGTATGAACTCAATATCCAGAGTCTCAGCCGGTTTTACCATCTGTTCCGCGCCCAGTACGCCTGCACTCCGGTGGAATACCGGCGGCGGGCACAGGCCGCCCGCCGCCTCCTGTAAGCCGGAACCGCGTCTGGCCGCGGCGACAGCGTCAGCGGCTCAGCGGCCGCAGCGAATTCCGATAGATTTCCGCCACGGCAGCCCGGTCGGCATGCGTCGGCGCAAGCGCCAGCAATCCGCTGAGCGAAGGCGTCTCAAATGCCAGGTCGGTCAACCGCTCGACATCGCTTTCGGAAAAACCTTCGTCCGTTAGTTTTTCGGGTACGCCGCAGGCAAACAGCCACTTTTCCACGCCGACGGCGGCCTGCTGGGCCTCTTCCGGACGCCCGGTCAAGCCAGGCGCCACCGGCGCCAGCAGTTCGGCCAGCACTTCCGGCACTTTGGGATAGATGTTTTTGACCACGGCGGGCAGCAGCATGGCCAGACCGAGTCCATGCGCCAGATCCGGCTTGACCGCGCTCAACGGATGTTCCAGCGCATGGGTATAATGCAGCAGCCCGTTATCGAAGGAGACGCCCGCGATCATGGACGCGTACAGCAGGAAATACCGGGCGGTCAGATCCTTCGGCTCCTTCAGAGCCACCGGCAGGTAACGCGCCACCAGCGCGATCGTTTCCTTGCCCAACATAATGGAATAGGGATTGGCTGCCAGCGAGGTCGCCGCTTCGACCACATGATTGACCGCGTCAATGCTGACGAAACGGGTCTGCTTGTCGCTCAGGCCGGTCATCAGACCCGGGTCGTCGATCGACCAGGTCGGATAAATACAGTCATAGGCAATCGCCGGTTTGTATTCCTTGTCCGGAATCGTCGCCACGGCGAAACGGTCCGCCTCGGTCCCGGTTCCATGCGTCAGATTAACGGCCACCAGCGGCGCCGCCTTGTCCGGCGTAAACCGGAATTCGTAAAGATCAGACGCGGTGAACTGCGGATATTCCAGCAGAATCGCGACGCTTTTCCCGGCGTCGATGGCACTCCCTCCACCGATGGCGATCACCGCCCGGGCCCCGGCGGCGCGCCCTTCCGCGGCCGCTTCATCCACCTGAACCGTCGTGGGATTGGGGGTAACGCGGTCAAACAACGTGTACGCGATCTTTTCCGCATTCAACGCGGCGACGACATGGTCCCATGCGCCGGTTTTTTTATACGCGCCGCGGCCGGTCACCACCAGCACCTGCCGGATGCCGCGCGCCGTCAGTTCGCCGGCAATCTCCTTGATCCGGGCGATGGCGCCCACCCCGAAATAGATATTGCAACGGGTGCGAATCTCTTTGACTTCATGAATATTCACGCTTTTTTCCCACATCTGACACCTCCTGTTTGTGGCTGGTTCTGTTCTCAACATAACCCGCGGATGGGAAAATTACAAAAAAAAATCCCGGCGGTTTGTCGTTTCCGCCGGAATTTTCATTTTTTTCAACCTGCGGCGCCTCCGCCGCCCTCAGTGCTGCTGCTCCAACGCCGGCTGCCGTCTCCCCCGCACCAGTGCGCTGGGATCCTGATTGAGCGTATCGGTCAACTCCCGCAGAGCATCCAGCGTACGCCCGAGCTTTTCCATGGTAACAGCCAGGTCCTGCCGCCGGGAAGCAATCGCTTCCGCCGCCTCCCGGATCACGGCAGCAGCATCGCGAAACGCCGCGGCACAGGCCGGCAGATCAGCCCGCTCGGTGTCGGCGTGAATCCGGTCGGATAACGTTTTCACCGCCTGCAGTGACTGTTCCGTTTGTTCCGCAATCTGCTGCAAACGCTCCTCGGTCACCACCCGGTTGATGGAACCGGTTGTGCGGTCAAGATTGATGGACATGCTCTTCAGGTGGAGCAGCGTGTCCTTGATTTCCGGAGCCGCCAGCAAACGGTTGATATCAGACAGGCTGTTGACCAGATTGTCGGAGATCTCCTCAAAACGAATTCTGGAAATCCGTTCCAGCGACGTATTGAGCGATTTGGCAATGTCCTTGAAAGCCGACGGACTGGAAGGAATGAACAAGGTCGAAGGATCATTGAGCTCCGCCGCCTTTTCCTCCGGCGGTCCCGGAGGCGCATAATAGTCAAAGTCAACATAACGCAGACCGGTAATCCCCGCATACTCCAGCCGGCAGCGCAGACCTTCGAGTATCTCTTTTTCCAGGAAGCGATCAAACTCCGCCTGGTTGCGGAAAAGCGAACCGGTGGACTGCGATTTGCGGAAGGTGTTCAATTCCACACTCATGTTCACCCGGATCCGCTTATCATCCACCTGAATCACGATGTCGTCCACCGTCCCGACAGCCACCCCTTTGTACTTGACCGCAGACCCTACCGCCAACCCCTGGACGGACTCCCCGAACAGCGTCGCCAGGTGCGCCTTGTGTACAAACAGATCGGACATTCCCAGAAAAAACAGCATGGCCACCAGCAGCGCAATTGCGCCGATCATGAACAGCCCCACACGGAACTTGTTGACTCCGCTCATGATGTCTCACCCTTTCCGTCGTTCTGCCGCCACCCGGTTCCGGCAGGTACCATCCGGGCAATCCCCGCGTTTGTATCCGTCCCGCGTCAGAAATTCCCGAACCCAGAGATTTTCACAATGATCCCGAAGCTCCGTCGGCGCGCCCTCCGCCACTATGGTTTTGGTCTCCTTGTCCAGCATGATCACCCGGTCGGCAATGGTAAAGACGCTGTCCAGCTCGTGCGTCACCACCACAATGGTCGTCCCCAGCTCATCTCGCAACCGCAGAATCAGCCGGTCCAGCTCCGCCGAGGTGATCGGATCCAGCCCCGCGGAGGGTTCGTCAAAAAACAGCAGACTCGGCTCCAGCGCCAGCGCCCGCGCCAATCCCGCCCGTTTGCGCATCCCGCCGGAAAGAGCGGCCGGCATATAGTCCTCGAATCCGGCAAGATCCACCTGTCGGAGTTTTTCATGCACCACCGCGGCGATTTCCTCCGGGGTCTTGTCGGTATACTCCTCCAGCGGCATCGCCACATTTTCCGCCAGCGTCATGGAACCGAACAACGCTCCCCCCTGGTACGTGACGCCGAACCGCCGCATCAAAGCCCGGCGCGACTCCTCATCGGCATGGACCATGCTGCATCCGAACAACCGGATGTCCCCCTGTTTCGGCGGATACAGTCCGATCATATGTTTGAGCAAGGTGCTTTTGCCGCAGCCGGATCCGCCCATGATGCAGAACACTTCACCGGTCCGCACGGTAAAATTGAGATCTCGGAGCACCACATTGTCGCCGTAACCGATGGTCAGCTGCTCCACTTCAATGATCGTGTCCCCGTTCATGCTATTCCTCAATATCCGAAAATTGAATAAAACATGGTAAGAATCACATCCGCCACCACGATCAGCAGAATCGAATCCACCACCGCTCCCGTGGCGCTCCGTCCCACGCCCTGCGCATCGGCGTCGGACTCGAAGCCGCGCCAGCAGCCGGACAACGTGATCAGCAACGCGAAAACAAAACTCTTCGCCACTCCGAGAAGAAACGTCATCGGCGTGAGTTCCTCCATCGTCCGGCTCCAGTACGCGGCAACGGGGATTTCCAACCAGCCCACCCCCACCAGCATGCCGCCCAGCAAGCCGGCCACATCACCGAACACGGTCAGCAAAGGCAATGCCACCAGCATCGCCACCAGCTTGGGCACCACCAAAAACCGTTCCGGACTCATCCCCATAGTGGAGAGGGCGCTGATTTCCTCATTCACCTTCATCGTCCCGATTTCCGCCGCGAACGCCGATCCTGCGCGTCCGGTGGCGATCATCGCCACCATCAGCGGTCCCAGCTCCTTAAGCAAAGAAAAACCGACCAGGTCCGCCACATAAAGTTCCGTTCCGAACTGGCGCATCTGAATGGCCGCCTGAAGCCCGAGGATCATTCCCATCAGTCCGCAAATCAGCAGGACGATCGGCAGCGACTGCCGGCCGCAGAGATCCAGGTAATACCAGCATTCACGCCGCCGGAATTTTTTCCAATGGCACAGCTCATGCCACAATTCCAGGCTGATAGCGCCAATGAATTCGACCAGACGCCGTCCCCGGCGGAGATCCCGCCCGATTTCCTGCAACAGTTCATTCATGGTCCGATGACTCCCCGTTGAGGCGACTCCGCACCGATCAACCGCAAACAGATCGGAATGCCATGCCGTTCGCTAATAAGGCCGCTGCTGGACCCGTTGCGGTTTGACTTTGGGTTCTTCCAGGTAGAGGGAATACCAGAGATCGCCCAGGCCCGCATTGGAAAAGTGTTTGACCTTGCCGTTGGCCAGCCGCTCCCAGTTTTCCAGCACGACCGGATTGTCGGTGCGTTTTTTGGCTTCGACCAAAGTTTTCAACGCCCCGTCGGTATCTCCGCGCCGCACCTGGATATAGGCATAAAGACTCCAGACCAGTGCGCAGTCCTCACCTTTCAGTCGCCGGGCCTTCTTCTGGAAGAAGCGGTCCAGACCGGGATCGTTCTTCTTATACATCCGCGCCAGCTTGAACGCCATGGAACGCGCATCGAAAAACACGCAGTCCGGCATCAGCCGATCCACTTCGGCAAAGTCCTTGATCTGATAATAAAGCAGCATTCGCATCGTGGAAATCTGTTTTTTCAGCATGAAATTCCACTTGTAATAAGGCCGGGCCGCATCCGTCGCCGCGATGGCCTCCCGGACGGCGGCGGCCTGCTCCTGCTCCAACTGCTGCTGCATCGCCCGGAGATTGCCGCCGGGGCGCTGCTGAAACATCTGAATCTTCCGGTTGATCTTCGCCTGGGCGGTTTCCATGATTTTCTGGATGGCTCCGTTGATCCGGTTGATCCGGCGGCGGATCGCCAGCCCGATCAGCAGCTGTACGAGCATCACCATGAAAAGGCCGCAAACCACTCCCCACGCCGAACCGAGATCGCGGGACGTGATCATCATCACTCCCGTTCCGACCGCCACGGCAATCAGCAAACTGAGCATATCGGTAATCCCCTCCTGTTCAACGTTTCTTGCGCCGCTGCTTCTGGCGTTCCTTCTTCTGAAGTTTGGCCAGACGTTTTTTCCGATCCTGCTCCTTGCGGCTGAGCGGCGGAGGCGCGCTCAGCCACGATCCCAGCGAGCTCGAGGAAGATGAATCCGGCAACTGCCCTCCGGCCATCAGCCGCCCGAGAACGCCGTTGTGTTTCATCATTTTACGCATGGCATCGAACTGTTTGACCAGCGCGCTGACCTGTTCCACCGGCACCCCGCTCCCGCGCGCAATCCGTTTCTTGCGGGAGAAATCGAGCAGATCCGGATTGGCCCGTTCCTCTTTGGTCATGGACAGCACGATCGCCTCCATCCGGGCGAAATGCTTCGGATCCACACCGCTCATCGCTTCGCTGATCTGCCGTCCGCCGGGCAGAAACTTCAATACCGACTCCAGTCCGCCCAGCCGGGACAACTGCCGCAGCTGCACCAGAAAATCGTTGAAATCAAACTGGGACTTGCGCAGCTTTTCCTGCAGCGCCCGCGCCTCTTCCTCGTCAATCGTCGCGGCGGCCTTCTCCACCAGGGACACCACGTCGCCCATACCGAGAATCCGACTCGCCATCCGTTCGGGATGAAAGACTTCCAGAGCTTCTAGTTTTTCCCCGGTCCCGACGAATTTCACCGGACAGCCCGTCACCTTGCGGATCGACAGCGCGGCCCCGCCGCGGGCATCCCCGTCCAGCTTGGTCAAAATGAAACCGGTCAGCCCCAGCGCTTCGTGGAAGTGGCTCGCCACCGAAACCGCCTCCTGCCCCAGCGCCGCATCGGCAACCAGCAAGACTTCGTCCGCCTGCACCGCCTGCCGGATGCGTACCAGTTCCTGCACCATGGTCTCGTCGATCTGCAGTCGCCCGGCGGTGTCGATAATGACCACGTCGGTCTGTTTCGCCGTCGCGTCGGCGATCGCGTCGGCGGCGATGGCGGGCACATTGATGCTGGTCCGTTCCACATGCACCGGCACATTCAGTTCGCGTCCGAGGAACTCCAGCTGATCGATGGCGGCGGGCC
Organism: uncultured Lentisphaeria bacterium; assembly: GCA_949282965.1. Lineage (GTDB taxonomy): Bacteria > Verrucomicrobiota > Lentisphaeria > Victivallales > Victivallaceae > CALXOD01. The sequence continues at coordinate 26,259 of CASDQW010000003.1, forward strand.
GATACACGTCTCCGGCCACCAGCAGCACGCTCTTATGTGCTTCCCGGGTCAGGTACCGGGCCAGTTTCCCGGCGGTGGTGGTCTTGCCGCTGCCGTGGAGCCCGACGAGCATGATGACCGCGGGTTTCCGGTCAAGTTTCAATTCGGCGGCGCCGCCGCCGAGCAGTTCGATCAACTTGTCGTTGACGATCTTAACCACCTGCTGCCCGGGGGTGACGCTGCGGATCACCTCCTGTCCGGCGCAGTCGGAACGGACCGCCTCGATAAATTCGTTCACCACCTGCAAATTGACGTCGGCCTCCAGCAGCGCCAGGCGGATCTCCCGCATGGCATCGGCGATGTTGCTCTCCGTCAACGTGCTCTGTCCGCGCAATTTGCGGAAAACGTCGTGCAGCTTGTCGCTCAGTGATTCAAACATGGTGTTTCCTGATCTTATAAATGATTTATTATCTCATTTCCTAATATAACTTCCGGCGGTCGATACTTCAAGCTGAATCGCGTTTTTTCTTCGGCCCCGCAGTTGCTTTTAAAGCGGCATCGGGTAAATTATAAGGAAGATGTTTCATTTTGACACGCTGACGGATTCAAACGAAGGAAGGTCATTCAGTATGAGAAGCGACATCATGAAATCCGGTCCCGAACGGGCGCCGCACCGCGGCCTGATGCGGGCCACCGGCATTAAAAGCGAGGAAATCAACCGGCCGTTCATCGGCGTCTGCAATTCCTACACCAACATCGTCCCCGGTCACTGCCACCTGCAGCGGGTCGGACAGATCATCTGCGAGGCCATCCGGGAGGCCGGCGGCGTGCCTTACGAATTCAACACCATCGCCGTCTGCGACGGCATCGCCATGGGGCACAAGGGAATGAAATACTCCCTCGCCAGCCGCGAAATCATCGCCGACAGCGTCGAAACCATGGGCTCAGCCCATCCGTTCGACGCGATGATCTGCATTCCGAACTGCGACAAAGTGGTGCCGGGCATGCTGATGGGGGCCATGCGGCTGAACATCCCGACCATCTTCGCCTCCGGCGGCCCGATGCGGGCCGGGAAACCGCAGACCGAAGGGGGACCCGATACCGACCTCATTTCCATTTTCGAAGGCGTCGCGGCGAACCGGATCGGCAAACTCAGCGACGAAGGCCTGGAGGAGCTGGAATGCACCGCCTGCCCCGGCCCCGGTTCCTGTTCCGGCATGTTCACCGCCAACAGTATGAACTGTCTGTGCGAAGCACTCGGCATCGCGCTCCCCGGCAACGGCACCATCGCGGCCGATTCGCCGGAACGGATCGAATTCTGGAAACGCGCCGCGCGCCGCGCCGTCGAACTGGCGAAAATGGAAAATCCGCCGACGGCCCGCGATTTCGCCACGCCGACCGCCTTCCAGAATGCGCTGGTGCTTGACATGGCGATGGGCGGCTCGTCCAATACGGTTCTGCACACACTCGCCATCGCGAACGAAGCGGGAACCAAGCTTGACCTGCGCAAGCTCGATGAAATCTCCGCACGCACTCCCAATATCTGCAAACTTGCGCCGTCGGTGCAGTATCACATCGTCGAAGATTGCGGCCGGGTCGGCGGCATCATGGCCATTTTGAAGGAAATCAGCAAGGTTCCCGGACTGCTGGACGGCAGCGCCCCGACGGTTTCCGGAAAAACGCTCGCGGAAGAATACGCCGCCGCTCCCGATCCGGACGGCACCATCATCCGGTCGCTGGCCAATCCCTACAGCGAAAAAGGCGGCCTGGCCATCCTCTTCGGCAACCTCGCCGAAAAAGGCTGTGTGGTCAAGGCGGCAGGTGTCGCTCCGGCCATGCTGACCCACAAAGGCCCGGCGGTGATTTTCGACAGCGAAGAAGAGGCCGGCGAAGGCATCCTCGCAGGCAAGGTCAAGGCGGGCGATGTGGTGGTAATCCGCTACGAAGGCCCGAAAGGCGGCCCGGGCATGCAGGAAATGCTCGCTCCGACCAGTTACATCATGGGCCGCGGGCTCGGCGAAAGCGTCGCACTGGTGACGGACGGCCGTTTCTCCGGCGGCACGCGCGGCGCCTGCATCGGCCACGTCAGCCCGGAAGCCGCCGCGGGCGGTCTGATCGGACTGGTCGAACCGGGGGACATCATCGAAATCGATATCCCGAACCGGAGCATCCGGCTCGACGTTCCGGAAGAAGTGATCGCTGAACGGCGGAAACACTGGAAGCCGCGCGAACCGAAGATCCGTACCGGCTATCTGGCGAAATACGCCGCGCTGGCCACCAGCGCCGACAGCGGCGGCATCCTGAAAATCTGACCGGCTTCCGGAGGAGAAAAATCCGGCGGGGATCGCATTCCGGGTGCCCCGCCGGATTGAAAATCGCAAAGATGGTGCTATATTAGCGAAACGGTTTCCGGCATGACGTCGAGCATCCGGCAAAGACCGGCAGCATTCGAATGATCCGGAGGCACGCTCCAGAAGAACAGAAGCCAGGGAGCGACCATGGAAATAATGGAGTTGAGACCTATGTCATTGTTCAGCAGCGGCAAATATTCCACACTGCGCATTCCCGTGCCCGGGACCGAGCGGCGGATGGTGATTCCCGACGGATCCTGGATCAAGTGCCGCAACTGCGGACAGACGCTTTATTTCGACCGGCTGGAGGATAATCTGCTGGTCTGCTGGTACTGCAACTGTCATCTGCCCATGAATGCCGGCGATCGGATCCGTTCGCTGACCGACGCCGACAGTTTCGAGGAACGCGACGCCGCCATGAGCTCCACCGACCCGTTGCATTTTACCGACTTGAAAAGCTATAGTTCCCGCCTAAACGACAGCATCCGGAAGACGTCGCTGCGCGATGCCATCGTCTGCGGCACGGCCACGCTGAACGGACATCGGTACTCGCTCGGCGTCATGGACTTCCGTTTCATGGGAGCGAGCATGGGTTCCGTGGTCGGCGAAAAAATTGTCCGGCTGGTCGAGCAGGCGACGGAAGAGAAACTCCCGGTGGTGCTGGTCACGGCCTCCGGCGGTGCCCGGATGCAGGAAGGCATTCTGAGTCTGATGCAGATGGCCAAGACCTGCGGTGCGCTGGAGCGCCATGCGGAGGCGAATCTGCCGTATTTCGCCATTCTGACCAATCCGACCTACGGCGGTGTCACTGCGAGTTTTGCTACGGTGGCCGACGTCATTCTGGCGGAACCGGGGGCGATGATCGGGTTTGCGGGACCGCGGGTGATTCAGGAAACCACCAACTCAAAACTGCCGGAAGGGTTTCAGACTGCGGAGTTTCTGCTGGAAAAAGGACTGATTGACCGGGTGGTCGAACGGAAAAATCTTCGCCGGGAACTCGGTTTATTGCTTGAATATTTCGGGAAATAGTGTATTGTAGCATCGTTTCCCGAAGCCGGAAAACGATTTCGGCGGGTTGAACACAAAATACGGTTTTGCCGGGTCGGACCCCGTGCGTTGTCGTTATGCCAATCGAGTCAGGTGGGGAACCAAGCAGCTCTACGCAGATTACGGCAGGCGCCGCGGGTGCTCTGGTCCGGCTCTTTTTTTCAACGGCCGGCACAAACAGGAAAGCCGTCAGGTTCAACGGCATGAGACCTGCCGTGTTCTGAAACAGTCTCTCAGGTGGAGGAAGACTTTATGAAGCGAATCGACGGACGCGCGGCCGATGAGATGCGACCGCTCAAAATCACCGGGAATTTTCTTTCACACCCGCTGGCTTCCGTGCTGATCGAGTGTGGCGGTACGCGGGTGGTCTGCGCCGCCAGCGTGGAAAACAAAGTCCCCCCGTGGATGAAAGCCCAGAAGGTGCCCGGCGGCTGGATCACCTGTGAATACGGCATGCTGCCCGCGTCCACCCACGAACGCATGAAGCGGGAATCCTCCGCCGGCAAACAGGGTGGCCGCACCATGGAAATCCAGCGTCAGATCGGCCGTTCCCTGCGCTCCGTCACCGTTCTGGAAAATCTGGGCGAAAACACCGTCTATCTTGACTGCGACGTACTCGACGCCGACGGCGGCACCCGCTGTGCCGGTATCAGCGGCGCGGCGACGGCGCTGCGGCTGGCGCTGCTGAGCCGGACCGGCCGGAAACTTTTCAAACCGCTGGCGATGCGCGAAAGCGTCGCGGCGGTCAGCGTCGGCATCGTCGACGGCGTCCCGCTGCTGGATCTTTGTTACGAGGAGGATTTCCGGGCGGAGGTGGATATGAATGTAGTCATGACCGAGTCGGGGCGTTTCGTGGAAATTCAAGGGACTGCCGAGAAACAGCCGTTCGACCGGAAACAGCTTCAGACGCTGCTGGATCTGGCGGAACACGGCCTGAAACAGATTTTTGCGGAACAGCAGCGGGTAATTCTGGCCCAGGCCGAAGCCGGCAAAACGGAGCGCCTCAAACGCGGCGATGATCTGGCCGGACTGGGCGACGCGCTGACCAGACTGGGGGTGTAAAAAATGGCGGAATACCAGGTTATCGCCCGGAAATGGCGGCCGCAGCGTTTTGCCGACGTCGTCGGCCAGGAGCACGTGGTCCGGACCTTGAAAAACGCCATCCGCCAGAACCGTACGGCGCATGCGTATTTATTCGTCGGCCCGCGCGGCGTGGGCAAAACCACCCTGGCCCGAATCTTCGCCAAAGCCATGAATTGCGAACATCCCCGCGACGGCGAGCCCTGCTGTGAATGTCGCTCCTGCCTGGCCGTCGCCGCTGACAACAACCTGGACGTCATCGAAATCGACGCCGCAAGCCACAATTCCGCCGCGGAAATGCGCGAACTCGCCGAAGAAGTCATGCACGCACCGGTCGCAGGCCGGTACAAGATCTATATCATCGACGAAGTGCACATGCTGACCAAGCAGGCGTGGAACGCGCTGCTTAAAACCGTTGAAGAACCGCCGGCGCATGTCAAGTTCATTTTCGCCACCACGGAAGTCCATCAGGTGCTGCCGACCATCATTTCCCGTTGCCAGCGCTTCGACCTGCTGCCGATTCCCACCCGGCTGATTGCCGGGCGGCTGCAATTGATCGCCGATACCGAAAAGGTCAAAATCGAACCGGCCGCCATCAACGCCATCGCCCGCGCCGCCGAAGGCGGGATGCGCGACGCCCAGTCCCTGCTGGACCAGATGATCGCGTTTTTCGCCGCGGATGACGGACAACCGATTACGGGGGAACAGGTACTGGCACTTTTCGGCCTGACCGATCGGACCGATCTGGATGCGATCCTGTCCGCCCTGCTGGAAAACCGCCCCGGCGACGTGGTCGCTCTGATCCACCGGCTGGCACGCAAAGGGAAGAATCTGGAAACCCTGTTCGACGATATCCTCGCCGCGCTGCGCGGCATTCGTATTGCACTGGTGCTGCAGAATCCCGGCGACATTCTGGATGAGGATCCGGAAACCGTGGAAACCTACCGGCGCTTCGCCGCCGCCGCGCCCGGAGACATCGTGCCGGTACTGCTGGAAAATCTCGCTCCGGTCGGCCGAGTGCTGCACGATGCCTTGAATAAGCAGGTTTATCTGGAAACCATCCTGCTCAAAGCCATGCGCGAAGCCCATGCCGTGCGGATCAACGACATTCTGGCCCGGTTGAACCAGCTGCGGAAAGCCGGAGAACTGCAATTCCTCGACCGCCTTCCCACGGAAAAACCGGTACCGGTACCGGCTTCCCTCCCTGCGACGGAAAAAAAAACGGCTGACGCGGGCCATTCCCTCCCCGCCGCGGCCCCTTCCGTCCCGCAATTGACGGGAACCGGCCCCCTGACCACTTCCGAAGAGTCCATTTTAACGGCGGGCCCCGCGATGCAGGAGACACCGGACGCTCTCCAGAAATGGTTTGACCGGCTGGCGGAAGCCGCCGCCGGACTCGCAAGCGCCCATTATTTCCGCATGGGCACGCCGGAAAGCATGCACGAATCGGTACTGGCCGTGGGATTCGGGCTCAACGTTTCCGCGAAAGATTATGAACAGCTCCATGCGGAATTGCCGTCGTACCAGAAGCTGTTTCAGGAACTGACCGGCGACTGGGCCAGCAATGTGATATTCCGGCGTTTCACCGAACCCGAACCGGTTCCGACCGACACGCCACCTGCCATTGAACCGCTGGTTCCGGCTCCAGCGCCCAATCCACCGGCGGACGAGTCGGTCTACACCCCGGAACCGGTCGATCCGATCGAGGCATTGGACGAAGAAACCGGAGATCCGGATGCGATCCCGGAAGCGGCGGAGATGCCGCCGGCGCTTTCCGCCGTCAGGCCGGAGTCCGAACCCGCTCCGGAGGCGCCCACCGTCGCGCCGCCCGAACTTTCCGGGCACCGTCACAGCATCATCAATGACGATCCCCGCGCCATCGAACGGGCCGGGAAGCGTCCGGTCATCCATGACATTCTCGACCTTTTCGGCGGCAAAGTAGTGGATATTCACGCAAAAAACTGATTGTATTCTGGAACTTACACGAAGGAGTCCCCATGTTCAGTAATCTCGGAGAAATGGCAAAACTCATGCAGAAGGCCAAGGAAATGAAAAACAACGTCGCCCGGCTGAAAGAGGAACTGGCCAATTCCGAATATTCCGCCGCCGCTCCCGGCGGCCAGGTCGTGGCCGTCGCCACCGGAGATTTCCGCTTGAAACGCATCACCGTACTGCCGGCGGCGACCGTGGATCAGGAACTCCTCGAGGAACAGATTCTCGCCGCGGTCAACAATGCCATGGACGCCGCCAAAAAGGCGGCTCAGAGCAAAATGTCCGAATTGACCGGCGGGTTGAATCTGCCCGGACTGTTCTAATCGTGTCCGAAGCGGAGAAGATGCCGGCTCCCCAGGACGACAACGTGTTGATCCGCACGGCGGAAGAACGGGATCTGCCCACGTTGAGCCGATTGCTGACTTTGCTCTTCGACCTGGAACAGGATTTTCATCCAGATCCGGAGCGCCAGCTTGCCGGACTCCGGCTGATGCTGCATTCACCCCGGGCGGTGGTGCTGGTCGCAGAGCGCGACGGACAGATCGCAGGGCTCTGCGGAGTGCAATGCATCATCTCCACCGCGCAGGGCACCGAGGCAGCCGTTATCGAAGATCTGGTCCTGTTTCCGGAATTCCGCGGCCGGGGACTGGGCACGCGGCTGCTGGCAGAAGCGGAACGCTGGGCCGGAGCACGCGGCATCCGCCGTCTGCAGCTTCATTGCGACAACCTCAATCTGCCCGCATTGGCATTTTATCGGAAAAATCACTGGCAGGAAACCCATCTGATTCCCTTTTTCAAGTTTCTGCAGTGATGTTCGGCACTTGCATCTCTTCCGCTTCTGGAGTATATTCCGATGGGTGTTTATAAAAAAACGAGGAATTTTCATGAAAAGAACCGCTGTTTTCATTGCTGCCGCCCTGTTATCCGGAATCACCGCTGCTACGTTCTCATGCGGCTGCAACGGCAAAATCGTCGATTCCGCACCGTCAGCGCATCCGGCGGACTTGCCGGGAAACCCCTCCCCGATCGGCATCAAATGGCATCCGATACGAGTCGCCGGCACTTCGGAAAAAACCCCGGATCAGGTAATGCTGCTGCTTTCCGACGACGGCAGAGCGACCGGTTTTGCCGGCGTCAACTGCTTTTTCGGCATTTTCGAGCGGTCCGGCAAAGACGGGTTGAAACTCAGCGAACTGTCCACCACCAGAATGGCCGGGCCGGATCTGCCGTATGAACAAAATCTGCTCAAACAGCTGGAAAGAGTCAACCGTTTTGAGCTGAGCGACGGGGAATTGCACCTCTTCTCCGGTACCGAGGAAGTAGCCGTATTCACCACCGCACATGAGGAGAAATAACCATGAGCCGTTCTTCCTGGTACCCCGCGCTGTTGACCGGATGTCTGCTCGCCGCCGCCGGCTGCGCCTGGCTGGATCCCGCAGAGATCGCCGCCGAATCCGATGAACACCGCCTGGAAGCAACCTTCAAGGAATCGGCGCAGGCGCTTCCCGGCACCTGGAAACTGCGACTCCTCGGCGACCGCTCCAGTGCCCGGGAACCGGAGCTGGCGAAACTGACGCTTCATTTTGCCGGCGACCAGGTCAACGGCACCGCCGGAATCAACCGCTTTTTCGGCGCTTATCGCCTCAGCGGCGACACCATCAAGCTCGGACCGCTGGGCATGACCATGATGGCCGGTCCGGAAGAGGCCATGCAGCTGGAGCGGGAATTTACCACGGCGTTGAACACCGCCGACCGCTGGAAAATCGAGGCGGGGAAACTATTCCTTTTCCAGGGGGAACGGCAACTCGCGGTTTTTGACCGGGCACAGTAACGCACGTTTTCGCAGCGTGATTTCAGAGTTCCCGCCATGACCGGAAACGCCGCTCTTCCTCCCGGATGAGCTTGCGCCGGATCTGATAGTCGGGACAGAGACGGGCCACCTCGCGCCAGAACAAAGCGGAATGGTTCATCTGTCGCCGATGAGCCAGTTCATGCGCCACGACGTATTCCAGAAGCGGCTCCGGACACATGACCAGCTTCCAGGAAAAATTCAAGTTGCCGGAAGCCGAACACGAGCCCCAGCGTCCGGAGGCGGAATTGATTTTTACTGTCCCATAAGTGATCCCATGCCGGGCGGCCAGATCCTCCACCCGGTCGCTGATCACGTCAGCAGCCAGCTGCCGGTAGATCAGCAGAACCTGACGCCGGACACCGACCGGATCCGACGCGGTCACCCGGAAACACCCCCCGTCAAACCGCGGACGCCGGCCGGGCGTTGTCTCCGGACAAATTTCGTATTCCTCCCCCAGCAGCCGCAGGTGACCGCCGATCCGGAAATCCGGCGGCGTCTCCATGGCACGCAACTGCCGATCCTGTTGCAGCAGTCGCTGAATGACCTTGCGATGCTCTGCCAGCAGCGTCGCCGCCTCCTGCAGGGAATACCCCTGCGGCAGCAGCAGCTGTACCACCTGCTGCTCCACACCGATGCCTATCCGGCGGCGGCGCGCAGAAAAGCGCACCTGCACCGGCATACCATCAAAAGAAAGCTGACTGCGGGGATCGTCCATATCCAATAGGATATCTCGATTTGTCCGGAAGTCAACCATTTCCCGGAACATTTGCAATACGGATCACTTGAAAATGACGCGGAGTGCGTTACATTGAGTGCGAAAGGCCGCATTTTCGGCCACGGAATCAATCAAACGGATTTCCCGGAAAATCCGAGGAGAAGGAGAAACGCATGAGCAACATCGCCGATCTGTTGGACAATCTGGAAGAACATATGATGAAAACCGAAGAGGCGCTGCAGCACCAGTTCGCCGCCATCCGGACCGGCAAAGCCTCCCCGGCCCTGGTGGAAAACGTCATGGTGGAATATTACGGCACCCCTACCCGGCTCAAAGAACTGGCAGGAATCACCGCTCCCGAGCCGCGTCTTCTGGTCATCCAGCCCTGGGATACCAGCGCGGTATCCGCCGTGGAAAAAGCACTGCTGGCCTCCAATATCGGCATTACGCCGATGAGTGACGGGCGCACGCTCAAACTGCCGATTCCGGAACTCAGCACCGAACGTCGCGCCGCCCTGAGCAAACAGGCGAAAGCCCTGACCGAAGAAGCCAAGGTCGCCCTCCGCAATATCCGGCGCGACGGCAACGATACGGTCAAAAAAGCCCAGAAAGACGGTGATTTGACCGAAGATGAACAAAAGAAAATGCTGGATGACATTCAGAAACTGACCGATCGCTACATCGCCGAGCTGGAAAAGAAACTCGCGGCCAAGGAAAAAGAATTGATGACCGTCTGACCACCTCGAAAGCCGCAGTTCCCATGCGCGCCGGTATCAAGAAATCACGCACCGTCCCGCCGTCCCGGCCGGGACGGTCGCATTTTCTGCGCAACCTCGGCTGGATCACGCTGGGAGCACTGGCGCTGCGCCTGATCGTCTCCTTCGAACTGGCCGCGGCCAACCACGGCATCAACAGCGTGCTGCGCCCTTCGAAATTGACTGACCTTGCCACCTATCTGCGCTTATCCGAGGAAATTTCGCGTGGCATTTTTCCGGAAGAATTTTACTATCAGCCTTTTTATTATGCGGTGTTCCTGCCGCTTCTCCGGCTTTTTTCAGGCGGCAATCCCGCCTGGATCATCCTGATTGCCCAATCTCTGCTCGGCGCCGGAACCGTCTGGCTCTGCGGCCTGATCGGAGCCCGGTTGTGGAGCCGGCGGGCCGGGTTGCTGGCCGCGGGAATGACGGCGATTTCCACGCCGCTGCTGCTTTACACGCCGTTCGCCCAGAACGAAACGCTGCAGGCGTTTCTGCTGACTTTGCTGTTTTACCTCTGCCTTCGGGCTATGCGAACCGGGAAATGGCGCGACTGGTGCGGCGTCGGCGTGACGGCGGGAGCAGCCATTCTGACCCGGGGCAATGCCCTGCTGTTCCTGCCGGTCATCGTCGTCGTACAGATATGGAACTGCCGCCGTCATGCCGGTAGTTTCCGCGCCGCCGGCAAACCACTGGCGCTTTCTCTGGCAGTACTGCTGATCGGCTGCTGGGCGATTCAGCTGCCCTTCATCGTCTACAACAGTCATGCCAGGGGAACATTGACCGGTCCCTCCACCGCCGCCGATGCGGTTCTGGCTCTGGGCAACACCCCGGAGGCACCGCCGGGAGGACGCAATCCGGGACTGCCGGCGGGACCGATGGAATATCCGGAAACCTATGCGGATTTCATGGCCCGCGCCGCAAACCGTTCCGTGGCGCTGCAGATGTGGGATTTCCTCTGCCGGGAACCGGGCGCCTTCCTCGAACTGCAAGGGCGCAAGCTGCTGCTCTTCTGGGATTCCCGGGAAATTCCCAACAATGTGTCTTTGTACGGGGAAGGCAATCAAAGCATGCTCCTGCGTCTGCTGCTGCCCGGCCGCAGCGCCGTGCTGCTGCCGCTGATCCTGGCCGGCATGCTCTGGCTGCCTGCCGCCGCCGTACGCAGAAGGAGGATCACCTGGTGGCTGCTCTACGGCTTTGTAATCATCTACTGGGGAGCGACGGCCTTGTTTTATATCCTGTCGCGTTTCCGGGCACCGATTCTGCCGCTCGGCCTGATTTTCGCCGGAATCTTTCTGGACCGCGCGCTGCGCCGATACCGCGCTGGTGGGAGACAGGCGCTCTACCGGGGGGCGGTGCCGGCGCTGCTGGCGGGGATTTTCATTGCGGTACCGGCCTATGACCTGTACCGCACCTCCGCCGAAAGCACGGTTCACCGCCTGGTCCGGCCGGATGGAATTGTCGCGTCGCTGCTTTCCGGAAAAACCCTCCGCCTGGACCATGGGCCCTTCACCTTCGGCGACTGGAACACATACGCCTTGCACCCCGGAGCTGTGCTGATCAAAAAATTCTCCGCCATGCCGGACCAGTGCGAAGCGGAACTGGAAATCAGTTTTCTCATCCCGGAAACGCCCGCCGCGGTCACCGGCCGGATCAACGGCGTCCCGCTGTATCACGTTTTCCGCAATCCGGGCATCGAAAAAGTCCGACTTCGCCTGCCGGTATCCCATGGCGAAATCCGCTTTTCCGTTGACTCGGTCCAGGGCACTCCGGCGCTGCTTTACGACCGGCAGCGCTGCTATGGCCGCTCCGGCGCACCAGACGCCATGAACGGCGAATGGATCATGCGGCTGTACTATTGAAATGCCTTATCCCGCAGTGCCGTGCCGCTGCTGCCTCTGCCCTTCCCGGCGCAACAGCAGTCACTCCACGCCCGGGGCCAACTTCCCCTCCCGCCGCACCGGATAATGATTGCGAAGCTCTTCGAATGCTTCCGGACGTTCGCGCAGCGCCGCATCGTCCCGGCCGATGTCGTAGGATCCGTTACGCAAAAAAAACTCGCGCAAATCCGGACGCGCCGCAAACGGCTCCGCCGAATCCGGATTCGGCTCCGGCAGACTCTGCGGATACCAGCGCAGCAGCTCACGGATCCCAAAAAAATCCGCCAGCTTCCGCACACAATACGCCGTCCCGTTCGCCTTGCCGTCAGCGGAATATCCGGCAATGTGCGACGTCCCGATCGCCACCTTCGCCAGCAACTCACGGCTGATCTCCGGTTCGTGTTCCCACACATCCAGCACCGCTCCGGCCAACGATCTCCGCTTCAGGGCGGTCAACAAGGCCTCGTTATCACAAACTTCTCCGCGTGAAGTATTCAAAAGAAACGCGGACGATCGCATTTTCCCCAGGAATTTGCCATCCACCAGGTGCCGGGTCCGCCACGGCCCCTTGTCCGTCAACGGAACGTGCAGCGAAAGAAAGTCCGTCTCTTTCCAGATCTCCTTCAGCGAAACGAATTGCTCATTGCCTTCCCGCTCCGCCCGCGGCGGATCGTTCAGGAGCACCTTCATGCCCAGCGCCCGCCCCGCCGCCGCAATCAGTGTCCCGACATGCCCGACACCGACCACCCCCAGCACCTTTCCGGAAAGGCTGAAATCATACCGGAGCGCCAGCCGCAGCAGCGCGGATACCACATACTGCCGCACCGAACCGGCGTTGCATCCGGGCGCATTGCTCCAGAAGATATCGGCCTTCTCCAGATAAGCCAGATCCAGATGATCGAACCCGATGGTCGCGGTCAGCACCAGCTGTATCGGCGTGCCGTCCAGCAACGCGGCATCACACCGCGTCCGGGTCCGGGTAAGCAGCACCGCCGCGTCACTCAGCGCGGATCGGGTAATCTCGCCGCCGGGCAGATAAACCACTTCACGGAAATAGGGTTCCAGCACTCCCCGCAAAAAGGGGATCCGATCGTCAGCAACAATCTTGTACGGTAAAGGATTCTGCACCAAAAACGCCTCCATTTCAATGAGTGAAAAGCGACTGATTTTTCCCGATCCAGTGCCGGATCACCGGCTCCAGAATAAAATCCTCCAACCGGTTGTCCCGGGGCAATGCCTGATTACAGAAAGGGCAATACGGAAAAACCTCCACATCCGCGGCCTGCAATTCCTCCCCGCAGGCGGGACAGTGCATCTCCAGTTTCCCGGAGAAATCACGCCGATACATTGATTGAGACCTCAACACCATTTTTTCTCTTCATCCTTCCGCTGTTTCAGACCCCCGCAGCACAAAATTCATCACAGGCATGCGGCTCGCCGATCAACATAATCCGATCCTCCGGCCGCAGAACAAAGTCACGATCCGGAAAGGCCGTAAATTTCCCACTTCGCGCCACCCCCAACACCAGCAGGCCGAATTCCTCCCGGAATCCACTTGTCGCAATCGGACATCCGTCCCAGCGACTTCCCGCCGACACCGTCAGTTCGGCCGTACCGAAAAACTGCGCCAGAAACGGCACCCCGTGCCGATCGCGCATATTGGCACTGTTGCCGACGACCTCAGAACTCGCCTTTTGCAGATGGCGGAAAATCTCCGACATGCTCCAGCCCAGCGCCAGCAGCGTCATCCGCACCGTTTCCACCCCGGCGGCCCGGTCCACTTCCACCACGGTTACGCCGGGATCGCCCTCCCATAGCGCGGGTGTAGTCCCGTTCTCCAGCTGCAGAATCACCGCAAGATCCGGGTTCATCTGCCGGGCGACCTGCACCACCCCTCGGGTTTCCGGCGACGACGAAGACACCACCACCAGCGCCCGGGCCGACCGGATTCCGGCCGCCTCCAGAATCATTTCCTGAGCCGGATCTCCGAAAATCGCCGGGAACCCCCGCTTTTTATGCTGCACAAAATTCTTGTACTGCGGCTCCACCAGCACAAATGACCGTCCCAGTTGCTGCAACATACCCGCCAGGTTCGCCACGGCCGGATCGCCGGTCAGGATCACCTCCCGCGGCGCATCGCCGTCCTCGAAATTCACCCGGCGCGGCAAAGCGTGTTTCTCCGGGTGAAAACGCCGCATCAGCTTGAAACACGGCGTCGTCAACCGCGACAACGGCGGTCCGATCAACATCGACAACACTGTGACATTCAGCAGCAGCGAGTACAAATAATGATCAATCGCCTGCAGTTCGATTCCCTGCCGGATCAGCACAAACGCGATTTCCGACACCGGCAGCATTCCGAAAAACGCTGCAAACGGAATCACCCGCCGGTACCCGAACGCATACGTCACTCCGAACAGCAACACCCCCCGGGTCAGCGTCGCCGCCAGCAGCACTCCCAGCACCGTGCCGCAATTCTCCCACAAAAATACCGGGTCGCACAGCATCCCCACCGACACAAAGAAAATCAATACGAACAAATCCCGGAGCGGCCCAAGTTCACTCTGCGCCTTCAAACTGTAATCCGACTCGCTCAGCACCATCCCCGCCACAAACGCTCCAAACGCCAGGGACAATCCGAACCGGCTGGTCAGATAGCCGATCCCCAGTGCCAGCGCCGTCACCACCAGCAAAAACAATTCCCGGGAATGCAGCTTCGCCACGAACTGCAGCAGCCACGGCATCAGTTTCGAACCGAGCACCGCCATCAGCAGCACGAACAACCCCGCATAACCCAGCGGCAGTAGAAATTCCCACACACCGCCCGAGGCCCGGCTGTAGTTCGTCAGCAGAATCATGACCGGAATCACCGTCAGATCCTGCACGATCGACATGCCCAGCATGATCCGTCCGGACAGCGCCCCCGCATACCCCTGATTGGCCAGCGTCTTTAAAATCACCGCGGTACTGCTGCTCAGAAACGCCGCGGCAAACCACATCGAGGGCGCCGTCTCCAACCCCAGCTGCCGCCCCAGAAACCAGCAGAACAGAAAGGTCAGCGCCACCTGTATCGCCGAACCGAAAAAAGCCACATTGCGAATCTGCTTCAAACTCTTCAGCGGAAACTCCAGCCCCAGCGAAAACAGCAGCAGCGCCGCCCCGATGTCCGCCAGTTTCCCCACGGCGTCCAGGTCCGTCACCCGCGGTCCCATCGTATGCGGCCCCACCAGCAATCCGGCCAGCAGATATCCGATCAGCAGCGGCATCCGGAGAAAACTGGCCAGCACCCCCCCCAGCAGTCCGGCCAGCACAATCAAAAGAATGTCCGTTGAAATATCGCCCATGTTTCCTCCTTCACTTCCCGGATCGCGACATCGTTTTCGCCCAACGGCGCCGCGCCGGTTCTCCTCTCTTCGCAAACCTCCCCCGAAGGCTATTCCACATACACCCGCTCCGCCGGGAAAACCGGTCCGTCGGAGCAGGTGCGCGCGTACGTCCAGCCCTCCGGCGTATCCGCCTTGACCTTGACCACACAGGCAAAACAGGCCCCGACTCCGCAGCACATCAGATGATCCAGACTGAGTTCCCCCGGAATCCCGGAGTGCTGCAACATTTTCGCCAGCGCCATCAGCATCGGGTGCGGGCCGCAGCCGTAAATCTTCACTTTTTTGCCACGCAATTCCTCCAGCAGCGGCCCCAGCAGTTCCGTCACCAGCCCGCGCTGCCCGACGGAACCGTCGTTGGTGCTCACCCGGACCTCAAACCCGACTTCCCGGTACCGGTCGGTCAGCAGCACATCGGCGGCGCCGCGCGCCCCGAGCAGCACATAGCCCGGCGTCATCGCCCGCTGCGCCAGCATGAACGTCGCCGCGGCACCGTAGCCCCCCACCATCAGCACCGGCACCACCCCTTCCTCCGGGGGCGTGAACGGCGTCCCCAGCGGCCCGAGCAGATCGCAGACCGCCCCCGGTTTCAGTCCGGCCAGCCGCGCCGTGCCGGCGCCGACCACCTTGTACACCACGCGCAGAATTCCGTCTCCCCCCGCTTCATGGATACTGAACGGGCGGCGCAGGATCTGCTGCGCGCCTTCTTCGATGCGCACATGCACGAACTGCCCGGCGCAAGCCGTCCGGCAGATCTCCGGCGCATGAAATCCGACCATATGATAACCGGGCTGCATTTCCCGATTGACGACGATTTCTCCGACTTTCATCTCTGAATCTGACGCTCCCCCGGAGGCCGGACGGCCTCATGCTTGTTTCTTCAACTCCGACGCGGGCACGGTTTTTCCGGTATCGATCATGACGTTCCGGCGCTGGAACGTCGGGAAGTCCAGATCTTCACCGTTCCAGATCACCGGCGTGGTCTTATCCATCATCCCCTTGGACAACGTATCCAGCGCGAACTTCAACTGCTCCACCTCCACCGCGGGTTCCACCGCCGTCTTGCGCGCCGCGCGACCTTTCCGCGCCGAACCGCCGGCCAGGGGACGCCCCACCTCTTCCGCGGCATCGAACTTGATGGTCAATGCACACAGCTGCACCCGCTCGCCGAACGCCGCCTCGGTCGAAGCCCCCGCAAACAATTTCGCTTCCGGCCGGACAAAAGTCCCCGCCTGTTCCAGTACCTGCCGGGTTTCGCCAAGCGCCAGCGAATCGCCGCCGATCAACGAAAAAATCACGGCATCCGCACCCGTCAGCTTGTCCACGCCTCCCAGCAACGGCGATTGCAGCATCCTTTCCAACGCCAGTTGACAGCGTCCGGTACCGTCCGCCGCCTCGCCGTCCGCGGCAATCCCCACACCGATGCTGCAGAAGCTTTTCCGCCGCCGCAACGTCGCCACCAGATCAGTAAAGTTCACCGCCAGCAAATTCCCCTGCCGCAGCACCGCGGTCAGCGCCAGCGCCGTCCCGGCAATCTCGCGATCCGCCAGCGCAAAAGCCTCCGCCAGCGGCGTCGTCCCCGGCAACACGGAAAACAACAGATCGTTCGGCAACGTCAATACCGCATCCGCCATTTCCAGGAGTTCGTTGCGCAGCGTCTCCTCCGCCACCCGCCGTTTGCTGTGTCCTTCCAGGGTAAACGGCAGCGTCAGTAGAAACAAGGCCGGCAAATCCAGTTTCCGACAGACGCTCAGCACAATTCCCGCTCCGCCGGAAGCCGTCCCTCCCCCCAGGCCGCCCACCACCAGCAGCAGCGGCGTTCCCGTCAGCAGCGCTTCCAGCGCCGACCGTTCCCGGGCCAGTGCCCGCTGCCCGTCCAACACATTGCCGCCGCAACCGCGTCCCCCGCGCCAGTCGGCGGCAGCCAGCAGACGATTCTCTGCCGGAATCGGACAGCTCTCCAGGGCCGATCGATCGGTATCCACCGCCAGCAGACGCAAACGTCCCGGCGCCAGTTTTTCCAGTGCACCGACCGCCCGACAACCTGCGCCGCCCAGTCCCAATACTGTAATCGGAGCCTGTTCCATGGTCATAGCCGCTCAGCCTTTCTCCCTTCAAATACGAAACGATCCACGGAATTCCCCCACCGCCCGACGCATCCGGCTCATCACGCCGTCCACACCGTCGAGCAGCCGTCGGAATGGATTCCCGGCCCCTTCGCCACCGAGCCGCTGATAATAATCCGCAATCTTCAGCGCCCCCCAGATCGTACTATAGCGGGGATTTTCCAATCCGGTGGCCGCCCCGCCCACATCCAGCGGCTGTCCGACCCGGACCGACATATCAAAAATTTCCCGGCAGATTCGGCTCGCCGGTTCAAACAACGCGCCGCCTCCGGTCAAAACCACCCCACCGTTCAAACCGGACGGCGCCAACCGGTCCCCAATGCGGGAACGGATGATTTCAAACAATTCCCGCAACCGGTGTTCCATAATCGTTTCAAAAGAAGTCAACGGAATCCGTCTCACCTTGCCGGTCGCACTTGGAAAATCCACATAATCGCGCCGTTCCCGCATCAGACGCACCAGGGTACCGTCCTCCAGCAGTTTCCGGCAGCTTTCCAGCGGCAATTCCAATCCGATCGCCAGATCGTTCAGCACATGGTTGAACCCCACCTGAAGCATCCCGCTGGCGAGAATCCCGGTATTGAACTCAATCACGTATTCCGTAACCCCCGCGCCGAAATCGATCAGCAGCACCCCGCCTTCACGCTCCTCCTCGGAAAGAATCCCGACGCCTGACGCCAGCGGCGAAAACACCATCTCCACATTGTCTTCATACCCGGATTCCCGCACCGCCGTCCGGAAGTTTTCCAGCCGGTTGGTGATTCCGTGCACGATATGCACATAGGCATCCAGTTTGTAGGCGGTCTGATTGATCGGATTGCGCAACCGCAGCCGGTCGTCGATCATAAAGTACGATTCCGAACTGTTGAGAATCGTCCGCCCGGTTTCCAGAGGATGCACCCGGGCGTTCTGGTGCGCCTCGGCCCGTTCCGACTCGGTGATGCGCTGATCCTCATTCTTCACAAACACCGTCCCCACCCCCTGATAGGAACCGATCCCGCAGCCGGTTACCGGAATCACAATCATCCGGCTGTTGTTCAATTCCCCGCCGGAGGAGGAATCCGCCTCCTCCAGCGCCACGGACAACTGGTCGAAAACGGCTTCCATATTGGCGATCTCGCCTTTTACCACGCCTTCCGAAGCCACCTCGCCGCGCCCGATGACGTCCACCCGGCCGTCTTCACGCGACTCACCGACCAGCACGCAGATTTTGCTGCTGCCGAACTCAATGGCGCTGACGATGTCCCTGGTTTGAAACATGCCTCTCTCCCCGGCGGAAAACCAACCGCCGTTCCCGGTCTTGAATATATTTTGCACAATATACTGCGAAAGCGCGCCAATTGCCAGTTTTCCGTCCGGTTTTTCCCGAAACCTCAGCGGGTATCGTAGGCCCAGTGCAGCAGCGCCTGGCGTTGACGCGGACGGCAGGTCCCATCTCCCGACGCACAATGGCGCCGCAACTGCGCCAGATGTCGGGCCATCGCCTTCCAGCGCTGAATCTGGCGCCGGTCGTCCTCGCTGCGTCGGCCGAGATAATACCGGCAGTACCATTGAAACCAGCCGCGCGGATCATCGGGATGGATCCAGCCCCGCTCCCGCCAGAGGGACAGCGGTTGCGAAGCATTGACGCCGAAATAGTTCAATTCCGGCAGATGCGCCTCATGACACAGCCGGGCGTGTCGGAACCAGGACGCGGGAAACTCCTCCCGGCAATCCGTCATGTATCGACCGCCGAAAACCCCCAGCGCCAGCATTTCGGCGGGAGTCAGTTCCGGGCGAAAATCCGGCGCGAAGTCACTCCCCGGAGCCGCCGTCAGACGATAGCGGTAATTCTGCTGCATCAAATCGCAGACGACGATTTCCCGACCGCTCATGATTCCGGCTCCGCAGGCTCCGGAAATTCCAGCCGGTCCACGTCAAAGCCCCATTCCCGGCAGCGTTTCAGCAGCGCGGAGAGCTCCTCTTCCGGCAGCGTCGGCGTCCGGGACAGAATCCACAAATAGTCCCGGGTCCCCGACGTTACTACCGACCAGCGATAGTCCGGCGCGAGCGCGATGATCCGATAGTCCCCGTAGAATGGACGGAAAAACGACACCCGCAATTCTCCACGGTATGGCGGCTGTTCATCTTTCAAAAAGGCGATTCCCCGTACTTCCCGCGGTTCCGTGCCCCGCATGCCGCGATTATGCACATCGATGCGACCGTCCTCCCGCAACCGGTATTCCGCCCGAACCCGCTGCAACCCCCGTTCAAACGAATGCGGCAGCCGGGCGATCTCGTGCCATTGCCCCATGTAACGGGCCGGTTCCAATCCTGACACTGCCGGAATCGACGCCGTCGATTCTCCGCTCCGGCATCCTCCGCCGGCCAGCACGGCCCAGAGCAACGCCAGCATCCCCATCCCACGTCTGCAATTTCCTGCCATACGCCCCCCTTGATTTCCGGGTCAGAGTTCACGCAACGGCCGGTTGGCCGCGTCGGCGACGGCGGCGGCCTCCAGGCGTTCTTCCACATTGTTCAGACTGGACAGCATGACGGCGGTGGCCGGTTCCGGCTGATCTTCTCCCTGTACCTCCAGCATTTTCCAGACCTGCATTACCGTCAGCGCCGCCGTCGGCACGGCCGGCACGAAGGATTCCGCGCCGGCGACGTCCACCACCCGCAGCAGAATCCCCGCATCCTGCAGTTGCGCCAGATACTCCCGCACCTGAAACGGCGTAATTTGCAGATTGTCCCCCACTTCCGCCTCCGACAAGCCGCCGCGTCCCGAATCATAATGCCGGATCACCAGCCGCGCCACCGCAAACAAATACAGTCGCCGCAGCCGCGCGCTGAGCACCGCATCCGAATGCTCAAACCGGCCGGTGTTGATATTCTGATGTACGAAAGCGAATTCCGCGCCGAACAGAATGATTTTCCACGACCATTGCAGAAACAGCAGCAGCAGCGGCACCGCCGCAAAACTTCCGTAGATCGTGTTGTAACGCGACAATGCCACCTGCAAATAAATCAGGGAACTCTGGAGCCCCTGGAACAATGTCCCCGCCACCAGCGCCGCCGCCAGCGCCGAACTGAACCGCACCCGGGTGTTCGGCACGAAAAAGTAGATTGCCGCAAACAACAACCACGCCATGATCAGCGGTACCAGCTCGGACCCCGCCACCAGCAGCGGCAGCCCTTCCCGGAACAGAACAGGACTTCGCCGCGCCAGATCGCTGAGCAGGGCCCGGGTCACCACCGTGGTGCTCCCGGCAATGATGATCAGAATCGGTGTCACCACCAGAATCGCCAGATAGTCGCTCACCTTGCGCAGAAGATTCCGCCGTCGCGGCAGGTGCCAGAGAGTGTTGAATGTGTCCTCAATGCCCGAAGCCAGCATGATCACCGTTCCGAAAAGAAAGATCACCCCCACCCCGGCCACCACGCCACCGCGCGCCTCCTGCAGCGTGGTCTCGGCAAAACGGTAAATCCACGCCAAGGTCTCCCGGTGTTGCGCAAACCGTGTATTGAGGAACAGCATCAGACGGCCTTCCAGCGCAAACCCCTTGGCGATTCCGAAAAACAACGCCGCCAGCGGTACCAGTGAAAACAGTGTGTAATACGTCAGCGCCGTCGCCTGCCGCCCGTATTCCCCGTGGCTGAACAGTTTGGCACTGAGCACCAGCACCCGCGAGAATTTTCCGGAACAACTCAACCGGGCATATGGAGTAATGCCGTCATACAGATAGTTCTTCCATTTTTTCCACATCATCGTGTTTTTCCTCCGCGGGCTCCTGACGCGAAACTATAGTCCCATCCCATCGCCTTTGCAAAAAAACACCACCCCGTTTTCCGCTTTTTTAGAAAAAAATTTTTCAAAAAAATGAAATCCGCCATTGACATCCTTTGACAAATGTCCTATAATTAATGCAAAAAAATGGACACTTTGGGACAATTATAATTAACTGGATTCTCATGAAAAGCAAACCCGGCAACCGATTTCAACCGCTGACCGATCATATCGAAGCCATGATCGCCGGTGGTCAATATTCCGCCGGCTCCCGGATTCCTCCACTGCGGGAATTGTGCGAGCGGTTCAAACTTTCCCGGGGAACCGCCGCGCGAGGGCTGGAATTCCTGCAGGCGCAGGGCATTCTGGAACTGCGTCGCGGTTCCGGCGCCTATGTGCGAAAAGTCAACAGCGTCGATGCCGGACTTCTCGGACGCCGGATCGCCGTCTTCTCCGAACACATCGACATCAAGGAAAGCTACTGCGCCCATATCATTCTCGGGCTTCAACGGCAGGCCGCCGCGACAGGAGCCGCCATCAATCTGCATCTGCGCAAATACGGCATGACCACCTATGAGGTCCTGGACCAGGCGGCGCGAGCCGCGGACGCGTTGCTGCTGGTGGGACATTACGATATTGTTCTGGACCGGTTGCCGCGCATCCGCCCCGGCGTGGGGATCGATATGCTCAATTCCTATGGGTTCGCTTCGCTGATCGGCCTGGATCCGCTGCATTGCGCGGAGCTGGCGGAGGAATTTTTCCTGTCCCGCCAAATGAAACGGGTGAAGATCATCAGCTTTCCGATCCCGCTCTATGCCTATCGCGCGGAAATTTTCGCCCGGCGCTGGAGTGCCCGGGGACAGTCGGAAACCTACCTGCCGCTCTCGGAACTCCATGCCAATTTTGAACGTCCGGAACTCTATGACCGCATCATCCGGGAAATGCAGGATCCCGACTGCGGCTATCTCTTCGTCAGCGGCACTGAATGCAACCGCACCCAGATGGAATACCAGCGCCAGACCGGACGCCTCCTGTCCCGGGATCGCTGCGTACTGTCGATTGACGGCAAATCGCTGCTGATTCCGGAATATCTGCCGGTCAACACCATCACGCCGGATTATACCGAAATCGGCGAACTGGCCCTCTCCGAGTGCCTGCGGCGCATTGAAAATCCCGGTGCGCGTCCCCGGCGCATTCTCGTCAGCGGTTCCCTCGTGGAAATGGAACCGGAACCCGCGCCGAAACGCAGCGCCAAATCCACTTCGCTTTCCAATCCCATTTTACCCATAATACAGGAGAACGCCTTATGAACAAGAGAGTCTTCACCCTGATCGAGCTGCTGGTCGTGATCGCGATCATCGCTATTCTCGCCTCCATGCTGCTCCCCAGCCTCAACAAAGCACGCGCCACCGCCTGGAAAGCGGCCTGCATCAACATTTCCAAACAGATCGGCGTCTGCGACATGCTGTACGCCAACGATTACAACGATTATCTGACGGCCGCGATCATGGAAGACGGCGCCCCGTGGTACAAGCTGATGAAGCCGTATGCCAATGACCTTTTCTACCGGAAAGGATATCATGACAAATCCAAGGAAGCCGTCCCGATGTGTCCTGCCTCCGAACGCGAACAGGGAAAAATCATCACCAGCCACGGCGGCTCCATTTCTCCCTGGACGCCGCTGGATTTGAACTGGACCTACACCTTCCAGTGCGGCGGCTACATGCGCAGCTATATGCTCGGCTGCAAAGGCTGGACGGAATATTATCCTTACGTCAAGCGCAACCAGGTCCGGCAGCCGTCGAAAAAGATCACCAACATGGACGGCTATTATTTCTACTGCATGTTCAACGGCCAGACCGGCTGGGAAGATCAGGTCAGCGGTTCCGTCGCCTGGAGCCGGCATGACAACCGCGGCACCTATGTGAATGCTCAGTTCGTCGACGGCCATGTCGCCAACTTCGCGTTCCAGCCCCGTACCGCGGATATGTACAGTACATATTTCAAACCGATGGAAACTGGTACTCTTTAACCCCCTTTGTTGACGATGATGAAAAAATTGACCGCATTGTTGGCCATCCTGCTGGCCGGGGCGCTTTCCGCCCCGGCGGCACCGGATGTTATGTTCACCGACGATTTCTCGGAATTTGCCGACGGCCTACCCAAAGGCTGGAGCAAGTATGACACCGGCAGCGCCGGTACCATCACTCAGACGCTTCTGCCTTCCGGACGCCGCGCCACAGCCCTGACGGTAACCGATCCCAAGCAGGGTCTGGGACTGAGTCGGAAATTTCCCGCCACGCCGGGCGTCTGGTACCGTGCCACGCTCGACAGCGCGCCGATGCCGGGCAAAAGCCAGGAGGGGGCCTATTTGCAGTTGCGGTTTTACCCCTATCCGCTGCGCACCTTCCGCAATTCCGAATATCTGTATCAGGTGCCGCTGAACAATTTTGACGAAAATTCCAACCTGACCAGCGTCACGCTGCGCGCTCCGACGGGCGTCAATGCTGTAGCGGTCTACATTGTCACCGCGGGTGCGGCTCCCGCGGTCCGGCTGCAGGACTTCAAACTGGAATCCTCGGCGACGGAATTCGCCCCCATCCCCGCCGATCCGCAGCGGGTGCCGGGCGTGTTGAAAATCACACCGCGCAACCTGTATCTCAATACCGATCTGGTCAAGGATAAGGTCCCCTATACGGCCATCGTCATTCCCGAAACTCCGGAATACCGGCAGCTGGCCGACAAAATCAACGCCGTCGTCCTGGCGAAAACCGGTGTCCGGCTCCCCGTCCTCAGTGACAAAACCTTCGCCGACACGGAGACGCTCAAACACAACCTCATCACCATCGGCAGCCGCGACCGCAACCAGACCGTGGAAAACCTCTACAACCGTTATTATACGTTGCTGGATTCCCGTTACCCCGGCAAGGGCGGTTCGCTGGTGCGCAGTCTGCACAATCCCTTCGGCGACGGCTGCAATGTCCTCACCGTCGGCGGCAGCGATCCGGCAGGCGACCGACAGGCCGTCGACCGGTTTGTGAACCTTCTGAACGCATGCCCCGCCGGCAACGACCTCCGGCTCGGTTATCTGGCCGATATCGTTCTGGGACAGGGCAAACAGCCGCCGGAAAACGCCAAGGACGCGGTCTCCTGGGACCAGTCCCCGGACGGCGGCAGCCCCAACGAATTTGGTTGGAATCTGGTCAGCAAGAACATGGCACTCTTCTACATGACCGGCGACACCCGTTACGCCCGTGAATTCATGCGGCTGGCGTTTCCTGACGAACGCGCCTCGGAGGATCTCAACCGGCTGGACGGCGAATTCGTCTATTCCAATTTGAAGGATCCGCTGGGGGAACCGTACCATTACAATGCCCATATGCTTATTCTGTACTGGGACCTCATCGAGGAGGATCCCTTCTTCTCGGATGAAGACCGGGTCCGGATCACGGAAAAATTCTACGAACAGCTCAACAACCGGCGGAAGAACGGCGACAAAGGCATCTATAAGATCTACAACCTCAAGGAAACCCCGCTGAAGCTGCGGGATCGCCATTATCTGTCGGAAGCGGTTACCGTCTACTGCACCGCACGTTATTTCCGGAAATACTATCCCTCCCGCGACGGCCGGGACGGCGAGAAAGTTGCGCGCCGACTCTTCACCACGCTTGATCAGTATCCGGCGATCGTGGCGGGGAGCCTCTTCTGGTACAATACCTTCATCCGCCCGGCGATCCGTTTCGCCCTGCTGGACGGCGGCCGGAAGTACGTCGGCAACCCGGTCATCAGCAGCTATGTGGAAGCCCTGGTCATGCTCTCCGAACGGCGGCCGGGGGACTGGGCGCACGACTATTCCAGCCCTGAACTGCTCTATCAGATGGCCTATCTGACCGAAGATCAGGCTCCGGTGGAAATCGCCAACCTGAGTAAGAACTTCGACCCCGACCAGTTCCGGGTGGGGCAGTCCTATTATCCGGCGCATCCGTATGAGCATGACTTCTTCGCCGACACCGACGGCAAATGGCGGATTGCCAGATTTGACGCCCGGGGCATGGATGAATGGAATCCGCCCTTTGACAAAAACAAGGTCGTCGAATGGATGAGTTACCGCCGCCACGGCGATGCGGGCGAGGATTTCGCGCTGCTCGACGCCAAATACGAATCGGGCCGAAATCCCTTCCATAATTTCGCCCTGATCAGTTTGTATCTGCGCGGTGTGCCGCTGCTGCGCGGCTATCACAACCAGCTGCACATCTACCGGGACGGTCTCGGCGACCCGAAAATCAGCCAGTACACCGAACCGCTCCGCTACGGCCGCGTCGGCAAAACCGCCTTCATGCAGGGGAAACTCGCCGCCTTCAACGGCCATGACTGGATTCGAACCTTCGTCATCCGGGAAAACGGGTTCCTGCTGACATTTGACGAAGTGACGCCGCTTGCGGACTACCGCACTTCGCAAATCATCGTCAACTGGGAAACGCCCCACGGCACGAAGATGACGCCGACGGCAAAACACGAATTCGAACTTGCCAGCGGTGACACCCGCTGGACCGTCGCCTGCTCCGCTCCGGGAGAAACCAGCCAGAAACGCGTCGCCGGCGGCACCTATCTGAAAACCACCGGCGTCGATTCCCAGCTCACCATCCTCGGCGAAGGCAAAGCGGGACAGCCGATCCGCTTCGCATCGATTCTGCGCCCCGGCGCTCCCGAAAAAACCCCGTCTGCGGCAGAACAAAACGGCGTCATCGCCCTGCGTTTGCCGCAACCGGCCATTCTGACGGCCCGGGATGCCGGATTCCTCCTGACCGAAAAAGATCATCTGTTCGGTTTTCAGGTCCGCGAACTGCCGGGCGTGCTGACCGCCTCCGCTCCGGTATCTGCTGATTTTGACCGGAAAACCGGACAACTCTCCTTGACCGCCGACCGCGCCACCGAAGTCATCCTCAACGCCGACGACAAAAGAGTCACGGTGCCCGCCGGCAAGGAACTGGTGTTGAACGTCGCCGCGGCTCCGGAATGGTCCGATCCGGCAGCAACGGCGGAAACCATTCTCGCCGCCAAGCCGGCTCCGGTGGCGGCGGTCCCGGCCACGCTGCCCGAGTTACAGACGGTCTGGTCGAAAAAGCCCGGGGATTTCATCAGCGAACACATCACCTTTGAACTGGACGGCAAAGAAGTTCTGGCGGTGGCGATCGGCAACCGCGCCGTCTTGATGAATGCCGACGGCAGTGTCATCCGGGAATTTCCGATGGATTCCACGGTCGGTGCGCTGTGCTGGCGCCCAAGCAGGAAGGAGCTGCTGGTCGGCTCGATCGATGAAAAACTCCGGGCCTTCACGCTGGACGGGAAAACCGCCTGGGAATTCACCTCGCGCATGCCGGACGGCATCAAACATGAACGCATGTGGTGGGCCAAGGGCGAAATGCCCGGCGTCTGCAAAATCGGGGTATTCGAACTGGAACCGGGCAAGGAACGGATTTTCGTCGGCGGCGCCGGCACACTGGAAATCCTCGATGAAAACGGCAAACTGCTCAAACGCCAGTTCCAGGAATGGGGCACCTTCGAAGGCATGACCGAGCTGCCCGCCCACGGAAAAACCCCGAAAAGCGTTCTGAGCTGGGGCTTCATGGTGGGACATCCGTCGGTCTACCAGTATGAAAAAAACCTCAAACGCGGATACATTTCTCTGGACAAATCCAAGGACGGCACCTTCATGGGGCATTTCGGTTTCGGCTATATCGGTCGCAACCATCTGAAAACCGCCCAACTGGAACCCGGTGGTCCGCTCCGGCTGGTCGGGGACTTCAACGGGACAGTCAACCGGGTGATGATCTGGGATCTGGACGGCAACGTCCTGCATGAAGCCGACCTCGGATTCGGCATCCGGGCCTTCGGCGGCATCCCCTATGCCAAAGTCATGACCCGGAACACCAATGTTCGCGGTCTGGAAACCCCGGATTTTGACGGCAACGGCAAACGTTCGATCGCGGTGGCATTTGAGCGTCGCTTCGTCAGCGCCTTCGACAGTGAATTGAATACCCGCTTCTTCTGCCCGCTTCCCGACAACCCGATGCTGCTGACCACCATCCGCCGCCCCGGCGGCGACCTGCTGGCCACGGCCTGTTACAACGGTGATGTCTATCTCATCGACGGCAGCGGCAAGCTGACGGCACGGGGCCGGGTGGAAGGGCGTCCGACGCTGCTGACCACGGTCGGCGACCAGCTGGTCGTCGGCACGGACAAAGGCAATCTGACCGCTTTTGCGTGTCAGTAACCTACACGGCGGGAAACACCGGGAACGGTGTTTCCCTGCCCCCCAAAAAAGCGGCCTTTTCAGGGAAGACGGCAAATCCCCTGAAAAGGCCGCTTTTTCGTATATCCTGTCAAAAACGTTCTACCGCCTCATCCGGAGTCGCGTGATTTCCGCTCCGTGGTCGGCAACTCCCGCCGCCGGTCGGAGGCATAAATCAAATACCCCGTCCGGTCCGCACTGGAACCGAGTTCCGCACTATCCGGCTCCCGTAATAATTTTGCCTCAACCATCCAGTCTTCCCGGCAGTCGCCCGTCAGATATTGCCGCACTGCCGGAGTGGCGGAACTCAGGAACCAGACCCCCGCACAGCGTCTGGCTGGCGGCGCTTCCTCCGGCAGAGTGCATTCGCCCAGCGCACATTCTACAATTCCGCGCAGATAGTCGTAGCCGCAGGAAAACGGCACCAGATGCGATCCGATAAAATCCCCCCCCATCCGCGCCCCGGTTTCCGTCAACGTCAACGCGCCATCGTCGCCCACCAGCCATTCGGTATGGGCCGCACCGGAAACCAGTCCCAGCGCCGTCAACGCCGCCGCCGTTCCCCGCCGCAATTCCCCCAGCCATGGTTCGGGCAGCTGCGACGGTTGATGGTGCGCCAGTTCCACGAAATGCGGTGCCCCGGACGTCACCTTGTCCGTCACCGCCAGAATGCAATGCTTGCCCTCCCGGGAAATGCTCTCCACGCTCACTTCCCGACCGCGGACGAACTCCTCGGCAATCGCCTCGCCGCTGAATGCCGCTTTCCGCGCCGCCGCCGCCGCTTCCAGCAATTCCTCTTGCGTCTCCACCCGTTTCACCCCCAGACTGCCGGAGCGGTCGCAAGGCTTGACGATCATCGGAAAAGACAAGACCGCGGCGGCGCGCAGGTCATCCGCAGCATCACGCAGCAGCAGGAAACGGGGACAGGGCAGTCCGGCGGCAGCCAACACCTGGCGCATCCGGAATTTGTGCGTCCATTGCCGAACCGTCGCCGGATCCGGACCGGGCAACCCCATCCCCGCCGCCACATGCGCCACGGTCGGCACGGCGGCGTCCGAAGCCGCCGTCAGTACTCCGGAAATCCGCTGTTCCCGGCAGATCCGCAGAATCTCCTCTTTTTCCAGAATGGAAACCGGGAAGAAAGCATCCGCCTCAGCCGCCGCCACCGCGCCGTCCCGCCAGGCAAAACAGAGCGGAGAATAACCCATTTCCCGGATTTTCCGGACCAGAGGCAATTGCAGATAACCGGCACCGATGACAGCGATTTTCTTTTTTCCCATGGTGGCACAGCTCCGGTCAGACGCAATCGGCTTATCAGGAATTGCAGGTGCCCCCGTCGGATCCCGACATCTCGGATCCGCTTACCGGAAACTGCGGCAAGGTGGTTTCACACACCCGGAAGACTGAAAAACGAATGTCGTGCGCCCGGCAGAAGAACTCCAGCCGATGCAGGGAGTCCGCCGGAGCGTTGCCGGCGGTCACCACCAGCTTGGCAAAGGGATGCCGGCGATAAATCTCCTCAATATCCTCCGATCCGCCCAGAACTTTGAAGCCGTATACCCGCAGTCCGTGCAGGGCACTGTCATCATCAATGATGCCGACGATCTTTTCCCGGCATTCGCTCCGGGTGAAGCAATACAGGGAATTGATGAAAAGCCGGCAATTCAGCCCGCCGCCGAAAATGGCGGTGCGCTGCAATTTCTCCGGTGCCTGGTACTGCAGCGACAACTTCCGAAACCAGAACCCTTCCGCATAATGCAGCAGAAACCGTTCCAACGAAATCAGCGTCGTCGCCAACAGCGAAAACAACAGCGACCCGGCAAACAGACGCTGCATCGCATCCGGTGTCATCTGATCCATCGACGGGAAACAGAACAACATGATCAGCGAATTGGAAATCAACGTTCCCAGCAGCACCATTGATGCCAGATGCCAGTAGTTGTTCAGCCCCGCCCGCAACCAGTATACCCGGTAAACCCCGGAAAAACAGAGCAGCAGCACCGGCGGCGCAAACGCCAGTACAAAGAGATTGAAATAATGGAAACTTCCCAGAGCCAGCGAAGAAGCCACCATATAGGAGACGGCGATCAAGGCGAAATCAATGAACGGATGCACCATGTTAACCAGAACCCCGCGCCTCGGCTTGGCCAGCCCGTTGCGGATCAGCCGGGCGGAGTCGAACAACTCCACCACCGCCAGCTGCCGCAATGCGATCAGCACTGCCAGCAGCAGAATGATGTAAGCCACCGCCGGCGCCGAATCCCGCACCAGAATCACCAGCAGTGCCACCACCGCGAAAAAGGAGGCCAGCAGGTACATGCGCCAGGCGGTAGTAGTCTGCTTCTTGGTCGCCCGCAGCATCCGATGGTGCAGATGATCCTGGTCACCGTCCATGATCCCGCCGGCATTCGGATCCAGCAATTTGCGCGTACTCCGGCGCCAAATCGCCAGCACCACGTCGAAAACCGGCACTCCGATGGCCAATACCGGCAGCAGCAGACTGGTGATCGTCACCGCCCGATCAATCGCCGACAAACCGATAATCGCGAAAATCAGACCGAGAAACGTGCTTCCCGTATCCCCGAGAAAAATCTTCGCCGGATAAAAATTGTAACGAAGAAACCCGAGGCACCCTCCCGCCAGGATCATCATGGCCACCGCTTCCGGCACATGGCCCCCCACCATCAGAAACCAGATCACCATGCAGCCGGACGACACCACCGCCAGACCGGACGCCAATCCGTCCAGACCGTCGATCAGATTGAATGCGTTGATGATGATAATCACCCATCCCGCCGTCAGCGGCAATGAAACGTACCAGGACAGCTCGTAACCGAAAAACACATAATCTTCCGGCCCGGTCCACCAGACTACCAGCACCACCCCCAGCTGCACCAGCAATTTGATCCAGGACTTCAACTCCCAGCGATCGTCGATCAACCCGAGCACGCCCAGCGGCACGGCCGGAAGCAGCAAGCGCCAGAACAACAACGCCCCCCCCTCTCCGCTTCTGCTGTCGAGCACATAAAAAGCCAAAGATAGAAAAAACGCCAGAATAATGGCGATCCCGCCACCGCGGGGAACCAGCCGCTTGTGAATATGCCGTCCGCCCGGCTTATCCAGATAGCCGAGCCGAGGCAACAATCGAATGCAGAGAAACGTGAAAAATGCCGAAAGAACTACGGCTACGGTAGGATAAATAAAAAGCCCGATATATTTTTGAATAAAAACCAGCATGACGCCGTCTTCGCACTCCATCTGTGTGCCGGTCCTCGATCGCGTTTCAGCAAACAGCCCCTCCGACCGGAAACGTTCCGAACGACTTCCCCATTTGCCGGCCATTCCTGAAGTCCAGAAAATGGATATTGTCTATTATACTATGGATCCGTATAAAAAGCAAGTATTTCCGGTCTTTTTTTCCGGCAAATTCAAGTTGAAAATCAAAAAGTACGGCAGTATCTTATACATTTCACAGGAAGACGGAACGGTGCATTCTCTTCTTTCATGCCGGACGAGGCCGCAGTCATCATCTAAGGAAAAGAACGGTCCCCACAAAAAGTCATGCCGGAAAAACAGTAAAACAAGAGGTTGCTCCCGATCGGGTTGATTCTGAAATCTACAATCATATGCTTGCCGGCCACAAAGTTTGCGCCGGCGGTTAAGGAACAAGCAGTACAGTATGCATCAGCCCTCACATATATCTCCCCCCTTCTCTTCTGAAGATCCTTTCGGCGGAGCACCTCCTCCACGACTGCGCGCAACCATCGCGTTTTTGTATCCTTTTCTGAAACCATCCCGCATGTGGCTGATTGCAGGGGCCATCGCCATCCTCCCGGCCACGCTGGCAAGCTGGAGTCTGCCACTGGTGCAGAGTGCATTCATCAACGCGCTCGCGGAGCGACGGGAGCCGGACCTCTGGCAGACCCTGCTGCTGTTCGCTGGATTGGCGGTCCTGACCAGCATGCTGACTCGTGCCGCAGTTTTCTGTGAAGGACGGGCGGCATGTCGTATCGGAGCGGATTTGAAAAAACACCTGACCTCCCGATTGCTGGCGTTGCCGCTCCCGGTTTTCACCCGCTGCGGGGAACATTATCTGGCCGGGCGTCTGGTCGCGGATTCGGAAACACTGCAAATGCTGTTTTCCGGAACCGGCGTCCGTTTCCTTGCCGACGTGCTGAAACTGATGGGGGGACTGCTGTTCCTGACCTGGTTCGACTGGAGACTCGGCGCGATTGCGGTGCTGCTGCTGCCGCTTTATGCCGCCCTCCTGCACCGGATGATACGCCGCGCCTACGAACTCAGCGCGGCTTCCGGAGAAGCCAGAGCCCGGAATTTCGGTGACCTGCATGCGCTGACCTCCCGCATCGGCATGCTGAAAGCCGGTGTCGCGGAGCAACGGACCCGCGCCCAACTGGACCGGCAGTTTGATCAGATTGCCGCCATCCGTCTCCGCCGCCTCACCTGGCATTATGGCTTTCACAGCGTTCTGACGATGCTGCCGTGGATCTGCCGCGGAGGATTGCTGATCTGGAGTATTTTTCTGCTGCTGCGCGGCGAATGGACGCTGGGGAGAATCTGGGCGGCGCAATGCTATGCCGGATATGTTTTCACGCCGCAACGACAATTGCTGAGCAGCTGGGAGGAATTTCAGAACGTGCGCGCCGCTCTGGCCCGAATCATGCGGTTCTGCTCGCTTTCTTTGGAGGAAGAGGCCGGAGAAGCGGGCCTTGCGCCGCAACGACTGTCCGGCAAAGTGGAATTCCGCAAGGTCGTTTTTTCCCACCTGCCGGAAGTACCGGTCCTCCGTAATGTTTCCTTTACCGTGCACCCCGGAGAAAAAATTCTTCTGACCGGTTCCAGCGGCAGCGGCAAAACCACCCTTCTGGCTCTGATCGACCGGCTGTTGCTGCCGGAATCCGGCGAAATCCTCTTCGACGACCGGCCGGCGGAGCAATACCGGACGGGAGCGTTGCGGCAACGAATCGGCTACCTCGACCAACATCCGGAACTGTATGGAAAAACGCTGGCGGAAAATCTTCAACCCTCCTACGGCCCCCCGTATCCGGATGCGCAGCTGCTGGAGGCGTTGTGCGAGGCAGGAGGCGAAGACATCCTGCGCAAACTCCCCGGCGGACTGCACGCCCCCCTGCCCAACGACGGCAAAAACTTCTCCGCCGGAGAGAAACTGCGCATCGCTGCCGCCCGGGAAATTCTCCGCGACACCGATATCGTACTGCTCGACGAACCGACCGCCGCGCTGGATGCGGACCACGAGGAAATATTGCTGGCGATTTTCCATTCCCGGCTGCGCCACCGTACCCTCTTTCTGGTCAGCCACCATCCGGAAACGCTGCCGTTCCCCGTACGGG
This sequence comes from uncultured Lentisphaeria bacterium, assembly GCA_949282965.1. Lineage (GTDB taxonomy): Bacteria > Verrucomicrobiota > Lentisphaeria > Victivallales > Victivallaceae > CALXOD01. The sequence continues at coordinate 58,849 of CASDQW010000003.1, forward strand.
TTTTCCACCTGGCGGGGGGTGAACTCACGGAGGCACCGGCATGAAATTCTTCTACTGCGGCGACAGTATGAAAAGAGTCTTTCGAAACGGCGACCGCCTGGTCGGAATACCATGTCCGTTCACACGGCTGCGTCCCGGTGATATAGTCCGATTCCGACGCGTGGACGGCACCATGGCCGTGCACCGGATCATCGGCCGGTGCGATGGCGGCTTCCGAACCTGCGGCGACAACAATCCGGAAGCCGACCGGCGTCTGCTGCTTCCGGAACATTACCTCGATCGAATTGCCGGAATGGAGCGCGGCGGACGTTTCCGGTGGATTGCCGGAGGCCGGGCGGGCATGTTCTCTTTCTATTGTCACCGTCTCCGGCGGCGGATCCGGGCCGGTGTGGCCGGATTGCTGTTGCCGCCGCCGGGAACGGCGCCGCTGGCCGTTCTGAATGGCCTGCTCGGCCGCCCGGAAAAGACCGTCTTCCGCAACCGGGAAGAAACCGTCATGCTGAAACACCGCATCATTGCCCGCCGTTCCGCCGACCGTTGCTGGACCATTACCGGCCCATGGCGCTGGTTCTGGACTCCGGAACAACTGGAACGAGCCTGTCGTCGTTCGCCGGAGGATCCGTCATGACTGCTGCGACGCCATTGCTCTGTATCACCGGACCGACGGCCTCCGGCAAAAGCGCCCTGGCCCTGCGCCTGGCCCGGGAATTGAACGGCGAGATCGTCTCCGCCGATTCCATGCAGCTGTACCGCGGGTTGGAAATCGGCACGGCACAGCCGACGGCGGAGGAACAGGCGCTGGTGCCGCATCACCTGATCGGCTGCTTTGATTGGTCCGAGCGGATCGACGTCACCCGCTTCGTGCGTCTGGCCGACGCGGCCATTGCGGACATCCGTGCCCGCGGCCGGGTACCGATCATTGCCGGTGGTACCGGCTTTTACGTCAAAGCGCTGCTCTACGGCCTGGATGACCTGCCCGCCGATCCGGAGCTGCGCCGGAAACTGGACCAAACCTACGACCGGGATGATCGCTTCGAAGCCCTGCGGGCGCGGATGCGCGAACTCGACCCCGCGGCGGAAATCCGCTGGCATGCCTGTCGTCGGAAATTGATCCGTGCACTGGAGGTCCGGCTGCTGACCGGCCATTCGCTGCTGGAACTGCAGCACGGTGCACGCCCCCTGCGATACCGGACCTTTGCCCGTACTCTGCAATGGCCGCCGGACCTCCTGCGCCATCGCATTGCCGAACGCACCCGGACCATGCTCCGGAACGGCTGGATCGAAGAAGCCGCCGCCGCTCTGGCCGCCGGCTTGGCGGAGACACCAACCGCCCATCAGGTACTCGGGTATGCCGTCATCGCCGAATACCTCGCCGGCAGATTGACGCTGGAAGAGACTGCCGAACGCATCATTACCCGTACCTGTCAGCTGGCCCGCCGGCAGCGGACCTGGTTCCGCCATCAGCACCCGGAAGCGTTGCCGATACCGCTGCCGGGTGAGCCGCTGCCGACGCTGCTGCGCGAATGGCGGGAGTTCATCCAACAGGATCAGGGGTACCCGTAACCATGGCGCCGGGCGATTGATTTTATCGGAATCCGGTGTACATTACGGGACATGTGAAAACCATCCGAAACAACGACCAGGAAAGGCGGTTTACATTATGTATTTAGGACGAATCGTGGCCATCGGCCGCACACCGGCCGGTGTCAATGCGGCCATGTACCGGGTATCCTCGCGCTCCTTCCCGAACCGGGAAGCGGTGTTGCGCGACCGGCAGGTTTCCATCATGCCCCGCAGCGGATTCGAGTCGGATCTGCAGAAAAATCCCTACATCACCTACCACTGCGTCCGGCTTGCCGGAGCTTATGCCGTGGTCAGCAACGGTTCTCACACCGACCCGATCGCGGAAAAGATCGCCATGAACATGCCGGTCCGCGACGCCATGGCACTCGGCCTGCTCGCCATGGATTACGAAAAGGATGAGCTTGACACGCCGCGCATTGTCGCCGCGGTGCATCTGACCGATCCGGTCGGCTGTCTCGGCATCATCCGCAAGGACGCACTGCTGGTCCGGGAACTGCCTCTGGAGCCGGGCAAGGCGTTTTATCTGTCGACCTATGGCCACAATACACCCGACCCGCGGTTTCAGGATTCCGCCTTCGATGTCTCCGACGCGGCGGCGGCGGCCCGGTATGTGGTCGACGGCGGAGTCTTCGCCGAATTTGAACATCCGGTCACGGCGGCGGCGGCACTGGCGGGCAATGGACAATTTGAGCTGGCGTCGCTGGTGATATGACGCTGGAGGAAATTCTGGGCCGCCTCAACCCCGAGCAACGGGAGGCGGCGGCCACCCATCAGGGTCCGGTACTGGTCCTCGCCGGCGCCGGCACCGGCAAAACCCGGGTGATCACCTACCGGATCGCGGGCATGCTGGCTTCGGGTATCCCGGCCGAACAGATTCTCGGGCTGACCTTCACCAACAAGGCGGCCCGGGAAATGCGCGAACGGCTGGCGCAGCTGGTGACTCCGGAGGCGGCACGCAATGTCACGCTCGGGACGTTTCACGCGTTCTGCGTCCGGCTGCTGCGCCGGGAAATCGTCCGGATCGGCTATCTGCCGGGCTTCACCATTGCCGACGAATCCGATCAACAGGGGCTGCTGAAACAGGCGGCGGCGGCGCAGGGTTTGAGCCGGGAAGGCTTTCCTCTGGCGGAAGCGGGCACCATGATCAGCCGCTGGAAAAACCGGCTGCTGACTCCCCGCGAGGCCCGGAACGCCGCGGAGTTTGAATTTGAACTCACCGTCGGCCAGCTGTACGAAGAATATCAGTCGATGCTGGAAATGCAGAACATGATCGATTTCGACGACATGCTGCTGCTGGTGTACCGGCTGTTTTCAGAATTTCCGGAGGTGCTGGAGCAGTACCAGGATCAATACCGCTATTTGCTGGTGGATGAATACCAGGACACCAACGATGCCCAGTTCACACTGGTCAAAATGCTGGCCGGAGAACGCCGTAATCTCTGCGTGGTCGGCGACGATGACCAGAGCATTTATTCATGGCGGGGGGCGAACATCAGCAACATTCTGGATTTTCCACAGCACTTTCCCGGCGCAAAGGTCATCAAACTGGAGCAGAACTACCGCTCCACCACCCGGATTCTCGCCGCCGCCAACGCCGTCATCGGCAGCAATGTTCGCCGCCATGCCAAAGCCCTCTGGTCCCAGCTGGGCGAAGGCGATCCGGTAACCGTCGTTCCCACCGAGAGCGGCGAGGCGGAAGCGGAGTTCATCGGCAACTACATCCAGCAGGAGATGTCCGGTACGAAGAACCGGCATTACCGGGATTTTGCCGTGCTGTACCGTTCGAACCATCTGTCCCGACAGCTGGAGCAGACGTTCCGCCGCCAGGGGATTCCCTACCGACTGGTCGGCGGGCAGGAATTTTACAAGCGCAAGGAGATTAAAGACGCCGTCGCCTACCTGAAGCTGCTGGTCAATCCGCATGAGGATCAAAGTCTGCTGCGGATCCTCGCCACGCCGCCGCGCGGTCTGGCGCAGAAAGCGGTCGACGGACTCAAGCGGCTCCACGCTTCCACCCGGAAGCCGATGGTGGAAATCCTCGGAATGCCGGAATTCACCGCCGGTCTGGGCGGCAAAGGAGCGGCCGCGGCCCGGGAACTTCACGCTGTCTTTCAGCAATACCGGGCAACTTTCGCCGAACCCGGTGCCCTCGCCCGGAAGATCGGCGAATTTCTCCGGGCGGTCGGCTATCTCGACGGTCTGCAGCGCATGTACAAGGATTATGACGACGCGGTGAAACGCCGGGAAAACGTCGACGAATTCATCAATGCGGTGGCGCAATACGAACAGCGCGCGGAAAAAGCGGCGACGCTGAGCGAATACCTGGAGAGCTTCGCTCTGCTGGAGGAAAACGACCGTACCGCCGAACAGGATGAGAACGCCGACGCCATCACCCTTACCACGGTACATGCCGCCAAGGGGCTGGAATTTCCGGTGGTATTCGTCGTGGCCATGGAAAACGGGCTATTTCCCCACGAGCGCGCGGTGGAAGAAGGCTCGCTGGAAGAAGAGCTGCGGCTGTTCTACGTCGCCATCACCCGGGCACGGGAAACATTGTTCCTGACCCGGGCCGGGACCCGGATGCAGCGTGGGCTGTCCCGGGTTCAGCTGCCCTCCCCGTTTCTGGCGCTGCTGCCTGAGGCGGAGACGCGCACGGCGCAGCCGGAAGAGCTGGTTCAGCCGCTGAGCGCGGATGAAATGCGGCGCGCCTTTGCGGAAATCTTCAAGATTCTGGAACGCTGAAAAACGAGCCGGCAGGGATTGCCCCCTGCCGGCATCGCTTCCGCATGACCCTCAGCAAGATTATGCAATATATTTCTGCATAAAAAAGATAAGCAGATCCTCACTTTGGCTCTTTTTAAGAACCAGTCATTATTCGTTTTTTTTATGAACCTGTAAACTTTATAATAGAAAAAACAGTTTGATTCCTGGCAAAAGAAGTTGTATTGACAATAAAGAAGAAATATATTACATAAATCAACGGCCAATGGATGGGAAGCATTTTTCCGCCGTTTTCCATCGAAGTGGATGCTGTTGAGAGTGCGAAATACCATTTCCGAGGGAGACATATGGCAGTTACACCGCTTAGGATGAAGCTCGGAGAGAAAATCAGGAAATATCTGCTCGGCAGTCAACTGCGGCAGCGGGATCTGGCCGCGGCGCTTGATATTTCCTGTTCGGCCGTATCCCAGATGCTCAGCGGAAAAATCGTTCCGCAGCAGGATCAGCTGGAGGTCATCTGCGACAAACTGGCTTTGACCCGGGACCAGATGCTGGAACTGACGTCCATGCTGACCTGCATCCGAAACGGCCAGAAGACGTTACGTTCCAAATTCAATCAGCTGTTCGCCGCCGCGCGCAGAGAGCGGGGGGTGGATGCCCAGCAACTGGCCAATTTGACCGGCGTATCCTGCTCCCGTCTCCAGCTGCTGGAAAACTGTTTTGACGCAACCCCGACGCTGGAGGAAATCAATCGTCTGGCACCGGTTCTTTCCTGTTCCCCGGAGGATATGCTGCTTGCTGCCGGCATGGCCCGCCCCGTGGTACAGGGCGACAACGTCCAATTGGGAGAACCGGCCGTTGATTATCAAATGACGTCCAGCAAGATGCTGCCGGTCCTGGACCTGGCTCAGCTGAACGAATGTCCACCGGGAGAATCTTTATTCAGCTACGCGGCCCGCAAGGCTTTGCGGCAAACCGGGTATGGGGCGGATCTGCCGGTTCCGGCAGTGGCGATTGCCGCGAACTGCCGGGAGCTCAAACTCGGGGTCGGCGGAGAAGTGCTGGTCCTGGTCGCAGCGGAACGTCCACAGGGCTTCCGGGAGATCGAGTTGTTCCGGGACCGCACCGGCCAATTCCGGCTCCGGGAGCGTCGCCGCGGCTGTTGGAAAGTTTTTCAACTGCCTCCGGTTACGACACCCGCCGGTTATGCGCTCTGGTCGCTGCCGGTGCTGGAGCTGATCATTCGTCCGGTCCGTCCGGGAGGCTCTCCGGAGGATTGACGTGGGCAGACCGGGATGCTGTCTGGGCTCGCTCGGCTGCCTGGTGATCGGGCTGATTCTGGGCGCGCTGATTGTGTGGCTGCTGATCCCCCGCCTGACCCGGGAGGGCTATACACCGGATCAGGCGGCGGCAACCGTGGAACAACGGATGTCGGACCTCTCCCGGGAAGCACGCGATCATGTGGAAAACCAGGTTTCCGATCTGAAAGATTCCGTTTGGGAAGCGGCAACGGACTCTACTGTTCCTCCTGAACCCCTGCTGGATGCCGAACTGCAACAGCTGCCGGCAAAAGAGTCCTCCGCTCCGGCCCCATCGAGTCCTCCCTCAGCTCCCGGGGCGTCCGGAACGGAAACCGGTAAAAAACCGGCTTTGCCGTAAAATTCCGCTTGAAAAAAACGACAATCGGGTGAATTTTATAAGACTGGTTCCTCAGACGCCGGAAGCGGCGGCAACGGGTATTCCGCCGTTTTGCCGGTAGCGTATCAGACCGACCGCGGCGATGACTCTCCGGAACCGGAAAAGAACGTCATTCCCGAGCGGCCAGCGCCGGGAAGCGGAATAACAGGAAGAAGATGGACTTTTTATACGTATTGATTCTGGCAGTGGTGCAGGGCATTGCGGAATTCCTGCCGATCAGCTCTTCCGGACACCTGTCTGTGCTGGGAACGCTGTTCCAATTCAACCCGGAAGAGAATCTGGCACTGGGGATTGTGCTCCATGCGGGAACATTGGTGGCGATTATCGTTTTCTATTTCCGGGAACTGTTGCGTTTCCTCCGGCCGGAACGTTTTCGGCTGGCGCTGATGGTGATTCTCGGCAGTGTGCCCGCGGGTGTCATCGGCATCACCCTCAAAAAATATGAACTGGACGAGGCGATTTTCAGCAATCTGATCCTGGTGGGGTGCGGCTTCCTGCTCACCGGCACGCTGCTTCTGTGGTCCGAACGACGGCGGCGAAACCTCGCCGGAGAGGAAAACACCACCCCGATCGAAGCGATTACTCCCCGGCAGGCCGTGCTCATCGGGCTGGCGCAGGCAGTGGCGATACTGCCGGGGATTTCCCGGTCCGGCTCGACGATCTCCGCCGGGCTGTTCACCGGAGTCCGTTCCGCGGCCTGTGCGGAATTTTCATTTCTGCTGGCCATTCCCGCCATCGGCGGCGCCGCGTTGCTGGAGTTGCTGAAGCTGGCTCGAAACGGCATGCCGCTCGAAGGGGTGGCCCCATGGCAGCTCGGAGCAGGATTCTGCGTTTCCGCCGTCGTCGGATACGGCGCGCTGGCGTTGCTGGTGAAAATGCTGAATCGCGGCAAACTGGCGTTTTTCTCGTGGTACTTATATGCGGTCGGCCTCATAGTGCTGGGCTGGCAACTGATCCGGTTCTTTTGACAATCAACCATTGATAAGGAATTGATTCATGAAACAACTGTTCTTCATCGGCGCCGGCAAAATGGCAACCGCCATCGCCACGGGTCTGGTCCGGACCGGCGCCTTCACGCCTGACGAACTGCTGGCCTACGACATCAGCGAAAAGGCCGCGGAAAAATTCACGGAAAATACCGGCATCAGCTGCCGGAGCGGTGAATTTCGCGAAGAGGAGCTGGAAAGCGTTCCCGCCGTTCTGCTCGCGGTCAAACCGCAATATCTTGCGGATGCCTTGAACGGCTTGAAAAGCATTCTCGAGTCCAAACTCATCATCTCCATCGCCGCCGGTATTTCACTGGCCCGTCTGTACGATCTGACGGACAGCGCCCGGATCGTCCGAGTCATGCCCAATACACCGGCCCTGATCGGACAGGGATGCGCCGTGGCCGCCCTGACCGAGGAAGTCACGCCTCCGGAACGGGAGCTGGTGCGCCGGATCTTCAGCGCGGTCGGCAGTTTTGCAGAGCTGGAGGAAAAGCAACTGGATGCCGTCACCGGCCTGGCCGGCAGCGGCCCGGCCTATGTCTTCGAATTCATCCGGGCGCTGGCCGACGGCGGCGTGGCGGAAGGCCTGCCGCGTGACCTCGCCCTGGAACTGGCCGCCCGTACTGTCGCCGGGGCCGCCGCCATGGTAACCGCAACCGGCCAGCATCCGGCGGTGCTGTGCGATCAGGTGAACAGTCCCGGCGGTACCACCAGCCGCGGCCTGGAAAAACTCAGCGAAGGCGGTCTGCATGCGGCCGTCATGGCCGCGGTTCGCGCCGCCGCCGCACGTTCCGCCGAACTGGGACAGGCCTGATCATGAACAGCAGTCATCCTCTTCCCGGATCCGAGGGGCGACTCAGCGTCGTCATGCCTGTCTACAACGAAGCCGCCACCATCGAAACGATCGTCCGCAAGGTGCTGGACCGCCCGGAAACCGGTGAGCTGATCATCGTCAACGACGCCTCGACCGACGACACCTGGGAGCATTTGCAGAAATTTTCTGCGGATCCCCGGGTCAAATTGCTGAATCAGCCGGTCAACCGGGGCAAAGGAGCGGCGCTGATCCGCGGTTTCGGCGAAGCCACCCGGGATTTTGTGCTGATTCAGGACGCCGATTTTGAATACACGCCGGAGGATTATCCCATCGTACTGGGGCCGCTGCTGTGCGGCCGGGCGGATGTGGTGTACGGGTCCCGTTTCATGGGAACGCCGGGCCAGGTGCGCTATTTCCGTCACGAAATGGGCAACAAATTCCTGACGTTTCTATCCAATGTCTTCTCCGACATTCACCTTTCCGACATGGAAACCTGCTACAAGGGCTTCCGGAGAGAGGTGATTCAGAATCTGCGGCTGGAATCGGAACGATTCGGCATCGAAGTGGAAATCACCGCCAAGGTGGCCCGCTCCCGCCAGCTGCGCATCTGGGAAGTCCCGATCTCCTACAATCCCAGGCGCTACGGAGAAGGCAAAAAGATCGGCTGGCGCGACGGAGTCGCCGCGCTTTTCCACATTCTCCACTTCAATCTTTTCACTTCCGACGAGCAGAGCTTCAAACGCCCGTGGTCGGAAATCGCCGACCGCTGACCGCCGCCGCGCCATGCCGGAAAACGGCTGCGGCAGCGCTGCCGCAGCGCCGGTCATTCGGTCAACGTCCGGCCAGCCAGCGGCGGGTTACGGCCAGCAGCTCCGCCATCTGCTCCGGCGTTCCGATGGTGATGCGCACGTAGCGGCCGGTTACCGGCCCGGGGAAGTAGCGCACAATCACCGCCTGCTCCCGCAGATAGCGGAAATACCCTTCGCCGTCGCCTCCAGGCGGCGCGGCAAACAGAAAGTTCGTTTCGGAAGGCACCACTTCAAACGCCAGCGCCCGCAGCTCCTCCAGAAGCTCGGCCCGGGTTGCCTTCACCCGTCCCACACAATCTTCGTGGTAATCCGTATCCTCATAGGCGGCCAGCCCGACCGCCTGCGTCAGAGCGTCCAGATTGTAGGAGTCCTTCAGCTTCATCAGACCCGCGATCACCTGCGGATGCGCCACGGCGTAGCCGAGACGCAGCCCCGCCAGCGAATAACTTTTGGAAAAAGTTCTGCTGACGATCACATTCGACCGGCTCATCGCCAGCTCGACGCAGTGGTCTTCCGCAAAATCAGCATAGGCTTCGTCTATCAGCACCATACCATCAAAACGATCACAGATCTCCGCCATTACCGTCCGGGGGAAACTGTTCCCGGTCGGCGCATTGGGACGGGCGATCGCCAGCAGATTCGCCCCCCGCGCCTGTTCCAGAAAATCATCCGGCAAGGCGAAACTTCCCGGCTGCAGAGCAATGCGCCGCACCGACGCCCCCTGCATCGCCGCCAGCACCGGATACAGGGAGTACGTGGGTTCCGGGCAGGCCACCGGCCGGTCCGGCGCGGCAAACGCGCGAAACACCATCGTCAGAATGTCGTCCGAACCGTTTCCGGCAATCACCTGATCGCGGGCAATTCCCCAGCGGGCGGCCACCGCATCCCGGAACGCATCCGCCGTCGGATCGGGATACCGCCGGAGTCGATCCAGATCGAAATCAGCCAGCAGCTTCCGGATGCATGCCGAAGGCGGATAGGGGTTTTCGTTGGTATTGAGCTTGATGAGACGGTTCAGCTTCGGCTGTTCGCCGGGGACATACCCGGCCATCGCCTCAATTTCCGCACGAAAGTAAGATTTCGTCATTTTTCCCCCGCCTCATCGGTCCGTTCCGCGCGCTCCCGGACCCGGATGGAGCCGGCGCGTCCATGCGCATCCAGCCCTTCAAGCGCGGCAAACATTTCCACCGTCCCCACTTCACGGCGCAACGCCGCTTCGGAATAACGCACCAGACTCGAACGCCGATAGAATCCCTCCACCGACAGCCCCCGGAAGAACCGGCCGCTTCCCGCCGTCGGCAGCACATGGCTCGGTCCCGCACAGAAATCCCCCACCGGTTCCGGTGTCCACGGCCCCAGAAACATCGCCCCGGCCGCTTTCACCTTCCGTCCCACCCGCTCCGGAGTGCGGGTCATGATTTCCAGATGCTCCGGCGCATATTTTCCGGCCAGTGCGGCAGCCTGTTCCAAATTTTCCACCACAATCAAAAATACCCCGTGGTCCAACACCTTGTCCACCGTCGCCAGCCGCGGCAGAGAAGCCTTCTGGCGCAGCACTTCCTGTTCCACCCGCGCCACCAGTTCCGGAACGGTGGTCACCAGCACCGCCTGTTCCAAACCGCTGCCGTGTTCGGCCTGGCTGAGCAGGTCCGCGGCAATGAAATCCGCCCGGGCGGTGTCGTCCGCAATCACCATGATTTCCGAAGGCCCGGCCACCATGTCGATGGCCACCTGGCCGTACACCAGTTTCTTGGCGGCGGTGACGTATGCGTTGCCGGGGCCGACGATTTTCTCCACCCGGCGCACCGTCGGCGTACCGTAGGCCATGGCCGCGATGCCGTACACGCCACCGAGACGGTAGATCTCCGTCACACCGGCTTCCCGCATGGCAAACAAAACTGCGGGATGCACCTTCCCGTCGGGCCCGGCCGGCGTAACCGCGACGATCTCCTTCACGCCCGCGGCGGCGGCGATTCCGGCGGTATGCACCACTGTCGACACCAGCGGCGCGGTACCGCCGGGAATGTAGACACCCACCCGTTCCATCGGTTCGAATTTTTCGCCAAGCATCACCCCGGGGCGCGGCGAATAATGCCAATTGCGCGGACGGCAGCGCCGGGCGAAAGACTGCACGGCCCGCAACGCCTCCCGAATGGCGCGCTTGGCCCGGCGATCCAGCGCGGCCGCGGCAGCGTCCACTTCCGCCGGTGTGACGGCAAATTCCGCCGCCGAGAGTTTCACTCGATCGAACTGCAGAGCGTACCGGGACAGTGCTTCGTCGCCGTTTTCCCGCACATCAGCGATGATCCGGGCTACGCCGGCCTCAATTTCCGGCGGATAACCGGGCCGCTGATACAGCCGGTCCAGCGCGGCGTCAAAACCGGGTTCGTTCCAGATTAATTTGCGCATGAGCATGCCTCTTTCCAGTTCACTTGCACCAGCGTGTTGTCAATCAGCCGGGTTTTTCCGAAATAAGCAGCCAGAAGCACCAGCACCTCACGGGTGTCGAGCGTCGGCTTTTCCAGCGTGTCAGCATCCAGAATTTCGACATAATCCACGCGATCGGCGCATTTCCCGATTTCCAGTGCCATCGCTTCGCGAATCGCCTCGAGCGCCTCCAAACCCGCCGAGCGCAATGCGGGGGCCGCGGCCCGCAGCGTGCGGGACAGCACCCGTGCCCGTTCCCGTTCATCGGCGGAGAGATAACTGTTCCGTGAGCTCAGCGCCACCCCGTCCTCGTCCCGCACCAGCGGCGAAACCACCACTTCCACCGGGAAATTCAAATCCCGCACCATACGCCGAATCACCAGCGCCTGCTGCGCATCCTTCTGCCCGAACACCGCCACCTCGGCCTGCGTCAGCAGAAACAATTTCGCCACCACCGTCGTCACTCCGCGGAAGTGCCCGGGCCGCAAAGCCCCGCACAAGCCCTGCGACAACCGGGTTTCCTCCACCCACGTGCTCCGGTCCGGCGCGTACATATCTTCCGGGCGCGGCGCAAACACCACATCCGCGCCATGCGCCTCACAGGCCCGCCGGTCGTGTTCGAAATCCCGCGGATACTGCTCCAGGTCCTCCTGCGGACCGAACTGGATGGGATTGACGAAAACAGTTACCACCACGATATCCGCCCGCTTCCGGGCCGCGTCGATCAACGACAAGTGCCCCGCATGCAGAAACCCCATAGTCGGAACCACACCGATGCGTTTCCCCTCACGGCGGGCCGCCAGTGCGAACTCCTGCATTTCGCGTGGACTCTGTATGATTTTCATGATCTTTGTTCTCCTTCGGACGCGCTGCAAAAAAGCGCCCGTTTTCACAAAAAAAGGCCCGGAACATTCCGGGCCGTCATCATTCTCCGGAACGCACCGGGCGTTCCCGCCGGAATGTTTTACACCGTAACCAGCCAGCCGTGTCGATCCGGCCGGATGCCGTGCTGAATACCGGTCATCTCTTCGTACAGCGACTTGAGCACCGGGCCGATTTCAGAGCCGTATTCATACACCTTGTCGCCGTCGAAAATCCGGCCGACGGGCGTCAGCACCACCGCCGTACCGCAGGCAGCCACTTCCTTGAAGCCCGGCAATTCCGTCCGACGCACCGGACGCTGCTCCACCGTGATTCCCAAATCCCGGGCGATCTGCATCAGCGAACGGTTGGTCACGCTGGGCAACACCGAGGGCGATTTGGGGGTGACATAGACCCCGTCGGCGGTGATGGCCAGAAAGTTGCTGGTCCCGAATTCGTCGACGAATTCATGGGTTTTCGGATCCATGAACAGCGCCACGGAACAATGATGCTCCTTGGCGATCCGGCTGGGATAAAGGCTGGCCGCATAATTGCCTGCCGCCTTGATGTGTCCGGTCCCGTGCGGTGCCGCGCGGTCATAATCCAGCGAAATCATCGCATCGACCGGCTTGATGCCGCCCTTGTAATAGGGCCCGACCGGAACCACGATGAAAATCAGCTGATAGGTCAGACTGGAGGAAATCCCGATCTGGGGCGTGGTGCCGATCATGACCGGACGGATATAAAGCGAACCGCCGGTGCCGAAAGGCGGCACATACTCCAGGTTGTCGGCGACCACCCGCCGGACCGCTTCCACGAAGCGTTCCACCGGAAATTCCGGCATCAGCAGGTGCCGGGCGGAGCTGTTCAACCGCTCGCCGTTGGCGTCCGGGCGGAACACCCGCACCACACCGTCCTGACACTGGAAGGCTTTCAGCCCCTCGAAAATTGCCTGCCCGTAATGCAGGCAGTTGGAGGCCACCGACAAGGTCAGATCATAGGTTTCGAAAAGCTCACCGTCGTCCCATTTGCCGTCGCGATAGGTGTACCGCAGATTGGATTTGGTCGGACGAAACTCAAATCCCAGTTTTTCCCATTCGATGTCCATAAACGCCTGTCCTCAAAAATAAGTGGATTTGATAAACATCATAACACGATGATAATATACCGCCATCGCTCCCAATAGCAACCCCCCGGAACAAGAAAAACCGCCGGTTCCGTCGTAAACGTCGTCCATATCCGGAAAAAACCTTTAAAAAAACGATTCCGATGTGGAATTTTCGGCGGGGAGGTTTATGTTAATGGTAACGTATGGAAGATCGTTTTTTTCAGAAGCCGATATTTTTTATTGGAGGATCTCAATCATGTCGATGATTCGCACTCTCACGGGCGGAATGATGGTTCTGGCGCTGATGCTGGCCGCGGGCTGCTCCTGGTTCAGCAACGAAATTCCCGCCGACAATACCGAACCGCTCCCGCCGGCTTACGGCGATCCCCTCGCCGGCAATCATATGGGCCTGACGGACGGCGGCGCCTGGGGCGAAGGCTCCAACGAAAGTTCCCTCGGCGGCCCGGCCAACGGCGAATGGGCTCCGGTGGATCCGGAAGGCAACCTGGGATTCCCGATCATTTATTTTGCGTATGACACCGATGAGCTGGCCCCCTCCGAAACCGCCAAACTGGACCGCGTCAATGATTACCTCGCCCAGCAGAGCGAACTCGGACTGATCATTGAAGGCCATTGCGACCAGCGCGGTACGGAAGAATACAACCGCGCCCTGGGCGAACGCCGCGCCAACTCCATCCGGGCTTATCTGACCGGACTGGGACTTTCGGACGCCCGCATCAAAACCATCAGTTACGGCGAAGACCGGCCGGCCGTGGAAGGCAGCGGCGAAGCCGCCTGGAGCAAAAACCGCCGCGGCGTACTCGTCCCGGCGCGCATGAACTGAGCCGTCGCCTGACGCCCGGTTCCTTGCGGGGCCGTCCGGTTCGGAGAAATCGGACGGCCTTTTGTTCATATCGATTTCTGCTTTTGCGCAACAACCATTATTTAACGACAGATAAGGAATGACTCCCGATGAGCAAGATTCATGCTGATCACATTTTCACTTCGGAATCGGTTTCCGAAGGGCATCCCGATAAGGTTTGCGACCAGATTTCAGACGCGATTCTCGATGCCTGTTTGATGCAGGACCCCGACAGCCGCGTCGCCTGCGAAACACTCGCCACCACCAATCTGGTGGTCGTCTCCGGTGAAATCACCACCAAGGCCAAAGTCAACTGGCAGGAAGTTGCCCTGAATGTCGTACGCGACATCGGGTACAACGTTCCCGGCGTCGGGTTCTGCGCCGATGACGCCAAAGTGATGATCTGCATTCACAAACAGTCCCCGGATATCTCCCAGGGCGTCACCGAGGGACAGGGCGCCTTCACCGAACAGGGCGCGGGCGACCAGGGGATGATGTTCGGCTACGCCAGCAACGAAACGGCGGAACTGATGCCCGCCACCATTCTCTACGCCCACAAAATTGTCGAGGAACTGGCCCGGCTGCGCAAGACTGAACCGGAAAAATACGCCTTCCTCCGGCCCGACTCGAAAAGCCAGGTGTCGATCCGCTACCAGAACGGCAAACCGGTTTCTCTGGAAACCGTCGTGGTGTCGCATCAGCACGCGCCCGATATGAAAAACGAACAGCTCGAACAGCTCGTCCGCGAAGTCGTCGCCCGGGTCATTCCCGCCGAACTCATCACGCACGAAGTCAAGTATTACATCAACCCGACCGGGCGGTTCGAAATCGGCGGCCCTCACGGGGACACCGGGTTGACCGGCCGCAAAATCATCGTCGACACCTACGGCGGTGTCGGTTCCCACGGCGGCGGCGCGTTCTCCGGCAAGGATCCGTCCAAGGTGGACCGGTCGGCTGCCTATATGTGCCGTTACATCGCCAAAAACATCGTCGCCGCCGGATTGGCCGATAAATGCGAAGTGCAGGTCTCCTACGCCATCGGCGTCGCCGACCCGCTTTCGATCAACGTCGACACCTACGGGACCGGCGTGATGGCGGACGATGCCAAACTCGAACAGTTGATCCGCGAGGTCTTCTGTCTGAAACCGGCCGTCATCGTGCGGGAACTCGGCCTGAAACACCCCGGAAACGGCTGGTGCTATCGCGACACCGCCGCCTACGGTCATTTCGGCCGCAACCGGTTCCCGTGGGAAAAGACCGACAAGGCGGAAGCTCTCATCGCCGCCGCCAAACGACATCAGCTGATCTGACCATGTCGTCCCGCGGAATATTGGGCGTCGGGTCGGCGCTGGTAGATGTGCTGGGCCGGATCGATGAAACCTTTCTCCCCCGGGTCGGCGGAGAAAAGGGCGGCATGATGATGGTCGAGAGCGAACGCCAGGACGAATGGATCTCGGCGCTTCCTCTGCCCCCCGCTATGGCCCCCGGCGGCGCGGCGGGGAATACGATCTTCGCGCTGGCGCATATGGGAATGCCTGTTGCCATGCTTTCCAAGCTGGGACGGGATGACTGCGGCAAGTTTTATCGACAGCGCCTGCAGGAGGCGGGCGGATCGGACGCCGAATTTCTGGAAACCGACGCGGCCCGGACGGGGCGATGCCTGTCGCTGATCACTCCGGATTCGGAACGGACGATGCGCTCCTATCTCGGAGCCTCGCAATTGCTGACCGCGGCCGAAGCGGCGGCGGTGGATTATTCCCGTTATGCTCTGGTTTATGTGGAAGGCTATCTGCTTTTTCTGCCGGACGTGGTACCGACTGTTCTGCGCTGCGCCCGGGAGGCGGGCTGCCGGACGGCCATGGATCTGGCGTCGTTCGAAGTTGTCCGGATTTTCCGGGAACCGCTGCTTGAACTGCTGCAGCACGACGTGGACCTCGTCTTCGCCAACGAAGAAGAGGCCGCGGCGCTGCTGGGGGACGGCCTCTCCGAACAGGAAATGGCCCTCCGCCTGAGCAGACTGTGCGAAGTAGCGGCCGTGAAGCTGGGCAGGCGCGGCTCTCTGATCGCCCGCGACGAAACCCTCACTGCGGTGTCGGCCGTACCGGCGCAGGCAGTAGACACGACCGCGGCCGGAGACAGCTGGGCGGCGGGATTTCTCTACGGGTACCTGAACGGACTGCCGGAAGCGGTCTGCGGACAGATCGGCTCGCTGGTGGCCGCCGAAGTGGTCCAGGTTATGGGATCGGAACTACCCCCGGAACGTTGGAACGCCGTCCGGGAAAAAATGAAAAACATGAAAGCGTAACATGATCATGGAATACCAAGTCAAAGACATTCAACTCGCCGCCTTCGGGCGCAAGGAAATCGAAATCGCCGAGCACGAAATGCCCGGTCTGATGGCCACCCGGGCCAAATACGGCCCGGAACAGCCGTTGAAAGGTGTCCGGATTTCCGGCAGTCTGCATATGACCATCCAGACCGCGGTTCTGATCGAAACGCTCAAGGCGCTGGGGGCCGATGTGCGCTGGGCCTCCTGCAACATCTTTTCCACGCAGGACCACGCGGCGGCGGCCATCGCGGCGGCCGGTGTCCCCGTCTTCGCCTGGAAGGGCGAATCGCTGGAAGAATACTGGGAATGCACCTATCGCGCCCTGACCTGGCCGGACGGCAGCGGACCGGACCAGATCGTGGACGACGGCGGCGACGCGACGCTGCTGATTCATCGCGGCCGCATGGCGGAAATCAATCCGGCCATTCTGGATGAGCCCACCGACGTACACGAACTGCAGGTCATCAATCAACTGCTCAAGCGGGTTCAGCAGCAGGACAACCGGCATTGGCACAAGGTGGCCGAACGGGTGCGCGGCGTTTCCGAGGAAACCACCACGGGGGTGCACCGGCTGCTGCAGATGGAGGAACGCGGAGAACTGCTGTTCCAGGCGATCAACGTCAACGACTCCGTCACCAAAAGCAAATTCGACAACATCTACGGCTGCCGCCACTCCCTGACCGACGGCATCAAGCGGGCGCTGGACGTCATGCTCGCCGGCAAAACGGTCATGGTCTGCGGCTATGGCGACGTCGGCAAAGGCTCGGCCGAAGCCCTGCGCAACGAACGTGCCCGGGTGCTGGTCAGCGAAGTCGACCCGATCTGCGCCTTGCAGGCCTGCATGGCCGGTTACCGCGTCTGCACGGTGGAAGACGCCCTGCCGGAAGCGGACCTCTTCGTCACCACCACCGGCAACTGCGACATCATCACCGCCGAGCACATGGCCGCCATGAAGGACCAGGCCATCGTCTGCAACATCGGTCATTTCGATAACGAAATCCAGGTCAGCCGCCTGGAAAAAATGCCCGGCGTGGTCAAAATGCAGATCAAGGGCAGTGAATGCCCGGTGCACCGCTACACCTTCCCGGACGGACATTCCATTTATTTGCTGGCGGAAGGACGGCTGGTCAACCTCGGTTGCGCCACCGGTCATCCGTCGTTCGTCATGTCCAACAGCTTTACCAACCAGACGCTGGCCCAGATCGACATCGCACGCAACGCCGACCGCAAAATCGGCGTCTATTTGCTGAGCAAGAAACTGGACGAGGAAGTGGCCCGGCTCCATCTGGAAAAACTCGGGGCCCGGCTCACCGTTCTGACCCCCGCCCAGGCCCGGTACATCAACGTCCCGGTGGAAGGCCCCTACAAGCCGGAAAGCTATCGGTATTGATGATTTTCCGCAGGCGGCGGCAAAACCGCCGCTTCCGGAACCAAAAACGCGAAAAAGAAGTGGAACCCTTCCTTTTCGCGTTTTTCTTTTCGGGAATATCCCGCGGCGGCGGAATCCCCCGATTTTCAGCCGACCCGGTTCAGAGCCTGATCGAAGTCGGCGGTAATATCGTCGATATGCTCGATTCCCACCGACACGCGGATCAGATCCGGCGACACCCCCGCGGCGATCTGTTCCGCCTCGGAAAGTTGCCGGTGCGTCATCGACGCCGGATGCAGCACGCAGGTCCGCACATCCGCCACATGCACCACAATCGCCGCCAGCCGGAGTGAATTCATCACCACCTCGCCTGCCGCCTTGCCGCCGCACACGCCGAAGCACAAGACACCGGACGCCCCTTTCGGCAGATATTTCCGGCACCGTTCCCGCTGCGGACTGTCCGCCAGACCGGGGTAGTTCACCCAGCCGACTTTCGGATGGCGCTTCAGAAATTCCGCCAGAGCCAGGGCGTTGGCGCTGTGCCGCTCCATCCGGAGGTGCAGCGTTTCGCAGCCCATGTTGGACAAATAAGCGTTAAACGGCGCCTGCGGCACCCCGAAGTCGCGAATCAGCTGCGCCCGCAATTTCATGGAATAGGGGCAGGTCGGAAAATCCCGGGTGTACACCACTCCGTGGTAACTTTCATCCGGCTCCGTCAATCCCGGGAATCGACCGCCGTGCCAGTCGAACCCGCCCTTTTCCACGACGATGCCGCCGACACTGGAGGCATGGCCGTCGATGTATTTGGTCGTCGAATGGGTCACAATATCCGCCCCGAACCGGAACGGATTGCACAGCACCGGCGTGGGAAACGTATTGTCCACGATCAGCGGCAGGCCATGCCGGTGCGCCGCCGCCGCGAAACGTTCAATATCCAGCACGGTCAAAGCCGGATTGGCCAGCACTTCCGCAAAAATCGCCCGGGTTTCCGGCCGGATCGCCGCGTCGATCTCCGCATCGGACGCCTCCGGAGAAATAAAGGTAAAGGCAATCCCTGATTTCTTCAGCGTATTGGCAAACAGCGACACCGTGCCGCCGTACAGACTGGACGCGGCCACCACATGATCCCCGGTCTGAGCCAGATTCATGATCGCCATGGCGTTGGCGGCCTGTCCGGAACTGGTGGCGACCGCTGCGACGCCGCCTTCCAGCGCGGCGATTTTCTCTTCGAAAGCCGCCACCGTCGGATTCGCCAGGCGGCTGTAGAAAAAGCCGCTGGTCTTCAGGTCAAACAAATCCGCGACACTCTGAGCGTCATTATATTTGAACGTCGTGCTCTGATACAGGGGCAGCACCCGTGCCTCACCGTTTCCCGGCACGTAACCGGCCTGCACGGCCAGCGTCTCCGGACGCCAATTCTTCCACTCATCCATCCCGAAATCCTCCTCACTCAATCAACCGGCTCCTGCATTTCCGCTTTTTTTTGATCTCACCCGGAGAGCCGGAACATCCGGAGAGCGTTGCATCGTTGTCAGCGGAATACATTACCGCCGTTCCGCGGTTATTTCAAACCCTTGATGCGGCAAACGGTTGAAAAGCCTTTTCCGAAGTGCTATATTAATCGTACCGAAGTCATGATTCCATGACTGATCGGCGGAGACAACACCGGTGCCCGCGCGGATTCGCGGCGGATTCCGATTCATGCGGGAAGAATATCGATCGTGAAACGCGCTGTATTTGATGTTACCGTTTCCAATGCCATGGGACTCCACGCCCGCCCGGCTTCCATGCTGGTGCGCACGGCGTCCCGTTTTCATTCGGACATCAACCTGGTCAAGGACGGGGAACCGGTCAACTGCAAAAGCGTCCTGGCGCTGATGATGCTTTCCGCCGGCATGGGTACGCCGCTGCAGATCGTCGCCGAAGGGGACGATGCCGAAGAAGCCGTCCAGGCCGTGGCGGAACTGTTTCGTGACAAATTCGGAGAGGAGTGATTCCGGACATCATGGACGGACTCGGCAGAGAACAGACCTTCGCAGCGACGCCGGTTTCGCCCGGCATTGCCATCGGCCGCGCCTGGCCGTTCCGCCGCAGCGTGGAACGCAATAACGCCCCGGAAGACCGGACCGTGCCGCCGGAGGCGGTGGATGCGGAACTCGCCCGTTTCCGCCAGGCGCGCAGTGACACCCGGGCGGAGCTGACCCAGTTGCAACAGCAGCTCCGGGAACAGCTCAACAGTGGCGAGGCGGAAATTTTTGATGCACATTTGCTGATCGTCGATGATCATACTCTCGTTAATGAAGTGGAAAACTGCATCAGGAACGAACGCAAGAGTGCGGATTTCGCTTTTCATAAAGTCATTGCCAATTACATTTCCGTGTTGTCTTCCATGCCGGATGAATACCTGCGGGAACGGGCGCTGGACATCCGCGACGTCGCGACCCGCATCAAAGCCCATCTGCGTCATGAGGAGGCTGAGCGCCTTGACCGGCTCCCCGACCGGCGGATTGTGGTGGCCACGGACCTGGCGCCATCGGAAACCGCGCTGCTGGACCGGAATAAAGTCCTCGGGTTTGCCATCGAAAGCGGCAGTGCCACCAGTCACACCGCCATTCTGGCCCGTTCCATGGAGCTGCCGGCCCTGACCGGCATCCCGCCGGGGCTGCTTGACGGACTGTCGGCTGATGACACGCTGATCATCGACGGATTTACGGGAAAACTCATTCTCAATCCCGATCCCCGCACGGAAGACACTTACCGTCTGAAAGCGGAGGAAGCCGGCCGCTTCTATTCCAACCTCCGCCGGGAAAGCATGCTGATGCCGGAAACCGCCGACGGCTTCATGGTACAGCTGGCCGGCAATCTTGATACCGACAGCGGGCTGAAGGAGTTGACGCAGGCCGGAGCCTGCGGCGTCGGACTGTTCCGTACCGAATACCTCTTCCTGAACCGCCGGAATTCGCCCACGGAAGAGGAGCAATTCGAAATTTACAAGCGAATGCTCACCGCCACCGAAGGCAGACCCATTGTGGTGCGCACCTTGGACGCAGGCGGCGATAAGATCGTCTCGCATTTTGACCGAACACCGGAACAAAATCCGTTTCTGGGGCTGCGGGGCATCCGCTTGTGTCTGCGGGAGCGGCCCGATATTCTGAGAACCCAGCTGCGGGCACTGCTGCGCGCCGGCGTGTTCGGCAACCTGAAAGTCATGCTGCCGATGGTTTCGTGCGTGGCGGAAATCACGGAAGTGCGTTTCCTGATCACTGAGCTCCAGAAGGAGCTGAAGCGGGAAAAAAAGGAATGCGTTTCGCGGCTGTCCGTCGGCGCCATGATCGAAACCCCCGCCGCCGCGCTGCAGACGGATCGCCTGGCGGAAATCGTCGACTTCTTCAGCATCGGCACCAACGATCTGGTGCAATACACCATGGCCATCGACCGCAGCAACGAACGGGTGGCTTACCTGTATCAACCGTCGCACCCGGCCATTCTGGAGTTGATTGCGCGCACGGTTCGCGCCGCCCGTCGGCACAACATCTGGGTCAGCGTCTGCGGCCAGATGGCGGCGGACCCGGTGTACACGCCTCTGCTGGTCGGCCTGGGGGTGCACGAACTCAGCATGGAGGCCAATGCCATCGGCGCCGTGCGCCGCGTGGTTCGCGGGCTTTATCTGCATGAGGCGGAAGCCGCCGCTCGCGCCGCATTGGATGCGGGCAGCGCCGAGGAAGCGCTGGCCATTTCCCGCGCCCTGCTGCGCAAAGTCGCCCCGCAGGTGGCCAAACTCGTCGTGGCGGACCGGGACTGAGCCGGATTGTCAAACGGCATACCCGCCTTCTCACGGTACCACCACCACGCCCCATTCTTCCCCGGCATCAAGCATTCGTCCTGACAACATACGGCCCCCCGGAGGAAATCAATCCTCCGGGGGGCCGAAACATCAACGGCGGCGCCGTGTCGGCGCACACCATCATTGTATTTTCGGAGCCCGGCACGCCGGGCTCACAGGTTACCTGCCGGCCTGATATTCCTGCAGGGACTTCGGCACTGCGTTGCCGCTCTTGGCAGCCTTGATGCCAGCCACCGTCGCCCGGGCGGCGGCCATGGTCGTTACATACGGAACTTTGTACTGAATCGCCATCATCCGGATGTAACTGTCGTCAATTTTGCCGGAGCGACCGATCGGGGTATTGATGATCAGCTGCACCGTTTTGTTCTTGATCAGGTCGCCGATATTCGGACGGCCTTCGTTGAGTTTCTTGACTACGGTGGCTTCCACCCCGTGTTCCGCCAGGAACGCCGCTGTGCCGTCCGTCGCCATCAGCTTGAACCCGAGGTCCCGCAACCCGGTCGCCACCGGCAGCAGATACCGACGTTCACGCTCATTGACGGAAATCAGCGCCGTTCCGGAAAGCGGCAGACGGCTGCCCGCCGCCAGCTGAGCCTTGTAGTAGGCCAGCCCGAAGCATTCGGCAATCCCCATCACCTCCCCGGTGGCACGCATTTCCGGTCCCAGAATCGGGTCCACTTCCGGGAACATATTGAACGGGAATACCGCTTCCTTGACGCCGACGTAACTGCGGTCCTTCTTGATCAGCAGGTCTTTGTGATCCGACAGTTTCTTGCCGAGCATCAGGTTGGTGGCGATACGCGCCAGCGGCACGCCGGTGATTTTCGCCACCAGCGGTACCGTCCGGGAGGCCCGGGGATTGGCTTCGATGATGTACACCTCATCGTCGCACACGGCAAACTGCACGTTCAGAATGCCGATTACCTTGAAGTCCCGGGCAATCGCCGCAGCATGCTCCTCAATCGTCCGGATGTGTTTTTCCGGCAAACTGACCGGAGGAATCGTACAGGCCGAATCGCCGGAATGGATCCCCGCCAGCTCAATATGTTCCATCACCGTGGCAACAAACGTATCTTCTCCGTCGGAAAGCGCGTCCACTTCCGCCTCGATCGCATTGTCGAGGAAACGGTCAATCAGCATCGGGTATTCCGGGCTGACCTGAATGGCTTCCACCGCGTAACGGGTCAACATCGCTTCGTCGTACAGTACCGCCATGCCGCGGCCGCCCAAAACGAAGGAAGGCCGCACCATCACCGGATATCCGATGCTGCGTCCCAGCGCAATCGCCTCATCCAGCGAGCGGGCAGTCCCGCTTTCGGGCTGCCGGATGCCGAGCGCGATCATCCGTTCGCGGAAATATTCACGGTCTTCGGCCAGCCGGATCCCTTCCGGCTGAGTACCGATGATGTGCACGCCGAGGTCCTTGAGCTCCTGCGCAATGTTGAGCGGCGTCTGACCACCGAACTGGACAATGACCCCGTCAGGCTTTTCCTTGCCGTAAATGCTCAGCACATCTTCGACCGTCAACGGTTCGAAATACAACTTGTCGCTGGTGTCGTAGTCCGTGGAAACCGTTTCCGGGTTGCAGTTGACCAGCACCGTTTCGTAACCGGCGTCCCGCAGCGCAAAAGCCGCATGCACACACGTATAATCGAATTCAATCCCCTGCCCGATCCGGTTCGGCCCGCCGCCGAGAATCATGATTTTACGCCGATCGCTGACCGGCACTTCATCCGGCACACCGGCATAGGTCGAGTAATAATAATCGGCGTCCTTCACACCGCTGACCGGCACCCGGCAGTAGGTGGCGACGATACCGGCCTTGATGCGCCGGGAACGGACGTCTTTTTCCGCCACATTAAACAGCCGGGCCAGATACCGGTCGGAGAAACCGTCCGCCTTGGCTTTCTTCAACAGTTCGTCAGGCAGCGACATCCAGTTGCAGCGGGTCAGTTCCAGCTCCAGATCCACGAGCTCCTTCATCTGTTCAATGAAATAACCGGTGATCCGGGTCATCTTCAGCACTTCTTCGACGCCCATGCCCTTTTTCATGGCTTCATAAATGATAAAGAAGCGCTCGCTGGAGGGCATCGCCAATTTTTCCCGCAGTTCCTCGAGCGTCAGCTTTTCCAATTTTTTCACCATGCCGAGTCCGTAACGACCGGTTTCGAGCGAGCGAATGGCTTTCTGAAACGCTTCCTTGAACGTCTTGCCGATGGACATGACTTCGCCCACCGCCTTCATCTGGGTGCCGAGCACGTCCCGGGCCTGAGGAAATTTCTCAAACGCCCAGCGGGCGAACTTGACCACGACATAATCCCCGGACGGCGTGTATTTTTCCAGCGAACCGTCCCGCCAGTAAGGCATTTCGTCCAGCGTCATGCCGGAGGCCAGCTTGGTGGAGACGCTGGCGATCGGGAACCCCGTCGCCTTGGAAGCCAGTGCACTGGAACGGGAAGTCCGCGGATTGATTTCAATCACGATCACCCGGTTGTCTTCCCGGTTGTGGGCGAACTGTACATTGCAGCCGCCGATCACTCCGATCGCATCCATAATCCGGTAGGAGTAGTCCTGCAGCAGATCCATCACTTCCTTCGACACCGTCAACATCGGCGCCACGCAGAAGCTGTCGCCGGTGTGCACCCCCATCGGGTCGACGTTTTCAATGAAACACACCGTAATCTTCTGGCTTTTGGCATCCCGGACGACTTCCAGCTCCAGTTCTTCCCAGCCGAGCACACATTCTTCGATGAGCACCTGCCCGATGAGGCTGGCGCTGATCCCGCGGGAAACGATCTGACGCAGTTCTTCGACGTTGTAAACAATCCCGCCGCCGGTACCGCCCATGGTGTAGGCCGGACGCACCACTACCGGGAACCCCAGGTCATGCGCCACTTTCTCCGCCTCTTCCACCGAATAGCAGGGTTCGGACTTGGCCACCGGCACGCCGATGCGCGTCATGGTTTCCTTGAATTCGATCCGGTCTTCCCCCCGTTTAATCGCTTCCAGATCGACGCCGATCACCTGCACGCCGTATTTCTTCAGAATGCCGCCGTCCTCCAGCGCGATGGCCAGATTGAGGGCGGTCTGCCCGCCGAGATTCGGCAACAGCGCATCCGGACGCTCTTTGGCGATAATGCGTTCCAGACTGTCCACGGTCAACGGCTCGATATAGGTATGATCCGCCATGCCGGGGTCGGTCATGATGGTGGCGGGGTTGCTGTTCGCCAGAACAATTTCATACCCCTCTTCCCGGAGCGCTTTACACGCCTGGGTACCGGAATAGTCAAATTCGCAGGCTTGTCCGATTACAATCGGCCCTGAGCCGATGATCAGAATCTTTTTGATGTCGGTGCGTTGCGGCATGGGCGAAGTCCTTTCTGCGTAGCTATCACAATCTGCTGATTCTTTCGATATGGAAAAGGCTTCGCCGGGGGAAGCGCCCTCCGACGAAACCGGAATGTAATATACTCCCGCAATGCGTTTCTGTCAAGGCCGGCGCCCCGCGGATTTCCGGCTTTTCCAGGCGGAGCGTCAGCTTCTTCGGAACAACCGCCAGCCCAGCACCAGACCTGCCAGCATCAATCCTCCGGCGGCAAGAACCAATCCCTCCCGGCGATCGAACAACCTCGCCGGCGGCCGGAAATCCGGATTGTTCTGGCGCGGCTCCAGCGTATAAGCCACTTCTTTGCCCCGTTTCCGGTTCAGCAACTCCTCAATATCATAGTCCGGCAACGGGGCCGCGGCACCGAAATAGAGCCGCAGCGTCTCCGCCGCCGGAAACGGCAACACCACCTGATAAACCGGCCCGGAAAGCCGGAGTCCCGGCCCCTGAAGCGGCAGCAAATTCCCGTTGAAAATCCGCAGTTCGTAGGCGTGACAGCGCTGCTCCGGAAACGGCAGCACCGCGCTGTCCGTTTCCGCCAGCTTCATGGCCGTCCCTTCCGCCAGCAGCCGCATGACGCCGTCCGCCCCGGCTCCGTACAGGGCGATACGGCGATAGAAAAACGGCGTTTCCGCCATCAACTCCAGGTGAGTCAGCGGCGCCCGCTTCGCCTCAAAACCGATCACGGTCTCTCCGGGCAGCTCCTCCATACGGGTAATCGACACCGGATATGCCTCGCTCACCGGTGCCGACTCCGGCGTGGATTCACGGGAAAGCCCAACCGCGCGAACCTCATCCACCGCCAGCGCACCGGCACGGATTTCCCGGAGCCGTGCGGGATCCGAACCGGGATGATCCTGCCAGAACTGCTTCAGCGGCGACTGCCGGTCTTCATCCACCCGACGGATGACCAGCCGGAAAAAACGATGCAGAGACGGGCGCACCGCGATCGTGGTCTTGCGCAAACCTTCCCGGGCGGCGCAATCAAACACCACCTGTTCGCCCAGCAACTGCCAAACTTCTCCGTCCGGCCCGCCATACACCCGCACCAGCCGTTCGAAATCGTGCGACGCGGTCACCACTTCCAGTTCGCGGATCTCCCGGTAATCGCCGCCGATCTCCAGAATCAGCGTCTCCTCGTCCCGCTGCGCATGGCGCGTTCTCGAAACCACTTTCACGTCCGCCGGCCCGGAACGCCGCACCGGCCGGAGTTCCACTGCGCGCTCCACCAGGAAGGGCACCTCCCGGTGTTCCAGCGTAAAAACCCGCAGATCCGACAGCAGACTCTCCGTCAGTTCGTAAAAGTCCTGATCCAGCTTCATCAGCGCCGGCGCACCGCCGCGCACCGCTGCGGCGCTGATCCGGGCCCGTTTGTATCGGGGGAAACCCGTGCGATCCATTTCCGCGGCAGCGACGGCAAGCGCCAACACCGCCAGCAACGCGAGCACGAGCCCCTTCCGGTTGATCCCCATACCATCCCTCTCCACAGATTTCCGTCTGTTATTTCACCGTTGATTCCGTCAAAAATACACCTTTTCCCCCTCTGTTGCAACCTCCGGACGCAAAAACCGTTTGAAAACTACTCGATTCATGATACAGTTTCTCCGGGAGCCAGAAACGATTTCACGCGGAGACACGCCACATGAACAACCGATACCCCATTTATACCGAAGACGCCGAGTGTCAGGATTGTTACAAATGCGTCCGCCGCTGCCCGGTCAAGGCCATCCGGGTCCGGGACGGCCGCGCCGCCGTCATTCCGGAAAACTGCATCGGCTGCGGCCGCTGCGTCGAAGTCTGCCCGGCCCATGCCAAACGGGTCCGTTCCGATCTCGGACGGGTTAAAATGCTGTTGCGTTCCGGCAAGCAGGTTTACGTTTCGCTGGCGCCGTCCCACGTCAGTGAATATCATCGACTTCAACCCGGACAGCTGATCGCGGCATTGCGCAGACTGGGCTTTGCCGGTGTCGGCGAAACCGCCGTCGGCGCACAGCTGGTCAGCGCCGCGGTCGCCGATGAACTGAACCGGATGGAACGGGGCGTGGTCATTTCATCCGCCTGCCCTGCCGCCGCGGATTTCATCCGCAAATACCTGCCGCAGTTCGCCGGTGCGATTACGCCGGTGCTTTCGCCGGTCATGGCCCATGCCCGGTATCTGCGCGACCGTTTCGGCGACGACATCGCCGTGGTGTTCGTCGGTCCGTGCATCGCCAAGAAAAACGAGGCGGACCGCCATGAAAAACTCCTGACGCTGGTCCTCACCTATCCGGAGCTCAACCAGCTTCTCCAGGACCATGACATCGATCCGCGCCGCCTGACGCCGGGACCGGAAGATCATTTCGTGCCGGAAAACGCCGCCGAAGGCGCGTTGTATCCCATCGAAGGCGGCATGATCGAAACCATCCGCCCTTTGTGCCGCAACCAGCGGGTCCGCTATGCCTCCATCAGCGGCATCGGCAGTCTGGCGCTGGCACTGGAAGGACTTTCGCCGGATGAAGTGGATGTTCCGGTTTTCATTGAAACGCTCGCCTGTGGCGGCGGCTGCGTCCACGGACCGCAGTCGGAACACCGTTCGCCGGGACTGCTGGAACGGCTGCGCATTCTGGAATCCGCCGTGACGCTCCCGGAAATCCCGCCGCGCAGCACGCCGGGAGATTTCTCCGGCGCATTTCCCCCGGACCCGGTCCCCGCGGAAACCGTCGACGACGCCAAACTCCGGGAAGCGCTGCACCGCATCGGCAAGTTCCGCCCGGAAGACGAATTGAACTGCGGCGGCTGCGGCTACGACAGCTGCCGGGAGTTCGCCCGCGCCCTGATCGCCGGCAACGGCGAAAACGCCATGTGCGTTTCCTATATGCGTAAACTGGCGCAGAAAAAAGCCAACGCCCTCCTCCGCTGCATGCCCGCCGGCGTCGCGGTGGTGGACAAAAACCTCGCCATTGTGGAGTGCAACCGGATGTTCGCCGAACTGCTCGGCCCGGACTGTCTGGACGTTTTCGACGCCTGTCCCGGCATGGCGGGCGCGGATCTGCGGCGGATGGCCTCCTTCGCGCCGCTCTTCCTGGACGTCATCGAATCCGGCAGCGAATTAAAACGGGATTACCTGAAAGTCGGCGACCATCTGTTCAACCTTACCATTTTCCCGATCGAGGCCGGATCGGTCGCCGGTGCGGTTATCTTCGACGTGACCCACACCGAGCTGCACCGCTCTGAAATCGCCGCGCGCGCCCGGGAGGTCATCGACAAAAATCTCGCCGCGGTTCAGGAAATCGCCTGTCGCCTCGGCGAACACATGGCCGATACCGAACTCCTGCTGCGCTCCATCGCCGACGACTATCCGGACGAAGAAATCAGTACACCGAATCCGGGAAATAGTGCTCTGCTGCGTTCGCCTGCGTCACCACCTGCGACGGAATGAGAATTTCCGCCTGTCCGTCGACCGGCTTTCCGCCGTTGCGCACGCCCGCGAGCGCCTGTTCGATGGCGGTCCGGATCATGCGCGGAGAATAGGTGACGGTCGCCCGCACCAGCGGATCGCCGTCACGCACCTTGCGCACCGTCTCTTTGCTGCCGCCGCCGCCGACCATGGCCTTGACGTCCCGGCGGCCGGATTCTTCATAGGCCTTGACCGCACCGATCAGGACATCATCGTCCCCGGCCCAGACGGCATCGATTTTCGGGTATTTCTGGAGGTAATTCTCCATCAGCGCCAGTCCCTTTTCGGTATTCCAGCCGGCGCTCTGGCTGGCCAGGATACGGATCTTCGGATATTTTTCGGCCAATACCTGACGGAACCCTTCAACCCGGTCGGTGTTGATCGGGCACGGAATCCCTTCCATGACCACGATGTCTCCCCCCTCCGGCAACAGCGCCCCCATCGCCTCCGCCGCCGCCGCACCAAAGCTGCGGTTATCGCCGTTGACGAAAAGATTCTGCACCGGCCGGTCCAGCGGATTGGAAACCACTACCAGATACACCCCGCGCCGTGCCGCTTCCTCGCAGATCGCCGTCACCGGTCCCGGTTCCTGACTCATAACCACCAGAGCCTGCAAATCGCGGGAAAGAAGATTTTCAATCCGGTTGACCTGATCGGCGCTGTCGGCACTGGTGGCAATAAGCACCTTCACATCCGGATTGTCGGCCTCCAGTTTTTTGGCCGCCTCTTCGGCGTTCCAGACCACGCCGCCGGTCCAGCCGTGGGTTGCAGCGGGAATGGAGACGCCGATCCGAATCGTTTTGCCTTCATCTTCAGAACGACCGCATCCGGCCAGGAGGCCGATTGCCACGATTCCCACCCATCCGAACCAACGCCAGGCCTTCATTCCGTTTCTCCTTTCCCGGACAGTTCCGGAGCTTCACTTTTTTCCGTCTTCTTCGACTCCGGCCGCAGCAGGCTGGAGAGCAGAAACACGCCGACCCCGACGCAAATCGCGCAATCGGCAATGTTGAACACCGGATAATGGTAGCTTTTGTAGTAAACGTCAAAAAAATCGACCACTTCGCCGCGCCAGATTCGGTCGATGGAATTTCCCAGCACTCCGGACAGAACCGTAAAAATCGCCCAGTAGCGCTCCGGCCACCCGTCCGCCAGCGTCCGCAGAAACCATAACGCCGCGACAAACACCACCGCCGCCACGGTCAACAGCAGCCAGCTCTGTCCTTCGAACATGCTCCAGGCCGCTCCCCGGTTCGTAACGTAGGTCAAAGAGAAAAAGCCGTCGATCACAGGACGGCTCTGATATTTGACAAAGGTGTGTTCTACGGCGACTTTGCTGGCCTGATCCAGCACCAGCAGCAGCCCGGCCCAGCCGAGCGACCAGCCGATCCAGCGGTGTTCCCGGGCGGATCCGGGAGACATTCTCCGCAGCCAGGGCCCCTTCATCGCGGCCTGCTCCCGGTCAGAACCGGTTGCGCTGTTCATGCGCGGATTTGCACTTCACGCAGTAAATAGCATACGGGCGGGCTTCCAGACGGGCTTCCCCGATATCCCCGCCGCAATCCAGGCATTTCCCGTATTCTCCGTCGATCAGCCGTTGAATGGCCCCTTCGATCAGCTCCAGCACGTTGCCTTCTTCGGTCAGCAGACGCAATTCCATTTCGTGGCGGGAGTTGTCACTGCTGACGTCCGCCATGTGCGTGGTTACGCCGCGTTTGTCGGCATTGCTGCAGTCCAAGGCGTCCTCGGCATGATACTGCATACGTCCGAGGACCATTTCACGGGCATGGAGCAAACGCTCGTAACGAATTTTATCGATGCCCTCAAACTTGGGCACCACGTTCGATTTCCTGGCCATGAACTTTCTCCTGATCTAACTGGTTCGACATGAAAAACAACGAATATTCCAGTGATGACACGGCAATCTCAATCCCGCCGGTCGGAAAAAACGGCGATCAATCAAACAACCCGACTCCTCCATGGAAACTTCGTCCTCTACTGCGAACTCTAATATACACCTTCCCTGCCGTTTTTGCAACCCGAAAAGCCGTTCCCGGGAAAGTATTTTCCAGCTTTCACAACATTCCATCCCCTTACCGGAAAACCGTTCCGCACTCCTGCTCCCGGTTCGAACGCACCTGACCGGAGCGCAGCTGAACTGACGGTCGCTCCCGCCTCCTTGCAACAAAAAAAGAGAGAAAACCCTTCCTGCCGGAATGGATCTTCTCTCTGATCGAAAAACGATCTCATACCGCCTTGACGGCGGCAGAACCGCTTATTTATCGCTCAACGCGACGACGCCGGGCAGCGCCTTGCCTTCGAGAAATTCGAGGGACGCACCGCCGCCGGTGGAAATGTGGCTCATCTTGTCCGCGAGGCCGGACTTGTTCACCGCCGCGACGGAATCACCGCCGCCGATCACGGACACGCCGCCGGCCGCCTTGACTTCCGCCACCGCCTTGCAGACTTCCATGGTCCCGTTGGCGAACTTGGCCATTTCGAAACAGCCCATCGGTCCGTTCCACACCACCGTCTTCGCGCCCTTGATCGCGTCGGCATAAAGCGCCGCGGTCTTCGGACCGATATCCAGCGCCATCCAGCCGGCCGGAATATCGTCGCCGACGATCTGCGTATTGGCTTCGGCATCGAACTTGTCCGCCGCCACGTTGTCGACCGGCAGCAGCAGCTTCACGCCGCGCGCCTCGGCCTTGGCAATCATATCCCGGGCATAGTCCAGCTGATCCGGCTCGCACAGAGAAGCACCGATTTCATGCCCCTGCGCCTTCAGGAAGGTATAAGCCATGCCGCCGCCGATGATCAGGGTGTCAACCTTGGTAAGAAGGTTCTGCACCACGGCGAGCTTGTCGGAGACCTTCGCACCGCCGAGAATGGCGACAAAGGGACGCACCGGATGTTCCACGGCGCTGCCGAGATAGGCGATTTCCTTTTCCAGCAGGAAACCGGCGACGCTTTCCTTGATGTACTTGCAGATCACCGCCGTCGAAGCATGGGCGCGATGCGCAGTCCCGAAGGCGTCGTTGCAGAAAAGATCCCCGTAAGAAGCGAGTTTTTCCGCCAGCTTCGCCTGTTTCGCCTTCATATCGGCTTTCTTGGCGGCATATTCCTCATCGGTCATGCCTTCGGCCTTCTTGACCTTGCCTTCTTCTTCCTTGTAGAAGCGGGTATTTTCCAGCATCAGCACTTCGCCGGGCTTCAGTGCGGCGACGGCAGCGTCAGCCGCGGCGCAGTCCGGCGCGAAAGCCACCGGACGCCCCAGCATCTTCGCCAGATAATCCGCCACGGGTTTCAGGCTGAAATCAGCTTCATACCCTTTCCCGGAAGGACGGCCGAGGTGGCTCATCAACACCAGGCTCGCCCCCTGATCCAGCACGTACTGAATGGTCGGGAGCGCCCCGCGGATCCGGGTATCGTCCTTGATCTGTCCTTCCTTGATCGGCACGTTGAAGTCAACGCGCATTACCACACGTTTCCCTTTCAGGTCAACGTCGCGAATGGTCTTCTTGTTCATAATCGGATTCTCTCTTTCTTTGCCTAGGCCGTACATCAAACGGGGCGGGCGGCAGAACCACCCGCCCCGCGGCGATTAATCTTGCTCCGGAAGATTACTTGGAGATGACGCGCGCCATTTCCAGAACCTTGTTGGAGTAGCCCCATTCGTTGTCATACCAGGAGACGATCTTGACAAAGGTCGGATCCAGCTGAATGCCGGCCTTGGCATCGAAGATCGAAGTCCGGGCATCGCCGCGGAAATCGGTCGAAACCACGCATTCGTCGGTGTAACCGAGGATGCCCTTGAGTTCGCCTTCGCTGGCCTTCTTCATCGCCGCGCAGATGTCATCATAGCTGGCGGCCTTGTCCAGTTCGACGGTCAGGTCGACGACGGAAACGTCCGAAGTCGGCACGCGCATCGACATCCCGGTCAGCTTGCCGTTCAGGGCCGGCAGAACCTTGCCGACGGCCTTGGCGGCGCCGGTGGAGCTCGGAATGATGTTTTCGAGGATGCCGCGGCCGCCGCGCCAGTCCTTCTTGGAGGGGCCGTCCACCGTCTTCTGGGTCGCGGTGGCGGCATGGACGGTCGTCATCAGGCCGCGCTTGATGCCGAAGCTGTCATTGAGCACCTTGGCGATCGGGGCCAGGCAGTTGGTCGTGCAGCTGGCGTTGGAAATGATGTCCTGACCGGCATAGGTCTTGTCATTGACGCCGTAGACGAACATCGGAGTGTCGTCCTTGGACGGGGCGGACATGATGACTTTCTTGGCGCCGGCGGCGAGATGCGCTTCGGCTTTTTCGCGGGTCAGGAAAAGACCGGTGGATTCGACGACCACGTCGGCGCCGACTTCGTTCCACTTCAGATTGGCCGGTTCCTTTTCCTGGGTCAGGCGGATCTTTTTGCCGTTGACCACGAGGTAGTTGCCTTCAACAGAGACATCGCCGCAGAAGTGGCCGTGCACCGAGTCATATTTCAGCATATAGGCGAGATATTCGGGATCCAGCAGGTCGTTGATTCCGACGATTTCGATGTCGCTGCTGAAATTCTTGACGGCGGCGCGGAAGACCATCCGGCCAATGCGTCCGAAACCATTGATACCGACTTTAATCATTTCTTTTTCCTCTTTTGATTGGAATTAAGGGTTATCGGGATCCATATGGATAAGAATATACCGTTGATTCCGGAAAAGTCAAGATAAAAAATTATCGATTACCCGAATAAATCCACTTTTCCCGCTCATGCCGGGGTGTTTTCCGAAATGCCGGCGTCGGAGATTTTCTTTTCTCAAAAAAAGTTGCTTTTTTTCCAGGATTGCCGCTTGTCTTTTGCTCCCGGACCGGCTATAGTAAAGGATGTGATGCGATTCAAACGCAGCCCCGTGGTGTAATGGTAGCACAAGTGATTCTGGTTCATTTTGTTGAGGTTCGAATCCTTACGGGGCTGCCATTTTTGTTTTCAGCTTCCTGAGATTCCCGCGTTTTCCCACCAGTCGGTTCCTCTTTGCGGAAAAACATGAAAACGGAATCACTCCGCGCGCACAAAGCAGATCCGGACCCGACGTGAACGGGGTCCGTCGAATTCGCACAAATAAATCCCCTGCCAGGTCCCCAGTGCCAGTCGCCCGTCCACCACCGGCACCGCGACGGAAAAACCGACCAGCGACCCTTTCAAATGCGCCGCACTGTTGCCTTCGCCATGCCGGTAAAAGGATTCCCGTTCCGGTACCAGCCGTTCCAGCTTGGCCAGCAGGTCGTGCCGGACATCCGGGTCGGCGTTTTCGTTGACGGTCAACCCCGCGGTAGTATGCTGCGAGAAAACATGGCAAACGCCGCAGGCAAGATCCGACGGAATCAACGCCGCCACTTCGGCTGTGATGTCAATCATCTCGCAGCGCGCATGGGTACGTACGCCGATTTCACGCATCGGGGGTCTCCCGCTTCAGCGGCAGCGCCTTGAGGATGTCCTGAATATTGGCGTCCCAGAATTCCCAGGTGTGGCTTCCGGGCGACTCCTGGTAATGGTACTCGAACGCCCCCAGCGCCTCCACCCGACGCCGAAATGCCAGATTGTCCGCATAAAGGAAATCTTCTGTCCCGCATGCCTGGAACAGTCGGGGACGCATGGCGGGCGGCAGGACGGCGGTTTTCTCCAACAGCCGCAACAGATCGTCTTCCGGCGGCACGGGGTTGCCCGCGCCGAAAAAGCTGTCCGCCTCCTTTTCGCAATGATACTCGGTCCGGAGGCGCACCAGGAATTGCGCCATATCCGTCACCGCCGACAGCGCCCCCGCGAAACAGAATTTCTCCGGCCGCCGCAATGCCAGCTTCAACGCGCCGTATCCCCCCATGGACAAGCCCGCGGCAAACGTATCCTCCCGCCGGGGACTGACCGGGAAGAAACTTTCCACGATCTGCGGCAGTTCCTCCGCCAGAAACGTCCAGTAATTCGCCCCGCAGACCATGTCCGTGTAAAACGAACGTCCTCCGTCCGGCATGACCACCACCAGCCCCAGCGCCGCCACATACCGCTCAATCGAAGTCCGCCGCATCCAGATGGTGTAATCGTCGCTCATGCCGTGCAGCAGATACAGCACCGGATACAGCTTTTTCCCGCCGCCGCTGGAATCCTGTCCGATCTGAGTGCTGACTTTCTGAGGAATGATCACATTCATTCCACAGGCTTTGGCGAGCGCATCCGAGTGAAAGTTGCAATGAATCAGAGCCATGTTCCATCCCTTTTTTTAATCCTGTCGGCCGTTCGCCGTCACAGATGCTGTCCGCAATCCACCAGCAGAATCGTCCCGGTAATCGACCGGTTGCCCGCCAGAAACAACACCGCCTCCGTCAAATCCGTCAACGCCACCGGACGTCCCAGCGGCACCCGCTGCAGCGTCTTCTCCATACGGCCTCCCGCCGGCAGCCACGGCGGCGGCAGCACCGGCCCCGGCGCCAGGCCGTTTACCCGAATCCGCGGCGCCAGTTCCCGGGCAAATTCCAGCGTGGCGTCGCGCAACGCCCGGCGGCTGTGGGCATACGCTCCGCCATGCGGCACGGCGGCATGGATCTCCTGATCCAGCAGATTGATGATCGCCCCTTCGCCCGCCGTCGGCCGAAGTCGCGTGGCGAATTCCCGCATCAGTGCCACCGGCGCCAGATAGTTGACCTTAAAAAAACGCCGGTCTTCCTCCTCTCCGTCCGCCAGCACCGATTCGAAGCGCCGGTAGCGGGAGGCGTTGTTGATCAGAATATCCACCGGCCCCTCAATCTGGTGAAACAACGCTGCGGCCGCGCCGGGTTTTTCCAGATCGGCTTCCACAATCCGGTGACCGGTGCCGGGCAACTCCGCCGCCAGCGCCTCCGCCGCCGCCCGGGACTGCCGGCAATGCACCACCAGCGTGGCGCCCGCGGCGGCAAAAGCGCGGGCAACGGCCGCCCCCACCCGGACCGCGCCGCCGGTGATCAATACGGTTTTTCCGTCAAATCGCATGAGGACGCCTCCTTCCGGGCGGGACTCAACGGCGCATGGCGCGCCGGGCTTCCAGATCGTCCTGTTTCCGGCGCAGGTCTTCGCGCTTGTCGCCGTGGGTCTTGCCCTTGCAATAAGCGATCTCGACCTTCACCAGCCCCTGTTTGAGATAAAACCGAAGCGGCACCACCGTCCCGCCCTTTTCGCCGAGCATCTGTGCCAGTTTGCGGATTTCCGCGGCGTGCAGCAGGAGCTTCCGCTGCTGTTTCGGGGGGTGATTGAAACGGTTGCCCTGTCCGTAAACGGCGATGTGCGCGTTGTTCAACCAGGCCTCGCCGTCGCTGATCCGCACAAAGGAGTCGGTCAGCGTCACGGCGCGGTCACGGCAGCTTTTCACCTCGGTTCCGGTGAGTTTGATGCCCGCCTCGTAGCGTTCCAGAATGGTATAGTCGTGGAATGCCTTCTTGTTGGTTGCGAGCACCGGATCGTCGGGATTGCGTCTCGGCATGGCGGGAACCTACTTGTTTTCCTTGAGGAAATTGCTGGCCTTTTCCTCGAACTGACGCCGCTTCGGATAATTGGCGGCGGTGAGGGATTTCTCGAATTTCCCCAGCAGATCGCGCTGTTCGGCGCTGAGCCGGGTCGGCACCTCCACCTGGACCCGGATATGCAGATCGCCACGCCCGCCGCCGCGCAATGCCGGAACCCCCTTGCCCTTGAGCCGGAGCAACGTTCCGTTCTGAGTACCTTCCGGCACCTTCATTTTGGCGGGACCGGCAATGGTCGGAACCACGACGATTCCCCCCAGCGCCGCCGTCATGAACGGCACCGGCATTTCGCAGAGCAAGTCATTGCCCTCCCGGACGAACACCGCATGCGGTCGCACATGAATCACGACATATAAATCCCCCGGCGCGCCGCCGCGGCGCCCGCTTTCCCCTTCGCCGGCCACCCGCAGCCGGGAACCGGTATCCACCCCCGGCGGGATATGGAGCTGCAAGGTTTTTTCGATCCGTACGCGACCTTCTCCGCGGCATTTACGGCAGGGCTTGTCGATCACCTCGCCAGTGCCGCGGCAGGCCGGACAAGGCTGGCGGACACTGAAAAAACCGTTGGATGTCGTAACCTGCCCGGTACCGCCGCAGCGGACGCAACGGGTTTTCCCGGAACCGGGCTCGCAACCGGTGCCGCTGCAACTGTCGCAGGTGGTCAGTCGCGGAATGGTGATCTTCGTATCGGCCCCGTAAACGGCGTCTTCAAAATCGATTTCCAGATCGTAGCGCAGATCCGCGCCATCCATGGCGCCGTTGGGATTCTGTCGTCGGCCGCCGCCGAAAAACTCTTCAAAAATACTCCCGCCGCCACCGGCGCCGCCACCAAACACCTGGCTGAAAATATCGAAGGGATCCTGGAATCCCCCTCCCGGCCGCCCGCCACCGGCGCCAGGCGCAAACGCATCAGCGCCGAACTGGTCGTAGCGCGCCCGCTTATCGGGATCGCTGAGCACTTCGTACGCCTGGGAAATATCCTTGAATTTCTCCTCCGCCGCCTTGTCCCCCGGATTCTTGTCCGGATGGTATTTGATTGCCAGCTTGCGGTAGGCTTTCTTAATTTCTTCGGCGGAGGCGGTACGCGCCACGCCGAGCAGTTCGTAATAATCCTGTTTGGCCATTTTGATCCACCTGATCCTGCCTTATTCGTCAAT
The DNA here is from genome assembly GCA_949282965.1 of uncultured Lentisphaeria bacterium. Lineage (GTDB taxonomy): Bacteria > Verrucomicrobiota > Lentisphaeria > Victivallales > Victivallaceae > CALXOD01. The sequence continues at coordinate 95,766 of CASDQW010000003.1, forward strand.
CTTCCCGGTTTCCGGCGCCGGTGCCGCGGGCATCGGTTTCCCGGTGGAAACCACCACTTTGGCGGGACGAAGCAACCGGTCTCCAATCCGGTAGGCGGCACTCCACTCCCTGACCACATGTCCTTCCGGAACGGTTTCCGAAGGTTCCTGGGCCACGGCCTCCTGCCATTCGGGATCGAACGGGTTGTTGACACTTTCCTGTTTCTTGACGCCGAGATCCTCGAATGCCTTGATGTACTCCTGGATGATCATCGCCACGCCCTGCCGGATGGCCTCGACGTTGTCGGATTTCTCCGCCGCGGTCTGGGCCATGCCGAGGAAGTCAAAGACCCGGAGAAAGGGGTCCAAGGTAGCGGTCACGCCCAGCATCCGGGCATCGGCGATATCCTTGAGCGTACGCTTGCGGTAATTTTGATAATCGGCCTGCAAATAGAGCATTTTCTCCTTGAGGTCGGCCAGTTCTTTTTTCAAGGCTTCGATTTCCGCCCGGGCGCCTTCGCTGAGCTCGGGTGTTTCAACGGCATCCGCTGCCGGAACCGGTTCGGCGGCGGCGTCCGCACCGGTCGTTTCCGGGTCAAACGGATTCGCCGTCTTCTTCTTCTCAGATTTTTTGGTCATATGTCTGAATCCTTTCCAAATCTTTTCCATTCACGCCCCCCGTAAAACAAACAAACAGCAGCAATTTCCCCCAGACTTATTAATATAGTTCCGCTTTCCTTTTTTTCCACTCTTCCGGCGTCTCTCCGCACCGAATCGCCGGGAACCGGTGAAAACCACCCGCGCGTCACCGGAAAAAAGTTGAAAACCGCGCCCGGTCATGATATATTAGCCCCCGTCGGCACATCCGGTCGACGGCACAAGCATTTTTGTCATAGAAGGAACATCGTCTTATGATGACGCTGACACGATACGGCCTCCGGGAATGGGGCGGCGGCGGAATTGTCGCGCTGTTGCTGGCGGGGGGATTTTTTCTATTGATTCTCGCCGGTTTTCCGATAACGGGAGGGATCGGCATCGGCATTGTCGCACTCTGCTGGCTGGGATTGGCCGCGTTCTTCCGCAATCCCGTTCGGCGGGCGCCGGCGGATGCCGCGCTGCTGGTCAGTCCGGCGGACGGCGTGGTGCGGGATGTCGAGGAGGTGGATTTCGATCAACCGCCGTTCACCGGAAAGGCGCGGCGGGTCGGGATTTTCCTCTCGGTGCTGAACGTCCATGTCAACCGGGCACCGGCCGACCTGGAAGTGGTAAGCGTCGTCTATCGGGAAGGCCGTTACCTGGATGCGCGCAGCGCCGGCTGCGTGACGGAAAATGAAGCCATGACCATCGCCGGTACGGCCACCGCCGCGGGCCAGACATTTCCGATGGGCATCCGGCAGATTTCCGGAGCGATCGCGCGGCGGATCGTCTGCCCGATGCAACCGGAGCGGCGGCTGCGGCGAGGCGAAATCTACGGCATGATCAAATTCGGATCCCGCACCGAGTTGTATCTGCCTCTGGAAGGTGTCGAAGTCCGGGTTCGCCCCGGAGATCGGGTGTACGGCGGCAAAACCGTCATCGCCGCGGTCCGACACCCCTGATGTTGCCCTGCGAACAGGAGTCCCCATGAAGGAACGATTCAAACGACTGATCGAACGGAACCGCTGGCTGAAGGCGGTGCCGAATTCCCTGACTTTGTGCAATTCCCTCTGCGGGTTCGCGGCGATTCTCTTCACGCTGCGGGCTTATGAACGCGGCATGATGCCGGACACCGGAGCGGAGATCTTCGCCGCCAGCGCCTGGATCATTCTGTTCGCCATGGTCTTCGACGCGCTGGACGGATTCGCCGCACGGATTTTCAACGCGGCCAGCATGCACGGGGTGCAGATGGATTCCCTGGCGGATATGGTCACCTTCGGCGTGGCGCCGGCTACGGTAGTGGCCATTATGACCCATTCCCTCCGGGAACTGAACCGGAATCAGGAAATCGTGGTTTACCTGCTCTGCTCCGTCTATCTGGGATGTGCCGCGCTCCGGCTGGCGACCTACAACGTCCATGCCATTTTAAACAAGAAAAGCGGCGACAAATTCACCGGCCTGCCCTCCCCCGGTGGAGCGGCGGCCATCTGCAGCGTCGTCATGTTCGCCGAACACACTTCCATCGACATTGCCCGGCTGGCGCTGGTGCTGCCGACCTATGCGGCTGTACTCGGTTTGCTGATGGTCAGCAACATCCCCTACCTGCACTTCGGCAAGTGGCTGATTTCAATCCGGCGCAACCGGAAGCGGCTGCTGCTGCTGGTGCTGATGCTGCTGATCATTTTGCTGTTTCAGGCAAACGGCCTTCTGCTGCTGGTAACGTTGTATGTTCTCTCCGGCCCGGCGGCTTATCTTTTTCACCTGATTCACCGGTCGGAACCATCGGAAGCCGACGGGAAAGGAGCAGCATGATGCGTTATCTGATCACCGGCGGCGCCGGCTTTATCGGCGGACATCTGACGGAACGACTGTTGCGGGACGGGCACGAAGTGGTCGTCATCGACAACTTTTCCACCGGCAGCCGCAGCAACCTGGAAATCGCGGAAACTCTGGCCGCAGGAAGACTCCGGGTGCTCGAAGCCGATGTCGTATCCTCCGCCGAACTGCTGGACCGGGAAATCCGTGATGCGGACCGGGTCATTCACCTGGCGGCCGCGGTCGGCGTGGAACTGGTCATCCACGATCCGGTGCGCACCATTACCACCAATGTTCACGGCACGGAAAACGTCCTCGTGCCCGCCGCCAGATACGGGAAACGCACCCTCATCGCCTCCACCAGCGAAGTGTATGGGAAATCCACCAAGCCACTCTTCGCGGAAAGCGACGATCTGCTGATCGGCAATCCGCTGCATGCCCGCTGGTCGTACGCCTGCAGCAAACTGCTGGACGAATTCCTGTTGATGGCACACCACCGCCAGTCGGGGTTGCCGGGAACCGTGGTCCGCTTCTTCAATACGGTGGGTCCGCGCCAGACCGGCCGTTACGGCATGGTGATCCCCCGTTTCGTGGAGAAAGCCCTGCACGGGGAACCGCTTCCGGTCTACGGCAGCGGCCGGCAGTCCCGCTGTTTCTGTCATGTGCTCGATATCGTCCGCGCCCTGCTGCTGCTGGTGGAGCGACCGGAATCCTGCGGCGGAATCTATAATATCGGCAGCAACCATCACATTTCCATTGGCGAGCTTGCCCGTTTCGTCATTGCCCGAATCGGCAGTCCATCGGAAATCCGTCATGTGCCCTACGATGAAGCCTACGAAAAAGGATTTGAGGACATGATGCATCGGGCACCCGACACAACGGCGCTTCGGGAGCTGACCGGCTGGGAACCGAAATTCACGCTGGAAAACATCATCGACGACGTCGTCCGGGAACAGCGCCGCAGCTGATCCGCTGTGGTCCCGCATCCGGCAAACGGGGTCGCCACCTTCCACAACTGTCCCGGCACTTTTCCGGGAACTGCGGAAAAAGTGTATAGGATTTTGAATGGCGGTCGTCTTCCGGGCTTGTATTTTCCGGTAAGCGTGGTTATTTTGCCCCAAGACAACCACGCGATCTTCAAGCACGGGAGAATGACCATGAACCTGAATGAACCTGTCAACCGTTTCCGCAGTGCACTACCGAAAGTCGGGATTCGCCCCATTATCGACGGCCGCCGCCGCGGCATTCGTGAATCCCTCGAAGATCAGACCATGGGCATGGCCCACGCCGCCGCCGAGCTGATCACCGGCCATCTCCGCCATCCGAACGGCGCACCGGTCGAATGCGTCATCGCCGACACCACCATTGCCGGCAGCGCCGAGGCCGCCGCCTGTGCCGACAAATTCTCCCGGAACAATGTCGGAGTCTCGCTCTCCGTCACCCCCTGCTGGTGCTACGGCTCCGAAACCATGGACATGCATCCTCTGACCCCCAAAGCAGTGTGGGGCTTCAACGGTACCGAACGGCCGGGAGCGGTCTATCTGGCGGCGGTCCTGGCGGCGCACAGTCAGAAGGGGTTGCCGGCATTCGGCATTTACGGGCACGACGTGCAGGACGCCGACGATCGCTCGATACCGGCGGACGTGCGGGAAAAAATCCTCCGCTTCGTACGCGCCGGACTTGCGGTGGCGACGATGCGCGGGAAAACCTATCTCTCCATGGGCAGCGTCGCCATGGGCATTGCCGGCTCCATTGTCGATCCGGAAATGTTTGAGGATTACTTCGGCATGCGCTGCGTCTCAGTGGACATGAGCGAATTCATCCGCCGCGTCAACGAAAAAATCTACGACCCGGCGGAATATGAACAGGCCCTGGCCTGGGTCGGGAAAAACTGCAAAGTGGGCCGGGATTTCTCCAACTCCGGCGTCACCGCGGAAGAAAACCGCCGCATCTGGGAATACGTGGTGAAAATGGCGATGATCACCCGCGACCTCATGGTCGGCAATCCCCGTCTGGCCGAGCTCGGCTTCGGCGAAGAAGCGCTCGGACACAACGCCATCGCCGCCGGTTTCCAGGGACAGCGCCAGTGGACCGACCATATGCCCAACGGCGATTTCCTCGAAACCATTCTCAACTCCTCCTTCGACTGGACCGGTATCCGCCAGCCTTACGTCGTCGCCACGGAAAACGACGCCCTGAACGGCATGTCCATGTTGTTCGGCCATCTGCTGACCGGCACCGCCCAGGGATTTTCGGACGTCCGTACCTACTGGCGTCCGGAGGCCGTCAAACGGGTCACCGGGTATGAGCTGACCGGTACCGCCGCCGGGGGGCTTATCCACCTGATCAATTCCGGCGCCACCACCCTGGACGCCACCGGACGCCAGAGTCGCGACGGCAGGCCCGTCATGAAACCCTACCTGGAAATCACACCGGAAGAGGCCCAGGCCTGTCTGGATGCGGTAGAATGGATCCCGGCGAATCGCGGGTATTTCCGCGGCGGCGGCTTCTCCTCCCGGTTCCTGTCGCGCGGCGGCATGCCGCTGACATTGAGCCGGCTGAACCGGATCAAAGGGCTCGGTCCCGTGCTTCAGATCGCCGAAGGCTGGACCTGCGAACTCCCGGAAAAAGTCCACGAAACGCTGGATTTGCGCACCGACCCGGGCTGGCCGACCACCTGGTTTGCTCCGCGCCTGACCGGCAAAGGCGCTTTCCGCGACGTCTACTCGGTTATGGCCAACTGGGGGGCCAATCACGGCGCGTTCTCCTTCGGCCACATCGGGGCGGAACTGATGACACTGGCCGCCATGCTGCGCATTCCGGTCTGTATGCACAACGTACCGGAAGAACAGATCTACCGGCCGAGCTCCTGGGCCGCGTTCGGCATGGATGCGGAAGGATCCGACTACCGCGCCTGCGCTAATTTCGGACCGCTCTACCGCTGAAGCCATCCCCAGACAAGACAGAAACGCCGGACGACATGGGCCGTCCGGCGTTTTTTTCATGCTTCCGGTCTTTGCCGCTTTCCAGCCTTACACTGACCGGGACTCCTCCGCCAGCACTTCGCAGGGCCGCACGATGCAGTAGAGGTCGGTCGAAGGCGACTCGGGCGAGAACTGTCCGAGAATCACGACCAGGTCATCTTCCTTGATCATGTTCTTCGCCAACAGGTGCCGCAGCGACGTCTTAAGCAGATGGTGCGGATTCTCCACATAGTCCATCACGTCGGTCTGCACGCCGTAGGTCAAAGAGAGCCGGCGGGCGACGCCGGGACGGTAGGTCAGACCGAAAATCGGCACACGGCCGCGGTAAGCGGAACAAAGATTGCAGGAACGCCCGTTACTGGTATTGCAGATGACCGCCCGTACCGGCAGCGTCCGGGACGTCTCCACCGCCGAGCGCACGATACAGCTGCGTATCGGATTGTCCACATCGTCAATGCGGCTCAGCCGGGTGAACAGATTATCCGGGGAGGCTTCCGTCTGTCGGATGATGCTGCTCATCATCGCCACCGACTCCACCGGATAATCCCCCTGGGCGGTTTCGCCGCTGAGCATGACCGCGTCGGTCCCGTCGAGCACCGCGTTGGCGATATCGCTGACCTCCGCCCGGGTGGGACGCGGCGCGTGAATCATACTCTGCAGCATCTGCGTGGCGGTAATCACCTGTTTATGCCGGCGCATGCATTCGTAAATGATGTTCTTCTGAATCAGCGGCACCTCTTCCAGTGGAATTTCAATGCCGAGGTCACCGCGGGCGACCATGACGCCCGCCACCACATCGAGAATGGCGGACAGGTTTTTCACCCCCTGCCGATTTTCGATTTTGGCAATGATGCTGATCGGGCTGTCATGCGTGTCCAGAATGCTCTGCAGCGCCATGACGTCATCCCGGTCCCGCACAAAGGAGTGCGCGATGAAATCCAGTTGGTTGGCGATGGCGAAATCCACAAATTCCCGGTCTTTCCTGGTCAATGCCGGCGTGCGCAGTTCCGCATCCGGCACGTTGACTGATTTTTTGTCCAGCACCGTGCCCGCCCGGGTAACGCGGCACAGCAGCTTTTCCGGATTCCGGCCGACGATTTCCAACTCGGCCACGCCGTCGTCCACCACCACCCGTTGACCGATTTTCACTTCTTCCACAAAACGGGAGTAGTTGACCTGAAATCCCTCGCCCGCCGGAACCGGATTGCCGCTGACCAGCACGGTCTGCGCCAGTTTCAGTTCCAGCGGCTCCGCCAGATTGCAGGTGCGCACGTTGGGTCCCTTGGTGTCAATCATGATGCCGATCTGGTCGGACACCTGGCGGATGTTGTGCACGACCATCGCCGCATCTTCCAGCGACATATGAGCGGTGTTGAGGCGTGCCACATTCATCCCCGCCTCGTAAAGCTGCCGCAGCAGCTCCACGCTGCAGTTCAGACTGGAAATGGTGGCGACGATCTTGGTTCTTTTATGATCCATGTTCGATTCCGATTTTCTAATATGCCTTCATCGTCCGCGCCGATTGAAAAAAGTCGGCTTCACCACCCGGGCATAATACGGATAGCGACAGCGCAACTCCTCCGGACACTCCGGCGGAATATACCGGAATCTCCGGTAAAACCACAGATATTGTTCCGGAAAACGGCGAATATAACCGGCGGAAATATCCATCAACTCCTGGATCACCGCCTCCTCGTTTTCGTATTGATCAAAGGGCCGGGACAGCCATTGCGCATGCGCCCGCACCCGACCGTCCGGCATCCGTACGGAGGTACCGTAAATGATCACGGCCGGAATCCCGTGCGCGTCGCAGTAATGTTTCAAACTCGCCGGCGCCTTGCTGCTGGCCACCGGCATCCCGAAAAACCGGACAAACACTCCGCCGTCCCGCACCCGGGTGTTCTGGTCGATCAACGTTCCTACCCCCAGCCCTTCCCGCAGCGCCCGGGTCGCCGCCCGGATCGCGCCGCGGGCAAAAATAATATGCAGCCCCGCTTCCTTCTCGCGATTGCCGTGGTTCAGCAGCCGGTTGAGATAGGGATTGCGCATCGGCTTGGCGATCGCCACCATGCGCACCCCGGCATAATAGGGTGCCATCAGTCCGGAGGCCTCCCAGCTGCCAAGATGGGGATTGACGAAAATGATCCGCTCTCCTGCCGCGACATGCGCCTTCAGCCGGGCGGTAATGTCCTCCGGCAGTTCATACCAGCGTTCGATCCGCCGGGGATTGCCGCTCAGCCAGATGAATTCCAGCAGATTGAAAATGACGTGATAGCAGCTGCGCCGACCGATCCGGACGGCCTCCTCCTCGCTCCGTTCCGGCATTGCCGTACGAATATTGGCGATAATCATCCGCCGGAAAGTCGGCATCAGCCAGACCCCCGCTCCACCCAGCGCCGCCGGGATACGCAATCCGCCGTGCGGCAGCAGACGAATCATGCCGTACAGCACCAGCACAACGGCGTATTCGATCCGGTATCGAATGCTCAAAAAGAAATCCTTCACTCCACGTTCCCTCGGCAGCCCCTGCCGCTTTCAAACAGTCCTTCTCTCTCCGGCTCCGATTCCTCAGGGCTGCGGCTGCAACGTTCGCTTCTGGCGCCGCCGTGGCGGACGATAAAAACGCAATTCTCCCGTCGCCGTCACCCCGACTCCGGCGGCAAACAGCACACTGCGGGACGCGGCCGCGGCAATATTCAACGCCAGATGGTTACGCGCCGCCGCTTCGCACGGCTGCGGATCCGGCTCCCGGATCACCGTAATCGTGCCGTCGGGAAACACATGCAGCAATCCCCAGCCCAACGCCGTTTCGTCCGCTTCCAGCGTCCCGGCCGGAACAGCCAGATAAAGCTCGTCCGCCACCCCCGCCCGGCGAATCCTTTCCAGTCGGCTGCCGCGATGCAATGCATGTTGCAGCTTTTCCAGACGACGGCGCAATTTCCGGTACTCTCCGTCGGTACTGCGTTCATAGTGCCAGGTACGGAATTCGCTGAAAAGATCATCGCTGTCGGCCAGATGCGGTTCCCGCTCCCGGATCCGCGCCTCCAGCCGTTCCCGTTCGCCCCGCAACTCATGAATCGCCTCCAGCAAAGCCTGCCGGTCGGCGCATTCCGCAAAACACCGATCCCGGTGGTCATAAATTTCCACAATCGCAGTCTTCACCACCTGTTTGACTCTGCCGACGTCCCGAGTCCAGAACGCCGCCGCCGCCACCTGATATTTTCGAAAACGCGCCGGCACATACCCCGCCACTCCGGCAGGACGCCGGGCGGCCAGAAATCCCAGTGCCGCCTGGCGCATCTCCTGGGGTCCCGGCTGCGCCGGAATCACCGGGGCCGCCGCGTCCGTCTCCGTTGACACCGACTCCGGCAAAGGCTCCGCCACAGACGCCTCGTCCTGTAACGGCGCCCGGTCGGAGGTTGAAAAAAACAAGTCCAGTTCCGGCTGTTCTTTGCTTTTCTTCATCTGATTTTCATCCTGCCTCGGCCAGTATATGCAAAAAGACAGGAACCGAAGTTCCTGTCTTCAATATAGCACAATTCGTGCCGTTTTTCCAGTCGCTGGACCGGATTAGTTGAGCTTGAGTTCGGAGAGCGCTTCGTTGCTGAAGACTTCGCCCATATCCACCATGGATTCGCCCGGTTTGAGGGCGGCGGTGTATTCTTCTTCGGCGGCCTTGAGATCCGCTTCGGAGAAACCTTCGCTGACCGCCTTGATCGACAAACCGATCCGGCGTTCTTCGGTGTCCACCTTGATGACGCGGGCTTCGACTTCGTCGCCGACGGAGAGCACGTCCTTGACTTTTTCCACATGGTCGCGGCTGAGCTGCGAAATGTGAATCAATCCGTCGATCTTGTTGCTCAGTTCCACGAACGCGCCGAAAGCGGCGATCTTGGTGACTTTGCCCTTGACCACATCGCCAACCTTGTACAGGTTGTTGATTTCCGACCAGGGATCGCTTTCTGCCTGCTTCAGACCGAGAGAGATGCGCTGCTGTTCCGGATTGATGTCCAGAATGACCGCTTCAACTTCCATACCCGGCTTGAGAATTTCATTCGGGTTGTTGATCTTGCGGGTCCAGCTCATGTCGGACACGTGAATCATCCCGTCGATGTCGTTTTCAATTTCCACGAACGCGCCGTAGCTGGTCATATTCCGCACTTTGCCCTTGATCCGGCTGCCGACCGGATATTTCGCGGCCAGCACTTCCCACGGGTTCGGATCCTTCTGGCGCAGACCGAGCGAAATCTTGCGGCTTTCGCGGTCGATGTCGAGGATGACGGCTTCCACCATTTCGCCGACCTGCACCACATCGCCGGCTTTGGCAATGCGTTTGGTCCAGCTCATTTCGGACACGTGAATCAGACCTTCGACGCCGCTTTCGATTTCCACAAAGGCGCCGTAGGGCATGATGTTGACCACGCGGCCGGTGATCTTGCTGCCGACCGGGTACTTCGCGGCGATGTCGTCCCACGGATTCGGGGTCTTCTGCTTGTAACCCAGCGAAACCCGTTCCTTGACGTCGTCGATGCTGAGAATCACCACTTCGATCGGCTGACCGACTTCCAGCACTTCGGACGGATGCGAGATCCGGCCCCAGGAAATGTCGGTAATATGCAGCAGACCGTCCACGCCGCCGAGGTCGATGAACGCCCCGAAGTCGGTAATGTTCTTGACCACGCCCTGGCGCAGTTCGCCGACGGTCATGGTCTTCAGCAGCGCGCTGCGGCGTTCGCGCAGCGATTCTTCCAGCAGTTCCCGCCGGGACACCACGATGTTGCGGCGTTCCAGATTGATCTTGATGATCTTGACATCGAATTCCTTGCCGATGTAATCATCCATATTGCGCACCGGCCCGATATCCAGCTGGGAGCCGGGCAGGAAGGCCGGAAAACCTTCGACATCGACCATGATCCCGCCTTTGACGCGGTGCCGCATGAACCCTTTGGTCACATAGCCTTCGCCGTACTCAGTGGTGATTTTGTTCCAGGCCTTGATCGAGTAGGCTTTTTCCAAACTGATACTCGGCATGTTGTGTTCGTTTTCGACTTCTTCGAGCAGAACGTCGATTTTATCGCCGACCTTCGCTTCGTCGTACTTGAGGAATTCCGAAGCGGGAACGAATCCCTCGGCCTTGTAGCCGATGTCCACCAGCGCGCCATCCGGGCGCTTGGCGACGATCACGCCTTCACGGATCTTGCCTTTGGTGAATTCGCTGCCGGTACCGGCGGACTGGAGCAGTTCGTCCATGGAGGGCATGTTGGTCAGGTCGACGAAGCTGCCGCCGTCTACGAGTTTGGTTTCTTCTGCCATGTTGTTTCTTTTTGTGTTGTTTGGTTTGTTACGATTATTCTTCTTCTGATCTTCCGCATTTCGGAAAATCCGCACATTTTTATAAAATAATGCGTTATAAAAAAATTACAAGTCGCAATTCTTTTTTTTCATCATTCCGGGGAAACAGGGAAAAAGGTTCGGACGGCAGATTTTTCTTCTTTTCTCCGTCGTCCCGGACGTGTCTGTGTCGTTTTCTCCCGGAGAACGGTTTCAGCGCATGCCGGCAGCCAGGGTTTCGAACCGGGAGCAGGCATGTTCAAAAAACCTTTGCCATCCGATGCAGAGCGCACTGCGGTTCTCCGCATTCCGATTTTTCACGCAATCTCCGGCGCAGAAACGAAACCAGCGACAACTGCGGCATTCCGTCGCCGTCTTTTCCTTGCGCCGCGCCAGCGCCCGCAACACCGGATGCTCCAGAAACCGCATCATTTCCCGATCCCCGACCCGTCCCAGTCGCCATTCCGGCCGAACAAAAAAGTCGCAGGGATACACGCCGCCATCGTGCTCGACCACCAGATAGGTTCCGCAGCGCCGTCCCATTGCGCAGGTGTTCGGCACACCGTACAGAATTCGATGCAGAATCGAATCAAACAGCCGCACTGATACCTTCCGCACATCATGCGCATACCATTCGTCAAAGACCGTGCAAAGGAATTCTCCCCACTCCCGGCCGCCGACGGCAAACGGCCGCAACGTTCCGTCCGGCGCGTACTCTACACATTCAATATATTGGTGAAACGGAACTTGCAGCTCATCGCGCAAATACCGGTAAACCTCCAGCGGCCGCCGGACATTGAGCGAATTTACCAGTGTAAGCACATTGAACTCCACCCGGTGCTGCCGCAACACGCTCAGCCCCCGCAGCACCGCCTCATGACTGCCGCCACCGGCACCGGTCACCCGGTTGGCGTCATGCAGTTCCGGCGGCCCGTCGATGCTCAGCCCCACCAGAAACCGGTGTTCCGCCAGAAACGTCCCCCATTCGTCGTCCAGCAGCGTGCCGTTGGTCTGCAACGCATTGGCGATCGCCGCCCCCGGGGGCGCGTACCGCCGCATCAGCCCGACGGCGCGACGAAAAAAGTCCACTCCCGCCAGCGTCGGCTCCCCACCCTGCCAGCCGATGGTCCAGCGCGGCTGGGGCGTGCGCAGATAATCGGCGATCATCCGTTCCAGCACCGTCCCGTCCATACGGTGGGTGCCACGACCGAAATACGTCTCCGTCGGCAGATAAAAACAGTAACGGCAACGCAGATTGCAATCGCAGGCAACCGGCTTCACCAGCAGCGAAAAAACCGGAGGCATTCCCCGTACTCCTTCCATGCTTCCGCGCATTGTCCCGGACCACCCGTTCCGCTTTCGGTCAAACCGGCGCGGGCCTCAGCGTCCGAACACCCAGTCCTTCCGGGCCCGGCTGTCCTTGTCGTAAACGCCCGGTCCGTAGGTGGGCGCCGCCACGTCCCCTTCGCGTTCATGTGCCCGCAGCGCCGCCTGTTCCTCCGCGGAGAGTTCTCCGGCCAGCATCGACGGCGGCCGGCTGCTTTTCGGACTCAACGAAAAGACGTCCGACTGTTTTTTTTCCGATCCGGCGCTTTCCGGAGGATTGAGCATCTCGCGGATGCTCTGGCAGCCGCCGCCACCCCCCAGTACCGCCAGCGCCATGACCACAACGAACGTTCGCGAAATCTTCATTACAGTTCCTTCTCGTTTTCCCCGGGAGCTCCGGGATAGACAATCCATTTGCGTTCGTGAATATCGGGGAAACAGTTTCCGCGCCGGTAATCCGGCTGCAGTGCGACCTTACCGCCGCCCTCCGGCAGATCGATGGCGAACGTCGGCACCGCCAGCGAGGACAGCCGCGGCCGGAACTGCCGGAGAATTTCCAGCCCGCATTCAATCCCCGTAGCGAAGTGGCGCACCCCCCGCACCGGATCAACGTGAAACAGATAGTGCGGCTTGACCCGCAGCGCCACCAGTCGTCGGAACAGATTTTCCAGCACTTCCGCCGAATCGTTCACGCCTTTGAGCAGCACGGTCTGATTCACCACCGGCACGCCGGAGCGAACCAGCCTGTTCAGCGCCGTCTCCGCCTCCGGCGTCAACTCCCGGGGATGGTTGAAATGCGTCGCCAGCCACAAACCGTTCACCTTTCCCAGGCGGGCGGCCAGCTCCGCCGTCATCCGCTGCGGCCAGACCACCGGCACCCGGGTCCCGATGCGCAGAACCTCCAGCGACGGAATCAATTCCAATACCTCCAGAATATGAAACAGCCGCTCTTCCGGCAGCATCAGGGGATCGCCGCCGGATACCAGCACCTCCCGGATCGCCGGATGTTCCCGCAGATAGTTTGCCGCCGCCGTCAAGGTCTCCTCGTCCAGGTCCGGCAGTTCCGTCCCGTCCGCAGCCCAGGTCCGCTTGCGGAAGCAGAACCGGCAGCGCACGGCGCAGTGTCCCGTCACCAGCAGCACCACCCGGTCGTCAAACCGGTGAATCAACCGCGGCACCGGCATTTGCTCCTCCTCGGCCAGCGGGTCGTACTCCGCCTCCGGATCCTCCAGTTCCGCCGAAGCCGGCAGACACTGACGGTAAATCGGATCCTCCGCACCGAGCGCCGGATCAATCAATCCCAGATAATAATCATTCACCAATACCGGATACCGTTCCTCCACGGCCGCGGCGGCCGGAGCGGAAATCAACCCCAGCCGGCGATGCGCCTCTGCGGCGCTGCGATACCATTTCATCGTCACATACTCATTTCATTCTGCCAACTCTTCACGCCCGGCCGATCGTCAGAACCCGGATCGGTCCGGCCCCGGCGCGACGGAGCGTTTCCGCCGCCGCCGTCAAAGTGCTTCCGGTGGTCAACACATCGTCCACCAGCCACACGTGCCGTCCCCGGCACTTCGCGGCCGCAGACGTCACCTGAAACGCTCCCCGGAGATTGCGCAACCGCGCCTCCCGGTCCATCCCCGCCTGATGCGGCGTCGCCCGCACCCGTTTCAACGCCGTCACACAAGGCACCCCCAGCGCACCGGCCACCAATCGGGCGAACAACTCCGCCTGATTGTAGGAACGGCGCCATAATCGCCGCCAATGCAGCGGCACGGGCACCAGTACTTCCACCGGTTCACCGCAATCCCGGACCAGCGGCGCCGCCAGTGCGGCCAGCGGCCGCGCCAGTTCCGGCTGCCGGTGAAATTTGAAATCCCGGATCAATTCCCGACCGGCGCCGCGGTATTCCAGCAGCGCCAGCGCGTAAACCCAGGGGCGGGGCTTCTCCCGCAAGCACTTGGAACAGTTGGCCAGCACACCGTCGAGCGCGCCGCCGCATCCGGGGCAGCGATTTCCCCGGACAAACGGCAGACGCGCCCGGCATTCTTCACAAAATCCGTTGACGCCGCCCCCGTCCCCGTTTCCGCAAACCGGACAGGGAAGAAGATTCCAGGCGGCGGACCAGCGGATCAGAAACCGTTGCAGAAGCTCAGGCGGGATTTTCCACCCAGTCTCCACCCCGGCACTCCTTGAGGTAATGCAGCGCGCGCACCTGACCGGTCATTTCCAGCTCATCCCGGTAAACCGGATCGTGCCACCCCTCGATTTCCACCGAACCGCGATAACCAATCAGACGCAGTTCGGAAAAAACATCACTCCAGTTGGTATCCCCGAAGCCCGGCGTCCGGTGCCAGACCGGCGTCTCCGTCCCGAACATCCCGTGCCGCGCAATCACATCATGCCGGATCGTGGCATCCTTGCCGTGAAGATTGAAGAAACGGTGGCCCCATTCCCGGATCTGCGGCAACGGATCGATCAACTGCGTCATCTGATGGCACGGTTCCCACTGCAACCCGATGTTCGGAGCGTCCAGCGCCTCAAACATCAGTTCCCAGGCATCGGGATTGAAGGCGATGTTGAAACTCCCGTGCTGCCAGTCTCCGCCCATGGTGCAGTTTTCAAACGCGATCCGCACCCCCTTGGCCGCCGCACGTTCGACCAGCGGCGTCCAGAATGCCTTGAACGGCTCAATGCTCTCCGGCACCGGCCGGTCCGGTACCCGCCCGGCAAACCCGGAAACCAGGTCCGCACCGAATTCGCCGACCCGTTCCACGGCTTCCCACAGCGCCTTCCGCGTCAGTTCCCCCAGTTCGTCGTCGGCCAGCGGATTGCCGTACACGCCGACGGTACTGATCACCGCGCCGGATCCTTCCAAGGCCTGGTTGACCTCATCCACAATCGTCGTCGGCGGCGCATCACCGAAATTCTGCCAGTAGTTGATGGCGAAACTTTCAAAACCATGGGGCAGTATCTGACGAATATATCCCGCGCTGCCCCGATTGCCGCGAACCAGTGTCCCGATGCGGATCTGTTCCATTTTCCGTTTTCCTTCCAGTTTGGATTCCCGGTTTGGTGAACGATAGTGCAATATACTTCAAAACGCGCCGTGAATCAAATCCGCATCCACAAAATCGATGTGTCGCCGCAATTCCAGCAGGCGCCGCCCCGCACGTACCACCTCGACCAGGTCGAAACGACACCGGCAGCCGGGCGCTCCGTATTCGGACAGATACTCGCGCGCCGCCCGGACATTTCGCCGCAGCTGCCGGGGCGAAAGATTGTCCGACGGCCGGTACCGGTCAACACGCCGCCGGGTCTTGACTTCGACAAAAACCAGACAGTCGCCATCGCGGGCCACAATGTCCAGTTCGCCGTAACGGCAACGCCAGTCGCGCGCAAGAATTTCCAGTCCGTGTTCCCGCAGCAGCCGGACCGCATCCGCTTCTCCGGCACGCCCCAGCGCCAGATGTGCGGCGCGCATTTTCCCGAACACATTCACTGCCGTTGCTTCCGTGCCGCCAGGGCGCGGCGCAGTCGTTCCAGATCCGATGGCCAGGTAAGTTTGTCATTGTCCCCGTCATGCGCCACGACCGCCACCGGATGCCCGGCATGTTCCATCACCGCCGCGTCATCGGTAAAAACGCCGTCCGCCGCCTGCGCGTAAGCGTCCAGCAGCGACCGCAGGAGAAAACATTGCGGCGTCTCCACCCGGTACAATCCTTCCCGGTCTACCGTCCCCGTAATCAGACCATTCGCGTTCACCCGTTTGAGCGTATCCGTCACCGGCCGCCCCGGAATCGCCGCGCCGACCTCCCGGGCCCGGGCCGCCACCTGTTCCAGCAAAGCCGCCGCAGCCAACGGCCGGGCCGCATCGTGTATCGCCACCAACCGTACCGCGTCATCCAGCACCGCCAGACCGGCGCGGACCGAATCCGTGCGCTGCGCCCCGCCGGACACCCAGCGGAACCGGACCTCCGGCAGGTATTCCGCCGCCGCCTGCCGAAAGCGTTCGAGCGCCGCCGCCGGCGCCACCATCACCCGCCGCGATTCGGGAAACAGCGGCCCCAGTTCCCGCATGGCGTGCAAAAACAACGGCATCCCGCCGAGATCCACCAGCAGTTTATCGCCGCCGAACCGGCGACCGGAACCGCCGCCGACAATTACCAGCGCGCCGTCTTCGATCATCGCCTCAACCTCCCCCGAATTTCCGTCGCAAACACGAAAAAGGGGAAGAAAGTCCGGATGCTTTCATCCATCGGCTTTCCTCCCCCGCCGCCGGAAAAGGCGGCTGCAACGCCCCTGTATCCGGTCAGTTCGCCCCGGAATAATTGGGCGCATCCTTCAGCATGGTCACATCGTGCGGATGCGCTTCCCGCAAACCGGCGGCGGTCACCCGCACCAGCCGGGCCTTCGCATGAAATTCCGCCACGTTGCGGGCCCCGCAGTAACCGAAGCTGTAGCGCACCCCGCCGACAAACTGGTGCACCACGTTCTGCACCGGCCCGCGGAACGGCACCAGACCTTCAATCCCCTGCGGCACAAGCTTGGTATCGTCTTCCACGTCCGGCTGGCCGTACCGTTCCCGGCTGCCCTTGCCGGTCTTCATCGCTTCCAGGCTGCCCATCCCGCGGTACATCACGTAACTGCGTCCCTGATGCAGAACCACTTCCCCGGTGCTTTCCGAAGTGCCGGCCAGCGCCGATCCCATCATCACCGAGGACGCCCCCACCGCCAGCGCCTTCGCCACATCGCCGGACTGCTTGATCCCGCCGTCGGCAATGATCGGCAGGTCGGCAGGAACCGCTCTGGCCGCTTCGTATACCGCGGTCACCTGCGGAACGCCGACTCCCGCCACCACGCGGGTCGTGCAAATGGAACCGGGTCCGATACCGACCTTGATGCCGTCGGCTCCGGCGTCCGCCAGCGCCCGGGCGGCTTCGGCAGTGGCGATGTTGCCGCCGACCACGTCAACCCGGTCGCCGTACTGTTTCTTGATCAGCGTTACGGTTTCAAGCACGCCCTTGCTATGGGCATGGGCGGTGTCTACCACCAGCACGTCCACGCCGGCGCCAACCAGCGCTTCGATCCGGGCCTCGTCATAGGGTCCGACGGCGGCGGCCACCCGGAGCTGATGCCGTTCATCGCGGTTGTAATCCGGTTCCTCCTTGTCGATCAGCGTCTTCACGTCCAGGAAGCTGTACAATCCGGTCAACCGTCCCCGGTCGTCCACCAGCGGCAGCTTGCCCACCTTGTGTTCCAACATCATCCGGTAGGCATCCTGCATGGAAATCCCGTCATGGGCGTAAACCGGAGTCCGATTCATCACTTCCGAAATCCGCACGCTGCAATCCGTCAGGAACTTGATGTCCCGCGAGGTGATGATCCCGACCAGATGGTGTTCCTGATCCACAATGGGGAATCCGGAAAAGGAATATTTCCGCGCCCGTTTTTCCCGCAGCATCTCTTCGACGGTCTGCTCGGGGGAAAACACCACCGGCTTGCGGATGATGCCGTTCAGATAGTATTTTACCTTGCGCACCTCTTCCACCTGGCGCTCGATCGAAAGATTCTTGTGAATGACGCCGATGCCGCCGAGCCGCGCCATGGCGATGGCCATGCGGCTCTCGGTCACCGTATCCATCGCCGCGCTGACAAAGGGAATGTTCAGTTTCACATGCCGGGTGAAGTTGCTGCTCACATCGGCCTCGGCCGGCAGAAAATCCGCGTATTGCGTCACCAGTGAGATGTCGTCGAACGTCAGGCCTTCAAACGGGAAGGCCGCCATGAACTCATCAATTGCTCTTGCCATAGTTTCCGTATCTCCGGGGTTTTGCCCCTTTAATATAACGGCAAACCAGGACTTTTTCAAGTCCTTTTCGAATCATGGCCCGCTCTTTCCCGGAAAAAGCGGGCCGCATCCTCGAGCCGGATCTCCAGCGAACTCCGCTCCCCCCAAAATCCCCTCGCCGCGTCCATTCGGGCGCCGGACGGCGCCCAGTCCTTTCCGTGTTCAGCTGCGGGACGGCGGCTGGAGCAGGACAACGTTGTCGCTCAGGGCAAAAGCCGTTTTCTTCAACTGTTCGGCACTCATTTCCGGCAGGACCTTGACGGGATAGTTGGCGTCCAGAATCACGTCCAGCATGCCGTCTTCCTTCTTTTCCCAGCGTACCCGGATCTTGCCGAATGCCGTCGGCAGCAGCAGATCCACCCAGTCCGCCTGCGACAAAGCGGGATTGAAGTAAATCGAGGCATGTCCGGCATCGGCAGTCCGCACCCCGGCAATTTCCCGCACCAGAAACACGTTCGGCGACAGCGCGTTGCCGTCACGGAGCCGCAACGGAGCCGGATCCTCTCCGTCGCGCCAGCTCAGCCACGAACCGGACTGTTTGCAAATGCGTTTTTCCCAGTATTCACGGAAATAACGCACCGTCCATTCCCCCTGCCCCAGTGCGAACATCGTCTCCAGAAACAGGAAATGAAAATACGGGTTCCGCGCCTCTTCACTCCGGTCAAATGGCGGTTCGTAACGGAAAAATGTGAAGAAGAAGTGCTCGAAATCCTCCGCTCCCATCACCCCGCTCTGCAACGCGCTGAAGTTGGCGAAGAGATTCCGGTCCGACTCCAGACAATGCCGGAAGGTCTTCCCGCCCTCCGTTTTGCGCACAAACAACCGGAGTTTCGGATCGTAATTGAGCTCCCGCAAGCGGGCCGCGACCCGGTCAGCCTGGCGCCGACTGCGTTCCGCCGCCTCCGGCTTCCCGCCCGCCAGATAAACCTCCGCCGCCGAAAGCAGGAAACGGCAATACAACGCATTCAGATAAGTCGGCACGCTGCCTTTGCCGAACACCCCGTTGCTCAGGCGGCTCTCCAGCCGGAACCGGGTATCGATGTCTTCGATCAGCCCCAGCGACTCGTCCACCAGCGACAGGAAAAAGTCCTCCAGCAACTCCAGATGGGGCAGCAACCGCTTGAGTTCCTCCAGATTGCCGCTGGTCCGGTAATTGTACATCATCCACACCGGCAGGAAAAACAGATGGTGCACCTGCGAACGATGCCGTGCGCCGAAGGTCAGCACCGGAATGTCGCCGTTCTCGAACTGCGCGTCGATGAACTGCCGCAGCCGGGTCGCCGCATACGCATGATCGCCGAACGTCACCACCATGTTGACCGCATCAATATAGGCGTCAAAGAGATAACTGTCATATTCCGCGAAAGGTTCCACCTGGGGAATGAACGCCGAAGACCGCCGCAAAGTATGCACCCCGATCTTCCAGAGCAGATTCAGCGTCTCGTCGGAGCTGCTGAACAGCGTTTCCCGGGTCGGCATCCGCACCAGCTCCTCAAAACCGCAGTTGACGATCCTCACCTCGCCCGCCGCCTGCCGCACCGACACCATCAGGAACAACCCTTCGCGCGGATTGAACAGCATGAACCGGTTCATCCCCTGGCGGCACCGGAAAGTATGAGTGGCCCTGACATGTTTGCCGCGCGACGGCAAGCCGTTCTCGCCAAGACGATATCCCAGCGTCACATCCACCACGTCCCCCTGGGATGCCTCCAGCTCCAGCACCGGGAAACCATAACGCAGAATATCCAGCCGGTAACGGAAAAACTCTCCGGCATGCAACACCCGTGATTCCGGTACCGGACCGCTCACCACCAGATTCGCCGCCCGCAACACGCTGGAAATATCCACCGGATTGTCGTCATCCGGCACATAAGTGCCGATTTCCAGATTGCGCAGCCGCAGGGACGCCGTCGTGTCGTGCAACGGCAGCTTCAACGGTCCGGCGACCTTCCATCCCCGCCCGGCGTTCTCATCCGGCTCCCGGTAGGTGGCCAGCTCTTCCGGACGCAGCTCCGGAAACAACAGGAAAAATCCCATCGAATGATGTCCCGGCGTCTGCGTCAGCAGCAGGCGGTTCCACCCTTTCTTCAACGCCAGCACATACAGATGTTCTCCGGCGACCCGTTCCGCTCCGGCCACCAGCGTGCGATTGCAGAAAAAGCGGAAAGGATCGTCCGCATACAAACGAACCGACACCTCCTGCTCCACTGCGCTGAACACCCAGGTGCTGGCAGCGCAGACCGCCAACCGATTCCGATGCCGGTCTCCGAAGCAGACCTCCGTCCATGCGGCACCGTCTTCCACCCGGCCGGCATCCAATACCTGAAATTCCTCCAGCGACTCCACCGTCGCCGGTTCCAGAGGATAAATCTCCAGCTCCGCCCCCGGCTCGTCCAGTTTGACCAACCGATCGGGAGTCGTCCATTCCAGCCCCGGCTGAAACATCGGAGAACTCCAGTTGGCCGGCAGCGTCCGGTTATCACAATATTCCGTCATCAACTGATTGACCGCCGCCCGCGGTCGCGACGTCGTCAGCTCCGGCGCTTCGCGAATCTGCCAGCTATGGTCGGAGCAGAAAATCGGATGTCCATCCGACTCCATCTGACACCATAGGCCGGGCACTTGCAGACGGCTCAGCCGAAAGGACGGACAATGATACACGATCACCCCGACGGTATTGTTCCCGCTCTGCAAATAGCGGGTAATGTCATAGCGGTCCACGTAGGAGGAAAGACCGTGGTTGGCACGGGGACCGAATCCGGCAAAACGCTCATTGACGAACAGCTGATAGGAACAGTTTGCGGAAATCCAGAGCGTATTTTCCAACCCCGGGGAATCTAATCGGAAGTTCTTTCGCATCAACAGGAAAGTGTCCTCACGTCCTGACAGTGAGGATTTCCAGATCCATTGGCCGCGCACTTGTCCGGGCATCGTCACCTGATTCATATCGCCTCCGGAAGTTTGATATTTTCAGGCCGTCCCCGGGGGAGCGGCCGTTTGCTTTTCCAATGGCTTGCCGGCGGTTGCCGATCACCGGGCGTGTCTGGATTTTTCCAGACACGGCGCTTCGGTTCTCCCGCCGTCCGTCAACAACCTATACCCCGACCGGAACAATGTCAAACCCGCCCTGAAAATTTTTTTTCATATTCTCTGCGGTACGATCAGACGCATGTCGGCGCTTCTCTCAATCCTGCGCGCGGCCTTCGCCGATATCCCGGCGGATTGCTGCGGAATAAGCCGCTCCTTCCTCGGCATGACCGGCCCGAATCCGATGCCGGTTTTTCACGTTATCGAACGCCTCGTCCTGCTCCCCGCCGGCGGCAAGATACCCCTTTTCAAACGCCAGACTGTCGATCAGCCCGTTGAAAATCGACCGGTAGTCCACCCGGAACCCCAGCAGAATCGGCCGCAGCGGCGGAATCAGCACCGTGGTGCAGTTGCTGGTCAGGGTATTATAAAATTCCGGTTGCCGATACAGCTTCTGCGCCCGCCGGACCAGATTGAGAAACGCCGTCCGCACCATCTCCGGAGAGGCGGTGGTCGGATAGAGATACAGCGTTTCCCCCCGGTGCGTGGCCCGCAGTTTCAGCAGATCGGATTCGGTCCCGAAAATCATCCCCAGTCCGTACTGTTTGAACAATCCCGCGATCGTCCCCTGTTCACGCCCCTCCGGGACCCGCGTCTCCACCGACAGCACCACGTACCGCCCGTCCGCAAAACCGAAGGACAGCATGGTGTGCGCAATCGCCTGCAGCCCGTCCCAGTGCGACACCGCCAGATACAAAGTTTCCGCCTGGTCAAGGTCATAGGTTTCGGTGCGGTACCGCACGTCATAGTCCTGCTCGCTGCGGTAATGAAAATCCCGGATGCCGTCCAGCGTCACCCGGTTGCCCTCGAGCGTCACCCGGCATTGCCGCGCCCAGGGGGTCTGATACACCGTCTCCGGATCGGGGCGGATGGAGGCAAACCACAACATGACCGGCAAAGCCGCCAACAGCAATCCTAAAAATTTCCGGTAGCGCGGCGCAAAAATCCAGATCCCAAGGTATACCCCGGAAAACAGCAACACCGCCGCGCCTCGTCCCGACGCGCCACCGCCGCCGCAATACGCCAAGGCCCCGATACACCACAGCCAGAGCAGCAGTGCCACCACCACGAACGGAAGCCGCACCCCCAGGCCGACCAGCTGCTTCAACAATCGCATCGTGCGCTCCCGCGTATGATCAGTTGGTCATCAACAGATCCGGCGTGATCCGGTAGCGCGTCGGAGCACCGGCGCGCCAGTTCCGAAATTCCTCAAGCATGTAATCGGCCATGCGTACCACCTCGTCATTCAACGAACCGGCGATGTGTCCGGTCAGTTGCACATTGGGCAACCGGTAAAGTTCGGAATCCGCAGCGGGCGGTTCGGGATCGGTCACATCCAGCAGCGCCGTCAGGTCGGGCCGTTCCCGGAAAACCGCGATCAAATCGGCCTCGTTCACCTGCGCGCCCCGGCCGGTGTTGATGAAGACCGCGCCCGGCCGCATCAACCGGAAAAGATCTCCGTTCAGCACGCCGCGGTTGTCATCCCGGTTCGGCAGATGGTTGCTGATGACGAACGCCGTCCGGAAGGCCTCCTCCAGCGATACCGTCCGCCGTTCCGCACGGGAAGGCACCACGATCACATTCAGGTGATACGGCTTCAGCAGTTCCCGGGTCCGGGTGGCAATGGCGCCGGCGCCGATCAGTGCGACGGTTTCACCGTAATTGCCCGGCCCGACGAAAGCCGGGGGACGATGTCCGTACATCTCCGGACCGGTATATTCCCGGGTATTCCGGAAAAAGCCCTTCATGGCCAGCACGATCTGAGCGGTGCAGTATTCCGCCACCGGAATGGCGTTGGCCTGCCAGGCGCTGAAAATCGCAATGCCCCGCTCCAGAAACGGCCGAGCGAAGTAATCCGTCGCCCCGGCGCCGTAAAATACCGCCTTCAAACGCGGCATTGCCGCAAATTCCTCGTCGGAAAACGCCCAGAACCCCCAGGTGGAAAAAATCACCTCCACCTCCGCCAGCGCCGTCCGGTGCCGGGCGAAATTCTCCGGCGTAATCACTTCCGGATACAGTTCCGTTTCCGTGGCGACTGCCGCCCGCCGCCCCTTTCCGTACACATATTCGATATTACCGGGATTGCCGGTGAAAAAAGCGGCTTTGATGGCGGACATGACAAACAAACTCCTTCCTGAAAATTGACCCTGTCACTTCAAAACATTACGATCTCCGGCGTCTCCGACTGCGGGCATGCGACGCACGGCAATTTTCTCGAAAAACCGCCTCCCCGGCCATGACCGGTTCCGGCTGCCCCCCCTTTTTTTTGCGTCAGAAACAAGCAAGCCATGTCCCCGACATCAAAAAAAACGGATGGAGACCACGCCCCATCCGTTTGCATCATTCATGCTCCGAACCGTTTTTATTCGGCACTCGGGATGAAGACGATGCTGCCGGTACGCAGCATGCCGTCCGGCGGCAGACTGCCTTCATTCAGCTTCTTGAACGTATCGACGGAAATCTTGTTGTCCGCGGCGAATTTTTCAATGGTGATATCCGCCTTGATTTCCACCGGCACCGAGGCACCGCTCACCACTTCTTCCTGCACCGTTTCGGTTACAACCGTCGGAGCCGTCTCGCCCGAAGCTGCCGTCGCATCCGGAGTTGCGTTCACCGGAGCCGTTGCCGTCGCGCCATCGGTCGTCGGTGTCGGAGCAGTGCCAGAATTCTTCACTTCATCCAGCACATTGCTGACTTCGTCCAACGCGTCGGAAGTCTTCTTGTCTTCTGCGGTTTTCTGTTCGGCAACAGCAGTGGAAGCACCCGCCGGAGTCCGTCCGGGCACCACCAGTTTCTGACCGATCTGGAGCCGTCTGGCCGACTCTTCGGTAATATTGTTGACCTTCATCAGTTCCGACCACTTGACCCCCAGTTTGCGGGCGATCTTGGGCACGTTGTCACCGGGCTGGACGATATAATAGCCGTCGTCGCTCAGGGTGACTTTGCCGCTGGATGCGGCGGCTCCGGACGAGGATTTCTTACCGGAATTCTGGGGTGCCACATATTTTCCGCCTTCGGGAATCGTCAGTTTCTGACCGATCTGAAGCCGGGACGCGGTGGCCGCGGTCAAACCGTTCGCCGCCATCAGCGCCCGCAGACTCACCTTGTGGGCGCGGGCGATCTTGTAGCAGGAATCCCCGGCCTTCACCACATAGACGCCACCCTTGGCCACGGGCTTTTCCGGCACCGAAACAGCCGGCTGCGTGTCTTTTTCTTCCGAGACGGAACCGGAGGTGGTCCCCACAAATTCATCGAACCGCGGCAATTCAGCGGGCACGGCCTCTTCCGTTTCAACCACCGTCACCGATTCCTGCTGAACCGGCGCCGCCGGTGTCATCGGCACCGCGGTATCTTCCACCGGAGCGGGGATATAACGACGTTCTCCCATGACTTCCGTGCTGCAGCCGCCGACGAGCACCAGCCCGCCCAGCGCCGCCGCCATGCCTGACAACACTACTGTTCTGTTCATTTTCTGTCCTCCTGAACCCAAAACCATTCCGAGATATGATCTGTTGCTAAATATCAAAACCATCTCCGATACGAGATATGATCTGTTGCTATAATATAAAAACCATCTCCGATAAATGCAACAGAATTTTTCCACTTTTTCCGCAACTCCGCGCCCGTCGTTTTCCGACTGCCCGGAGCCCCCTCTTCATCCGGCCGTCAGCACCCCGTTCCGGAGCACCATCGCCGAATCCGCACGGCGGGCGATCGCCTCATTATGGGTGATCATGATCATGGCCCCCTCCAGCCGGGACTGCCGCAACTCCTGAAACAGCGCCAGGATCTCTTCGCCGGTCGCCGCGTCCAGATTGCCGGTGGGTTCATCCGCCAGCAGCAGTTCCGGGTCATTGATCAGCGCCCGGGCAATAGACGCGCGCTGCTGTTCGCCCCCGGAGAGTTCTCCCGGCCGGTGCCGCAGCCGGTCGCCAAGCCCCACTCGCACCAGCAGTTCCCGGGCGCGTTCCGCCGCCATCCCCGGTGCGGTTCCGGCCATTCGCGCGGGCAGCATCACGTTTTCCAGCACGGAAAGTTCCGGCAGCAGACAGTAGGATTGAAACACGAACCCGATCTTCCGGTTCCGGAAAACCGCCGCCCGGCGCCCGCTCAGCGTCCGGTAATCCGTCCCTGCCGCACAGATGCGTCCGCGATCCGGCCGCTCCAGCGCCCCGAGCAAATTAAGCAGTGTGGTCTTGCCGCTGCCTGACGCGCCGAGCAGCGCGGCCCATTCGCCGCGCCGGACCTGCCACCGGATGTTGCGCAACACCTCCAGACGCACCGTGCCGAGCGTATAGGCTTTCGCCACGTCCTCCACTTCCAGAATCCATTCCCGATCATTCATAACGCAGCGCCTTTGCCGGATCCAGTTTCGCCGCCCGGAGCGCCGGAATCACCGCGCCGACCGTGCACAGCATTACCGCGCACACCACCACGATCAACACGTCTCCCGGCACCATATGCGACGGCAATTCGTTGAAAAAATAGAATTCCTTCGGAAACAACTCCTGTCCGGTCAGCCGGGAGGCCGCGTGCAGAATGTCGTTGCGCAGCCAGAGCACCAGCGCGCCCAGCCCGGTCCCGCAGAGCGATCCGATCAGCCCCACCAGCAGCCCCTGCAGCACGAAAATCCGCATCACCATTCCGTCCCCCGCTCCAAGCGCCTTGAGAATCCCGATTTCGCGAGTTTTCTGGTAAACCGAAGTGATCAGCGTGTTGGCGATGCTGAACGCGGCCACCAGCACGATGAACACCAGCAGGAAAAACATCATCCGCTTCTCCACCTCCAGCACTCCCAGCAGCTGCCGGTTTTCCTCCTGCCAGGAGGTCACCACCAGA
>CASDQW010000004.1 GCA_949282965.1 uncultured Lentisphaeria bacterium
TCAGATGTTGTGGGACAGCATCTGACTCTGTCCGTATGCGAGGCGCTCCGGAACAGGCATATTTACCAGGATTCGCACAACTATAATCCAACTCAACGAAAAGGAAAAACCGGAAATGGGTAATTTTAAAAAACAATCAACTCAGGTTCAAATAGGGTGGTTAGAATGACGATTTCAAAGAATTATGGGACGGCACTGTTTTAATTTCAATAATTTTCTATAATATAGAGCAACGAAAAAATTCAATGCCTGTCGGAACGAGGAAGTTGACTATGAAAAAATGGGTGTGGATCTTGCTGCTCGGCATGGTGACGCCGGTATGGGCGGGACTGGAGGTGGCGGGGATTTTTGCTCCGCACATGGTCATGCAGCGCGGCCGGCCGCTGCCGGTATGGGGGCGGGCTGTGCCGGGGCAGATGGTCACGGTGACGCTGGGCGGGGACACGGCTTCGGCGAAGGCCGACGCGGAGGGAATGTGGCGCCTGACGTTTCCCCCCCGCGAGGCGGGAGGACCGGAGGAAATGACGATTGTCGCCGGAGAGGAGGTGAAACGAATCGGCAACATTCTTTTCGGGGATGTCTTTCTCTGTTCCGGGCAGTCCAATATGGAATGGCATCTTGTAAATACCGATGGTGGCGCGGAGGCGATTGCGGCGTCGGCGGATCCGCAGCTGCGGCTGTTCTTTTCCGATCGGCGCATGTCGGAGACGCCGGAACCGGAAGTGCGCGGGAAATGGTATGGTGCCTCGCCGAAAACCACGCCGAAATTTTCCGCTGTGGCTTATTATTTCGGGCGCGCTATGCGGCGCGAACTGGGGGTGCCGGTCGGCCTGATCAACGCCTCGCGCGGCGCCTCCCGGGTGGAGAGCTGGATTTCGCGGGATATTCTGGCGGAGACGGCTCCGGAATGGCTGGAGGAATACCGGCGTTCGCAGGAGAACTATGAGGAAAAGTATCAGCGTTACCGGCAGGATCTGCAGGAGTTTCAGCGGCGCTATCCGGACGCTGCGGCGCTGACGGCGGCGCAGGCGGAGGCGCGCCGGGCGAAGCAACCGATTCCGGTGCGGCCGTTTGTGCCGCTGGGGCCGGAACATCCGCATTGTCCGGGGGGATTGTACAATGCGCTGATTCATCCGCTGGCGCCGTTTCCATTGCGCGGAGTGATCTTCTATCAGGGCGAGGCGGATGTGGCGCGTGCGGCGTTGTATCCGGCGCGGTTCGGCGCGATGCTGCGCTGCTGGCGGGAGCGGCTGGCGGATCCGGACCTGCCGCTGGTGATGGTGCAGCTGCCGAATTACGGCAAGACGTTTCCGGAATGCCGGGAAAACCAGTGGGCGGATCTGCGCGCGGCCCAGGCGGCGGCCGCCGCCGCGGAGAAGAATGTGGAATATGTGGTGACGCTGGACGTCGGCGATCCGCGGAATCTGCATCCGCGCAACAAGGCGCCGGTCGGGGAACGGCTGGCGGCGACGTTTCTGCACTGTTTCTACGGGGAAACGGAACGGCCCTGTTACGGGCCGCGGTTCCGGAGTGCGGAATTTTCCGGCGGCATGGCGAGAATCACCTTTGACCACGCGGAAGGGTTGAAGACCACCGACGGCGAACCGGTGCGGGCGTTTCAGCTGGCCGGACCCGACGGCCGGTTTTACTGGGCCGAGGCCGGACTGGACAACGGGACGGTGGTGGTGCGCTGTGCGAAAGTGCCGGAGCCGGTGGCGGTGCGTTACGCCTGGGAGTATTCGCCCCGGGTGAATCTGGTCAACGAAGACGGACTGCCCGCCGCGCCGTTTCAGTACCGGGTGGAACGGTGACGGACGCCCGGAGGGAATGAAAGGAAATGTGGATTTTATCGGAGATCATGACAACACTTGAGGGAGAATCGTATGAAAAAGCCTTTCACGCTGATTGAACTTCTGGTCGTCATTGCCATCATCGCCATTCTGGCCTCCATGCTGTTGCCGGCGCTCAACCAGGCGCGGGCCCGGGGACACTCCGCCTTCTGTTCCGGGAGTTTGCGGCAGATCATGTCCGGTACGCTGATGTACATGGCCGACAACCATGACTGGATTCACGCGGCCTACGGCGGTGACGCCGGAGACAAGCAGTCCTGGTTCTGGACCATGGCCAAAGGCCGTTACATTACCGGCACGCCGGATCCTTCCGCCAAAATTAAAATCCGCGAAGGCGGCGGCGCGAGAATCGGTCAGATGAAGGGGATCATGTATTGTCCGACGTTGCGGGGCAAGGTGGTGCCGGAGTATTATAATTACGGAATGCGCGCCTGTTACCGCGGCAACGGCATTTACGGCTACGGCTACATCCGGCCGGTGGGCAACCGGGTGCGGATGCTGCGGCAGAGCGGCACCGGCGTCAACAACGCCGAGACCATCGTTTCACCTTCCGCGTACATTGTTTACGGCGACACCTACAATACGGCGTCGAGCGGCAGTTTCAAGGACGCCGGTTGTTACTGGCTGTACGATGACGACACCAGCTCCAGTTATCAGGAGACGGCGCTGCTGAGTCTGCATCACAATGCCCGGGCGAATGTCGCCTATCTCGACGGTCACGTCGCGGCGATCGGCAAGGCAGAAGCAGACGAACAGGGGTTTGACGGGCCCTGCAGCCGGGTGACGATGCAGTAAATGAAACCAAATCCAAACATCCTGTGTAGAAGAGAGAACGGAATCGTGAAAAAGATTGGAGTTATCGGGTGCGGCACCCGGATCAACAGTTTGTTGAAATATATGGAATGGGATCCCGGACAGCTCCGGATCGACGCGGTCTGCGACCTGGACCGGGCCCGGGCGGAGGCGCTGGCGGCGAAGCTGCCGGGTGTTGTTCGGATTCACGCCGATGCCGACGCCCTGCTGCGGGATCCCGCGCTGGACTGGGTGATGGTCATGACGCCGAATGCAATCCATGCCGGACTGGTCATCCGGGCGTTCGAGGCGGGGAAACATGTGTTTTCGGAGAAGCCGATGGCGGTCTCCTTCGCCGAATGTCTGGCGATCTGGGAGGCGTGGAAGAAGAGCGGACGGCAGTATCTGATCGGGTTCACCCTGCGATATTCGCCGCATTATCGGAAAATCCGCGAGGTGGTCGCCTCCGGGCTGATCGGTACGCCGGTCAGTTTGGAATTCAACGAAAACGTGCTGCCGGAACATGGCGGTCATATCTGCTGCTGCTGGCGGCGAAACCGGGCGACGACCGGCTTCCATCTGCTGGAAAAATGTTGCCATGATCTTGATATTGCCAATTACATTCTGGACAGTGTGCCGATGCGCGGAGCGTCGTTCGGGTCGCTCTCGGTTTTCCGCCCGGAGAATGCCGGATTGATGGAAAAATACCGGGACGAAGACGGGACGTCGGTCTTCTGCCGCTGGCCGACGGCGAAGGGGCGTGATCCCTTCCGGTCCGACAAGGATATCGTCGATCACCAGGTCTGCATTCTGGAATATGCCTCCGGCGTGAGCGGGACGTTTCACACCAACATCAATTGCCCGATCAACGAGCGGCGCATGTACATTGCCGGGACCGAGGGAACCTTGCGCGCCGATGCGATTTCCGGCGTGATCGAAGTGCGCACGTTGGACGGCCGGCAATATGATTTCTCCACCGGCGAAAAAGGCAGCCACGCCGGCGGCGACCGGACACTGCTGAAGACGCTGGCTGTCGCGGTCTGCCGCGGGCTGGAGAACGAAGAGGCGATTCTCAGCGGTGTCACGTCGGCCGCCACCTGTTTTGCTCTGGACGAAGCGATGCGGCAGGGGGCGGTGGTGGATCTGCGCCCGTGGTGGGAACAGTTGGAAAAGGTGAGAGGAAAACATAACAGATGTCTGTCGAAATGTGGTTGATTCCAGTGGTTCTGGCGTTGCTGACGGCCGCCGGAAACGATGTTTGCTCCGCCGAAACGGAGGCGTGGCGCCTGGAACGGGAGGGGAAGCGGTTTTTCCACTTCAGTCGCGGGGAACGGTTTCAGCCGTCGACGGGGGGGTATGTGCGAACGCTGGAGTTCTCCGCTCCGGCGAAGACACCCTCCACGGCGCCGGTCCGGCTGCGGGTTTGCCGTTCCGTGCCGTTGCGTCCGGGGGAACCGGCGGAACTGGTGATCGGGTACCGGGACGGGTATGTCGCGGCCTCCAACCGTGGTTATTACCGGGCGTTCGTCCGGGCCGGAGAGCGGAGTCTGTGGGAAGGGGACGCGGCGGACGCGAACGACCGGGAGTTCCGGGTAACGGTGCCGCCCGAAATGATGGCGGCGGGGATTCTCCCGCTGTCGGTCGGGCTGGAAGGGGTGCGGCCAGTGAAGAACTTCCGATTGAAGGCGGTGTTTGAAAAACTGGAGATCCGGCAGGGCGGGGAAACGCGGTCGCTGCTGGAGAGCATTGCGCCGGTCGCTGATTTCAGGGAGATTGCCGACACCGCCCCGGTGGCGCTGCTGCCGCCGCGCAATCCGGAATGGATGTGGAATCTGGTGGCGGTGCAGGGCTGGTTTCAGCCGGATTTCAATCTGCTCAAGCGCCGCGACGTGTATCTGCCGCTGGTGCGGGATGAATTGAAGATGAACGTGATCATCATGCGTCCGCCGGCGGTGTTCAACGCCAAGCATCACAACCGCCAGGCGCCGCCGGGACATGCGCATACGCCGCCGGAGGATTTTTTCATCACCGATGAGGAGTTTTTCAGTGCGATGGCGGATTACCGGAAGGCCGGTTTCAAGATCGTCCTGTACACCAGCATCACCAATCTCGGCCATACGAAGGAGTGGAATACCGGAAAAATTCAGGACGAACACCCCGACTGGCTCCAACGCGGTCCGAACGGCGAGGCGGTTTACGCCTTCGGCAACCGGAATCTGTGCCCGAATACGGGCGCGCTCGACGCCGCGATCGCATATTCCAGGGAACTGGTGGAGAAATACAAGGTCGATGCCCTCATGTTCGACAATAATTTCTTTCAGATTCCCCGGAGCGCCGACGGCGGCGGGATTGCCGCCTGCTACTGCGCCTCCTGCCGGGACAAATTCCGGGCGTATATGCGGAAGCATTACGCCACCGACCTGGAGCCGGTTTTCGGCGTCACTGCCGAGACCGTGGATATTCCGACCGAACCGGGGGCGTTGTGGAACGTCTGGCTGGATTGGCGCAACCGGGTCTGGGCGGAGGCGATGAACAAAGTGCGCGCGGCCATCGACGTCCCGGTATGGGCCAATACCGAATACATGTGGGCGGACTGGCAGCTCGGGGTGGACCGGGTGTACCGGGGCGAGGATGCGGTTTTTTCCGAATCGAACGCCCTGGGCGATCTGGCGGAGAAATACTGTCTCGGCAACGCCTATGCGCCGGACCGGCCGCATTTCAGCTATCTGGTGCCGTACACGGTGGGTGGCGAGCGGTTCTGGCGGCTGCGTCCTCCGGCGGAAGTGGCGGAACTGATGGGAACCACGCTGGCATTCAATGTCCGTCCCTGGCTGATGTTTCACGGCTGGGACCCGGAACTGGGATATCCCGAACCGGTGGGGGACGCCAATCGGGAAAGCCAGGAGGTGTTGAAGCGTTATTTCCGGTTCCGGTACGCTTACCGGGACTGGTTTCGCACCATGACTCCGGTGGCGGAAATCGGCGTGGTGACTTCCAGTCGAAACCGCATGTACCGATCCGGGCGGAATTTCAGTCCGGGACTTGCCGCCATGCTCCGCAACGGATTTGCCGCGGAGGCCGTCCACGATCTGACGCTGGCGGAAACCGATTTGACCCGTTACCGGTTTCTGCTGGCCGACGAATATGAGTGCATGTCGGAAGCCGAAGCGGAAAAACTGATTGAATTTGTAAAAAAAGGTGGTATCATATGGGTGACCGCCGATGTCGGCCGCCGGGATCAGTTCGGACGGATCCGACCGGAATCGGCGCTGCTGTCGCGCTGGGAGCGGGTTCGGGAAAATGCCGCCGGGAACATTGAGCTTTTCGACCATGTCAATGGCCTGGCGGAGACAATCGGCGACCGGATGCGGTGGAAGTCGAAAGCCTATCTGGCGGTGATTCGTCCGTACCGGCTGCCCGACGGTCGGGTTCTGTTGCACGGCGTGGCCCGGCGCGGACGGCATCAGCGGCGGGATTTGCACCTGCCGGAGGCGTTGCGGGGGGCCGGCACGGTGAAACTGCATTCGCCGCATTTTGAGGCGCCGCGCCGCTTGACGGTGCGGGACGGAGTGGTTTCCATTCCGGAAGAGGCTTGGTATTTCATAGTGGAGGCGGCGGCTCCGGTACCGGAACGCCGGTAATTTTCCGCGCGAAAGTGAAAAGGATACGGAATTTCCCATGGTGACAACGATCATTGTCGGAGCAGGGCACCGTGCCCTGCAGTATGCGCGTTATGCCCGGACGGCTCCGGACCGGATGCGGATCGTCGGTGTAGCCGATCCCGATCCTGACCGGAGACGGGCGGTGGCGGAGGAATACGGTCTGACGGCGGAACAATGTTTCGAATCCGCCGCGGACCTGGCGGCGCACGGCAGACTGGCTGATGCGGTGATCAACGGCACCATGGACCGGGATCATGTGCCGACCACCATTCCGCTGCTGGAGCAGGGATACGACGTGCTGCTGGAAAAACCGTTCGCCACCACGCCGCGCGAGCTGGAGGAACTGGCGGCCGCGGTACAGCGCACCGGGCGGCGGGTGATGATCTGCCATGTGCTGCGCTATGCTCCGTTTTACGCTGAAATCAAACAGCGGGTGCTGGCCGGAGAAATCGGCGACCTGATCGACATTCAGACGGCGGAGCACGTCAGCTATCACCATTATTCGATGGGATATGTGCGCGGCAAGTGGCGGCGGGAGGATCTGGGCGGATCAAGTTTCCTGATGGCCAAATGCTGCCACGATCTGGATCTGATCGCATGGCTGAAGAGCGGCGTGCGTCCGGCGCGGGTGGCCAGCTTCGGCAGCCGCAGTTATTTCCGCCGGGAAAAAGCGCCCGCGGGCAGCGGCGAACATTGTCTGCTGGATTGTCCGCTGGAAAAAGAATGTCCCTATTCGGTGCGCAAGCTGCATCTGGATCATCCGGACCGCTGGACGTATTACGTCTGGCCGCACCTTGACCATCGCGCCGGTGTCACGCTGGCAGAGAAGGAGGTGGTGCTGCGGGATCCGGCCAATCCGTATTCCCGCTGCGTCTGGAAGCTGGACAACGACCTGCTGGACCGCCAGAGCGTGATGGTGGAATTTTCCGACGGGGCGCTGGCAACCCATCAGATGATCGGAGGCACCAGTGCTCCGATGCGGAAAATTCACCTGATCGGCACGACCGGGGAAATCGAGGGCACCTTTGAGGAAAACCGGTTCCGGATCCGCCATATGGATCCGAGTCCGGGACGGGAATTCCGGGAGGAATGGGTCGAACTGGACGGTTCGGACGACCATGCCGGAGCGCACGGGGGGCACGGTGGCGGCGATGAGCGGCTGGCGGCGGATTTCGCGGCGCTGGTGCTGGGGGAACCGGGATCGGTTTCCCGGACGCTGTTCGAGGATTCGGTGACGGGGCACCGGATCGGCTTCCTCGCGGATCAGGCGGTACGGGAGGGGCGCGTCATCGCCTTCTGACGACCCGCCGGCTGCATCGCGGCGGGCCGCGAATATCCGCGGGGCATGACCGGTTTCAACGCCGGAGGGCTTTTACGGCGCGTTCCAGGACTTCGTCGTGTCCTTTCAGGAGCGCCTCCGCATGCATGGGCACCGCCAGGTCCGGAGTGATGCCGACCTTTTCGATCTGGCGACCGTCGGTGCGCAGACTGTTGCCGAAGACCGTCTGGAGCCGGAATCCGCTGGGCAGTTTTACGAATTCCGAGGGCAGGCACATGCCGGGGGTTTTGGCCCCCACGAGCACGGCCGCCTTGGCGTCCTGCATGGCGCCGGCGAAGAGTTCGGAGGTGCTGCAGGATTCACCGTCGATCAGGATCGCCACCGGTCCGTCGTAAGCGAGCGGCTGCGGGGCGGAGCGCGGCGTCAGTGTGGTGCCGTCGATGATCAATTTCCCCATGGGCACCTCCCGGGTGCAGCACCAGGCGGCGATCCATTCGGCGGTCATGAGGATCCCGCCGGGGTTGCCGCGCAGGTCGATGATGAGACCGCGCATCCGGTCCCGGTAGCGGCGGATGTCCTTGCGGAAACGGCTGACCATCTCCGGCACGAAAAGATCAAACTGCACATAAAGAACGTCGTCCGGCAGCAGTCGC
Organism: uncultured Lentisphaeria bacterium; assembly: GCA_949282965.1. Classification (GTDB taxonomy): domain Bacteria; phylum Verrucomicrobiota; class Lentisphaeria; order Victivallales; family Victivallaceae; genus CALXOD01. The sequence goes on from CASDQW010000004.1 coordinate 8,237, forward strand.
GAACGATACACCGACGTCAGCCGGGGCAGGGCGCCGACCTGGAAAAACGTTCCGTTGTTCGGCCGTCGTTCCAGTTTCAAAGTCCGTTCCCTGCCGTCGGCGCGGAGCGTTACGCGGGCTTTGCTCCCCGCTCCTCCCCGCAGCAGCAGCGAACGGGTCAGCATCGCCCAGCCGGGAAAGACCGGCTGTTCCGGCCGGATGGCGATGCCGTCGATGGCGACGACCTCCTCGCCCGGCCGCACGCCTTTTTCCGCGGCGGCGGAACCTTCGAAAACCTGATGCACCACCACCTTGCCGTCAATATCCAGTACGGAGAATCCGGGATCCGCAGCGACGGCATGATTGCCGCCTACCGGGGTGTTGACCGCCCGCAGCGCGGCGGTGCCGGCCTCTCCGTACGGGGGCGTCAGCTGGATATGGCTGTCGCCGATTTCGGCGACCATGCGGTTGATGTTTTCCGCGATTTCGCGGTCATTGCCGCTGCGGAGCACGGCGTCGCGATATTTGTCGTAAACGCTTTTGCGGAAATCCCGGTCGAAATTCGGATTGTAATGCGATCGGGCGATGGCGTTCCAGACTTCGTCAAGCACCTGCTGCGCCCGGGCAGCGTTCGCGCCGTTCTCCGCGGCGGCGGCGGTGAACAGCATCAGCAAAGCGGCCAGCGCCGCGGAAATTTTACGGCTGTTTCTTATTTTGAGCATCATCATCTTCTTCCTCTTCGGCGGGAGTAAACAGCCGGTCCTCCAGCGGGAGGTCCAGTTTACATTCCTGAAGCGTGGCGGTCAGGTCCATGCCGAGCATTTTCGAAGTTTGTTTGGACGGCAGCATCAAACCGCCGTAATTGCGGTAGTCGCTGAAATCCGTGGTGCCGGGTACATCCCCCATTTCCGTCGGCGCGATCAGCACTGCGCGGCGTATCAGATGGGTCTGGGCATCGACAAACAGCTCCGCCGGCGGCAGATTGATTTCCGGCCCGAAGGCGCAGACCAGCCGGCGGCAGGAGACGCCGTTGACATCCACCGGTTGGGGATCCAGCTTGATGTCGGGGAAGATGTCGGTCAGTTTGTTGGCCGGATCATTCATTTTCACCTGCAATCTGGCGAAGGCGAGTTCCCGTTCGGTTTTCGGCTTGGCGCCCATGCCGGCGATAATGGCCCATCCCTGTTTGCCGTCGAAGACTTCGATCATGGGCGGCATGCCGGGCATGCGCAGCTCGGTGCGGCTTTTGTCCGGGGCTTTCATGCTGTAAATGATTTCCATGGTCATGGAGTTGGTCGGGATTTCTCCGCGATAGGTCAGGCGCATCGTCTTGACCTTGCGTCCTCCGGGATTGGAGGCCTTTTCCATGGCGGCGAGCAGGGTGTCGGTTTCCGCCTTCGGTGCCGGATTTTCGATGGTCGGGATTGCATAGCAGCCGGCCAGCAGCAGCACGGCCAGTCCCGCGGACGCCAGGAATTTTTTCATCATATAACCCTTTCGGTCAATCGCCGTTGCCGGTGCGATGTGATTCTGCCGGATCCTGCCTTCCATCCGCCGGAGGAGGTCCGACCGTCTTTCGGGAACAAGAATACATCGGCGAAAGATTCCCGTCAAGTCTCTTTCCGGAGGATTTTGCGAAAATCAGCGGTTTTCGGGCGCGTTCTCCAGCGGTGGATCCTGACGGCCGCGCACCAGCTGGTTCGGCTGGTCTTCCAGGCGGTCGATCGCGCCGGTGAGGCGGCGGGAGGTATTGTCCAGCCGGGTCAGCGAGGCTTCCAGGCGGCGCCGGGCGTTTTCAGCTTCGCCGCCGAGGCGGTTGCCGAGCTGCCGGGCGTCTTCGAGAAACGCCCGGGAGTCGGTTAGAAACTGGTTCAGGTTCCGAACCAGCGTACCGATTTCCTCCGGGCTGGTGGCTTTGCGGATGCCGGTGGTGCTGCTTTCGATATTGGCGATGGAACGGTTGATTTTCTCGATGTTTTCCTGAGACAGGGCGTGGCGGAGATTCTGGACGGAAAATTCCAGATCGCGGCTGATGTTGTTCAGATGTTTCAGTGTGGTCATCAGCTCACCGCGGCCGAAAACGTCGTTCATGCTGTCCAGCGTCTGGTCCAGTTTGTCGGTAAGCTGGACGAGATTGACCTTGCTGAGTTCCTCGATGACCCGGCTGATGTTCTGGATGGCACTGCCGATATGGGAGGGACGCGACTGAATATAGAAGACGTTTTCCGGCACGTCCTTGAGGTGCGGCAGCGCAGGCGGCTCCTGTCCGCCCAGGGTGAGTTCCAGATAGGTTCCGCCCATCAGTCCGGCGGCGTTGATGAAGCAGGAGGGATTGCGCTTCTGGAGGATTTCTGCAAGGTTGGCCGCGGACGAGGTGAAGGATTGACTCGACTCCACCCGGTCCAGCGCCGAGGGCAGCAGGTCGAAGTAAACGGAGATGTAGCCGTCGTTTTCGCGCATGGCGATGCGGGTGACCCGGCCCACCGGCATGCCGAGATATTTGACCGGGGAGCCGGCGGACAGTCCTTCGATGGAGGTGTTCAGGACGGTCATGGCATGAATTTTCGGGGTGAAGATCCGGGTGACGCCCACGGCGAGAAACCCCGAAATCAGCAGGACCGCCGACAGCAGGACGAAGGCGCCGAGTTTGACTTTATTGGCTTTGTTCATGATGATTCAGCTCGGTTATGAGACCAGATTTTCCATTCCGGCGAACAACGCGGTCAGCAGCGCGTCCGCCACCACGATCAGAAAAATAGAAGTAACCACCGCACTGGTCGCCGACCGGCCCACCCCCTGGGCGTCCCGGTCCGCCTCCAGCCCCTTGAGGCACCCGACCGCGGCGACGATCACTCCGAAGAAGAGGCTTTTCAGCAGCCCCTGGGTCAGGTCGATCGGCTGGATGACCTGTATCGCAGCGTAATAATACTCCGCCACGGAAAAATTCAACTGACTGCATACCACCGCCATACCGCCGATGATGCCGCAGACGTCCGCAATGATGGTCAGGCCCGGCAGCACCAGCAGCAGTGCCAGCAGTTTCGGCAGCACCAGAAAGCGCCCCGTATCCAGTCCCATGGTGATCATGGCGTCCAGTTCCTCGGTGCTTTTCATCGTGCCGAGTTCGGCGGCGAAAGCCGAGCCGGACCGTCCGGCCAGAACCACCGCGGTGACCAGCGGCGCGAGTTCGTTGACGATGACCGTGCCGACGAGATTGACCACGTAATTTTCCACGCCGAAGCGACCGAGCTGGATGATTGCCTGGAATGCCAGAATCACTCCGATGAGGGTGCCGAGCATGGCGACGATCGGCATGGCGTCGCTGCCGCAGCTGTCCATATAGTAGGCGATGGTCTGGTAACGGATTTTCCGGGGGTGGCGGACGGCGTCCCAGATCAGCCGCAGCAATTCCGACAGGAACTCCGCGGTGGCGGCGCATTCGTGTTTCAGCCGCAGCACGGCGTCGCCGAGCTGTTCGCACAATTCTGACAGAGAACGGCTGGAAGACATGGCGCGGTCCGGTTATGGTTGGGTGGATTCGGCAATGCGGTATCCGAGCTGCGCCGTCACGGCGGCTGCCGCGCGCACGACGGCTTCCGGTGTGGTGTCCGTCAGCGGTTCCTCAATGCGGAAGGCCATGGCCTGGCCCTCCGGAACGATCCGCCATTCTCCGGCCAGCACGAAAACGCCCCGACCGAGATCGGCTTCGAACACCCGGAGTAACACGTCCGCGGTTACGGACGGCCGCACCGCTCCGTCAGAAGAGGTCATGAGGTTCAAGGCGCGCGGAAGCAGTTCTTCGGGAGGCAGGACCCATTTGCAGTAGGGGTCATCCTCGATGCGGCCGTCGGCACGGCGGTATCGGAACCGGGTGCCGGTCCCGGAACAATTTTGAAACTCGCGGAACGTCAGGTTGCCAGCATCCAGAGCTACACTTTGCGGGGGGCACTCAAGATCGTACCGGACGGTTTCCCGATACGGTTCGAATACGCAACCGCCGCAGAGCAACGCGATCGGCAGCAGCGGCAGGAATTTCAGCGTCAGACTTGATAGTTTCTTCACAGATGCTTTCTCCCATGATCGGCAAATTGCGGCATCCCGGCCGGTGCATCCGGCCCCCCTTCCGGGCTTCCCGAAAAAAACGACGGCATCCTCCGTCCGGGAAAGAACTCCATAGCCGAAAGCGAAGCGTGCTGATCCGGCAAAGCCTGCCGGGCCATCAGACAAAAGCAAGACCGGCTGTCTTTTCCGCAAAATCCGTTCTGTAATAAGGTATACCTTTTCAGGTGGAAAAGCAAATCGGCGGCGCTAAAAATCCACGCCGGCGCCCCCGCTCCCCTCCGTTTTTGTGAAGTCGCGCGGTTGCAAAGAGAAGCGGGAGAGGTTATGTTATCGCGGTCGCCGGTTGCAGAGACCGGCATTCGGGTCTGCCGGGCCCGGCCGGGGTACGGCGAAGCCGGTTCGGAGGAATGACGGGGTGAAAGAAACGTTGCGGACATTGGGAAGCGAATCCATACTCGATCGCATTGACACGCCCGCCGGTCTGCGGCAGCTCTCACCGGCTGAGCTGGAACAACTGGCCGCAGAACTGCGCAGCGTGATTCTGGAAACGGTTTCCCGAAACGGAGGACACCTTTCTTCCAGTCTTGGTACGGTGGAGCTGACGCTGGCGCTGCATCTGGTGTTCGACACGCCCCGGGATAGCCTGATCTGGGACGTGGGGCATCAGGCCTATGCGCATAAGCTGCTGACCGGGCGTAAAAAACTTTTCCGGCATCTGCGCCAGACCGATGGCTGTTCCGGTTTTCAGTCCCGGGTCGAATCCCCGCAATACGATGTGATCGGCGGCGGCCATGCGGGAACGGCGATTTCCGCCGCGCTCGGACTGGAAGTGGCTGCCCGGCGCCGTGGGGACGACGCCCGCGCGGTGCCGATCGTGGGGGACGGTTCGCTCAATTGCGGCATTTCACTGGAGGGGCTCAACAGCGTGGAAGAAAGCGGCGCACCGCTGGTGATCGTGCTCAATGACAACCGCATGTCGATCGACCACAACGTCGGAGCGCTGCCGTCTTACCTCAACCGCATTATTTCGGGGCGCGCGTATGGGCACTTCAAGGCGCTGGCCAAGACGATGCTGCGCAAGATTCCGGAGTTGTACCGTTCCGTCCAGAAGATCGAGGAGGCGACGAAAAGCGTCTTTCTGCCCGGCGGTCTGTTTGAGGAACTCGGCATCCGTTATCTGGGGCCGGTGAACGGACACTCGATTCCGGACCTGGTCCGGCTGCTGACGGCGGCGCGGGATTCGCGACGGCCGGTGATCGTGCACGTGATTACGGAAAAAGGCCACGGCTACGCCCCCGCGGTGGAGGCCCCCGAACGCTATCACGGTGTGCCGCCGTTCGATCCGCTGCTGGGACTGCGCAGTTCCGGGCGCATGACCTTTTCGCGGGCGTTCGGGGAAACTCTGGCGGAACTGGCGGAGACCCGGCCGGAACTGGTGGCCATCACGGCGGCCATGGCGTCGGGAACCGGGCTGTCGGTGTTTGGCGAACGATTTCCGGACCGGTTGTTCGACGTGGGGATCGCCGAGGAGCACGCGGTAGTGTTCGCCTCCGGTCTGGCCGCGGGGGGCCTGCATCCGGTGGCGGCGATTTATTCGACTTTCATGCAACGGGCGTTCGATCCGATTTACCATGACGTCTGCTTGCAGAAGCTGCCGGTGATTCTGGCGCTGGACCGGGCGGGGATGGTGGAGGACGGGCCGACGCATCACGGAATTTATGATCTGGCGTTTTTGCGGGCGATGCCGAACCTGACGATTTTTGCACCGGCGGATGAGAACGAATTGCGCATGATGCTGCACTGGGCGGTGGCGATGAAAACACCGGTTGCGCTGCGGTATCCGCGCGGCTCCGGCGGAGCGACGTTTGATTTGAGCCGCCCGGTGCCGCCGCCGGAGCCGGGGCGGGCCGCGGTGCTGCGGGAAGGAAGCGATCTGGCGATCTGGACGTTCGGAACGGACTGCCGGGTGGCGCTGGCGGCGGCGGAACGGCTGGAGCGCCAATATGGTTTGAGCGCGATGGTGGTCAACGCGCGCTGCCTCAAGCCGCTGGACGCGGAGCTGGCCCGGCGCCATGCCGGTTTGTTGCCGGTTTTTTCGCTGGAAGATCATGTGCTCTGCGGCGGTCTGGCGTCGGCGCTGGACGAGGCTCTGGCCGGAGGTCCGGGGCTGACCGGCCGGTTCGGGTGGCCGGATCAGGTGATTCCGTTCGGACGGCCGGAGGAGGTACGCAAACGATTCGGTCTGACCGCGCCGCAGATTGCCGACGCCATTGCCGGAAAACTGAAGGTGGGCGGCCGGTTCCGTCCGTAAAACCACCCGGGGGGGATCCGGTCGGTCCCGGAGGAGAATCCGGACAGCTGCGAAGCGCACACCAGGCGGCGACCGGCGGCGATGGCAAAATCTCATTTGTTCGTTTTTTGACGAGTTTTCCCGATGAATGTTTTTCAAGATCCTTTATTTTTAGTGAAAGATTTGAAAAAATCAGGGTCGAGTGGTATAATATACGATGACTCAGGAGGAAAATCATGCAGTTGATCACCGATGAAATTCAGGATTATCTCGCCCATGCTTCCGGGATCCGGAAAATGTTTGAAGCCGGGATCGAACTTCGCCGGCAGTATGGGGATGCCAACGTCTACGACTTCAGTCTCGGCAATCCGGACCTGCCGCCGCCGCCGGCGGTGAAACGTGCGCTGGAAAAGATCGCCGTGCATTCGCAGGAACCCTTCGCCATCGGCTACATGCCGAACGCCGGTTATCCCGCGCTCCGGGAGAAGCTGGCCGCCCGGCTGACGGCGGAACAGGGGGCGCCGGTCAAGGCCGGTCATACCGTGATTACCTGCGGCGCGGCGGGAGGGCTCAATGTGCTGTTCCGCACGGTGCTGACGGAGGGCGACGAGGTGCTGACGCCGAGCCCCTATTTTGTGGAATACGGTTTTTACGCGGGCAACTTCGGTGGGAAACTCGTACCGGTGCCGTCACGCGACTTCACCTTTGAGCTGGATGTCGCGGGGATGGCCGCGGCGATCAATGCCCGGACCCGGGCGATCATTTTGAATTCGCCCCACAATCCGACCGGGGTGATTTACCGGCGGGATGAGTTGCAGGCGCTGGGGGACGCGGTGGCGGCGGCGGAACGGCGGTTCGGCCGGGCCATTTATGTGATTGCGGATGAGCCGTACCGGTTTTTGAATTTCGACGGGGCGGAAATCCCCTCGGTATTCGAATTTTTCCCGCACAGCGCGGTAATCGGATCGTTTTCCAAGAGTCTGTCGCTGGCGGGGGAACGCATCGGCTATATCGCGGTCAATCCGGCGATGGAAGGGGTAGACGAATTGATGAGCGGGCTGATTTTGTGCAACCGGATTCTCGGATTCGTCAACGCTCCGGCGCTGGCGCAGCAGATTCTGCTGGAATGCCTGGACGAGCAGGTGGATCTGGAAATTTACCGTCGCCGCCGGGATGCGATGGCGGAGGTGCTGAGCGCGGCCGGGATCCGGTTCCAGCTGCCGCGCGGAGCGTTTTATTTCTTCCCGCAGTCCCCGGTGCCGGATGAACGCCAGTTCATTGACGCGCTGGTGGCGGAACGGGTGCTGGCGGTGCCGGGGCGCTCCTTTGGACTGCCGGGTTACATCCGCATGGCGTTTTGCGTGGATGAAAAAGTGATCCGGGGGGCCGCACCGGGAATCGCCGCCGCAGTGCGTCGGGTGCGGCACGACTGAATGACCCGGCCGCCCGACAGCGGTCCGGAAAAGGCGTGACAAACAGTTCAAAGAAGGGATCTGCATGAGAAAATTATTCGGCACCGACGGGATTCGCGGTCAGGCCAACCATTATCCGATCACCGCCGAAATGGCACTGCTGGTCGGCAAAGCGACGGCCCAGTATTTCGCCGGCGACGGTACCCGCTGCCGGGCGGTGATCGGCAAGGACACGCGGTTGTCGGGGTATATGCTGGAGTCGGCGTTGACCAGCGGACTGCTGTCGATGGGGATGGACGTTCTGTCCGTGGGGCCGATGCCGACCCCGGCGGTGGCGCATCTGACCCGTTCGATGGGGGCGGCCTGCGGCATCATGATTACCGCCAGCCATAATCCGGCGGCGGACAACGGCATCAAGATTTTCGCCGCAGACGGGTTCAAGCTGCCGGACGAGGTGGAGCTGGAAATCGAACGGCACATTCTTTCCGGCACGCTCAACAGCGAACATGTGCCCGCCTCCGGCATCGGCAAGGCGTACCGTATCGACGATGCCCGCGGGCGATATATCGAATTTGCCAAGAGCTCCATACACAACCTCAGCCTCAAAGGTCTGAAAATCGTGCTCGACTGCGCCAACGGGGCGGCTTATTCCATGGCGCCGCTGATTTTCCGGGAACTCGGGGCCGAAGTGGTGGAGACCGGGGTGCATCCGGACGGCTGCAACATCAATCTCGACTGCGGCGCGCTGCACAGCGCCAACGTCGGACGGATGGTGCGGGAATGCGGGGCGGATGCCGGAATTGCCTTCGACGGGGACGCCGACCGGGTGATTTTCTGCGACGAGAACGGTGAGGAGGTCAACGGCGACCGCATCATCGGCATGCTGGCGCTGGAATACCAGCGGCGGGGACGGCTTTCCGGCAATACCGTGGTGGTAACTTCCATGAGTAATCTGGGACTGCATCGCGCCATGCGCGAAAACGGTATCCAGGTGGAAGTTACCGATGTCGGTGACCGTTACGTGATCGAAAGAATGCGCGCGGGCCGTTTCAATATCGGGGGCGAACAGTCCGGGCACATTATTTTCATGGATTATGCGACGACGGGGGACGGGATCATTTCGGCGCTGCATGTGCTGGAGCTGATGACGACGAGCCGGCGGAAACTCTCGGAGCTGGCCGGATTCATGCGGGTGTTTCCGCAGGAGATCCGGTCGCTGGCGGTCGCCCGCAAGACGCCGCTGGCGGATTTGCCGGGACTCTCCGGTGTGATGGCGGAATGCCGGAAGGCGCTGGCGGATTCCGGACGCATCGTGGTACGCTTTTCCGGCACGGAAAACAAGCTCCGGGTGCTGGTCGAGGCGGAGGACGCCGCCGCGGTGCGGCACTGGGCGGACCGTCTGGAGGACGCCGCCCGTAGAGAATTGTGTTGAACCAAGTCTCCCGACGGTGCGGCAACAGGAAAGGATGCGAACAGGAATGGAAGTGCTGATCGACAGCCGGACGGTGGAGACGTTGTTTCCGATTACGCGCGCTCCGGCAGATATCAAGGTGGCGGGGCGGACGATCGCGGAACTCATCCGGGAACGTTTCGCCGCATTTCCGGACGACGGCCGGCGGCTCCGGGTGCGGGGGGATTTTCTGCCTTCGCCGGAACTGGCGGAACTGGTGCGGACTTCCGCGCAATCGTTGTCAGTCCGGGATGAATGCGACGGCGCGGAACTGCTGACGGCGGAGCTGCCCGGCAGCGACGCGGCGACGATGGTGCCGCCGGACGCCGGATCGCTGCGGATCCGTTACCCCTGGGATCTTCTGACGCTGAATGAGCGGCTGGTGGGGGGACTGGAGACGGATGAGATTTTCGGGGTCGTGCGGGACAGAGTGACGATCGACGGTCATATCCGGCTCGGGCGCGGCAGCGTGATTCTGCCGGGCGTGTACATCGAAGGGAACGCGGTGTTCGGCGAAGATTGCAAGATCGGACCGAACTGCTATATTCGCGGCAATACCGCCACCGGCGATCGCTGCCACATCGGGCAGGCGGTGGAAATCAAGAACTCTCTGCTGTTCGACCGGGTCAGCGTCGGTCATCTGAGTTACGTCGGCGATTCGGTGATTGGCGACCGGGTGAACTTCGGAGCCGGGACGATCATCTCCAATCTGCGTCACGACGGGCGCAACCACCGCTGGAAGTACCGGGGGGAATGGCTCGACACCGGACGGCGCAAATTCGGCGCGGTCATCGGCGAAGGCGTGCATACGGGGATCCATTCCGCGATCTATCCCGGGCGCATGCTGCCGCCGGGGGCGGAAACCCGCCCGGGCGACGTGGTTGAACGCTGAGTCGGACGGGGCTGGAAAACTTCGGCTGGATCCGACGCTCCGGGCAGCAAGGGGAAGAAATTCCTGGAGAGGATTCCGATTGTCGGGAAAACGTTTGCAACTGTTCCGGTTTTTCGGGCCGGAACGGTTTTTTTTGTGTTTTTTCAAGGGGGAAAACAGGGACGGCGGCTTGTTTCGGCGGCTTTTTGAAGTATATTAATTAAAATAATCAAATCATGTGTATCAACCCGCGGGCGGCTGCTGACGTCTATTCCATGTTCCGTGCGACACGGCGGAGCAAAACCGCGCGGAAGAAAGGGCTGTAATGAGCGAACTCGAAACACGGGACTTCCCCGTCAATATCGAAGATATCATGCATACTGCTTATCTGCAGTATTCATTGAGTGTGAATGTCGGCCGTGCCATTCCGGACGTGCGCGACGGTCTCAAGCCGGTGAACCGGCGCATTCTGTATGCGATGAAGCAGCTCGGGCTGACCAAGTCCCATGCCACGGTCAAATGCGCCCGTGTCGTCGGGGAAGTCATGGGGAAATACCATCCGCATGGCGACGCCGCTATTTATGACGCGCTGGTGCGGCTGGCTCAGGACTTTTCCATGCGCGCGCCCCTGATCGAAGGGCAGGGGAACTTCGGGAACATCGACGGCGACCCGGCCGCCGCCAGCCGGTACACCGAGTGCCGCATGGAACGGCTGGCCGAGGAACTCCTGGCCGATATCGAAAAAGACACCGTCGATATGGTTCCCAATTTCGACGAATCCGAAACCGAGCCGTCGGTGCTTCCGGCAAGTTTCCCACATCTGCTGGTGAACGGCAGCACCGGGATCGGCGTCGGGATGGCGACCAATATTCCGCCGCACAACCTCGGTGAGGTGATCAACGCCACCGTGGCGCTGCTGGAAAATCCGAAGGCAACCGTCGATGAGTTGATGGAATACCTGCCCGGTCCTGATTTTCCGACCGGCGCCATCATCCGTGGGCGTTATTCCCTGCGGCAGATCTATGCCACCGGGCGCGGCAGTATCCGGTTGCGTGCCCGTGCCGAAATCGTCGAAAAAGACGGACGCGAACAGATCATCATTACGGAAATTCCGTACGCCGTCAACAAGGAACAGCTGGTCAAGAAGATCGCCGATCTGGTTTCGGAAAAACGCATCACCGGCATTTCCGGCCTGCGCGACGAAACCAGCAAGCGCACCGGTATTCGCATTGTGGTCGACATCAAGCGCGGCGCGATGGGATCGGTGGTGCTGAATCAGCTGTTTGCCCATACCCCGCTGGAAACGGTGCTCGGGGCCACCATGCTGGTGGTTGACCATAACCGGCCGCGGGTGATGAATCTGGCGGAAATTCTTCAGGCCTACATTGATCACCGTTTGGAAGTGGTGACCCGGCGGGCGATGTTCGACCTGAATAAAGCCCGGGCCCGGGCCCATATTCTGGAAGGGCTGCTGCTGGCTCTGGCGAACATTGACGAAGTGGTGCGGATCATCCGGGAATCCCGCAGCCGCCAGGACGCGGCGGAAGCGCTGCGGGCGCGTTTTGAGTTTACCCAGCTTCAGGTGGATGCGATTCTCGATATGCGTCTGCATCAGCTGACCGGTCTGGCGATCGAAGATGTCCGCAACGAATACGAAGAATTGCAGAAACGCATCGAATATCTGCAGAACCTGCTGGCCAGCCGGGAAATGCGGCTCGGCGTGATTCGGGACGAACTGCTTGTGATCCGGGATAAATACGCCGACGCGCGCCGGACTGAAATCGTGATGGACGACAGCGATCTGAATGTCGCGGACCTGATTCCGCGGCACAGCTGCGTGATCACGGTGTCCAGCACCGGTTACATCAAACGGGTGCCGGCCGACACCTACCGTACGCAGCATCGCGGCGGCAAGGGGATCATCGGGATGGAAACCCGCGATGAAGACCATGTGGAACACCTTTTCAACGCGGACAGCCACGACCTGATTTTCTTCTTCACCGATCGCGGTTTCATGTACTGGCTGAACGTCTACGAAATTCCCGAAGGCTCCCGGACCGGCAAGGGCAAGGCGATCGTCAACATGATCAAGGTCGAGCCCGGCGAAAAGATCCGGGCGATGCTGACCGTACACCCCGAGGAATTCGAAGAGCCGGACAAGTACATTGTCATGGCTTCCCGCCGCGGTTATATCAAAAAGACCGCGCTGTCGCTTTTCAAAAATCTCCGGCGCACCGGGTTGCGTGCGCTGATCATCGAAGAGGACGACGACCTGATCGGTGCGGCGGTCAGCGCCGACGGGGATGAAATTCTGCTGTCCACCCGCCTCGGCATGGCGTGCCGGTTCGACCAGACCGACGAGCAGATCCGCCCGATGGGACGGACCGCGCGCGGCGTTACCGGTATGCGCTTCAAACTGGCCGGCGACGATGTGGTGGCCATGGAGGTGATCCGCGAAAAGGTGGATGATGAACTGCCGGTTGCGGATGAAGAGGAAGAACTTTCCGAGGTGGAAGAAGGCGCTGAAGGCGACGACGCGCCGGCCTCGGGCAGCGGCCCGGAAATTCTGGTGGTTACCACCGGCGGTATGGGAAAACGTTCGTTCGTCAGCACCTACCGGAAAACCAACCGCGGCGCCAAGGGCGTCGCCAGCATTCGGCTGCGCGATGGTGAGTTTGTAATCAACGCGCTGCAGATCGAAGACGATGATGAAATTCTGCTGACCACCGAGCGCGGTCAGCTGGTGCGGATTCCGGCCGGAGAAATCCGGACTGTCGGACGCAATTCGAAGGGTGTCCGCATCATGAACCTCAATCGCGGCGACCGGATTACCGGGGTGGCCCGCCTGATCGAAGTGACGCCGGAGGATCGTCCGGGCGCCTCCGAGACCGCGGATGGCACGATTCACGCCGGAGTGTCCGCGACGTCCGCGGCGCCGTCGGAAATGACGCCTGATGTCGATGATGACAACGACGCGGCCGGAGAGGACTCCATGGACGAATAATCCTGGATCCGCCGACACACCGACAGGGGCGAAAAGGCGGATTGACAGGGATTCCGCTCCCGGGCGACGGTAACCGGGAATCTCCGCCGTGTGGCGGAGATTTTGTTTTTTCACGGCGCTGCGGGCGGAGGAAGAGAATGGAGAGGGAGATGATCCGAACGGAAATTATGGGAATCGTCAACGTGACGCCCGATTCCTTTTCCGACGGCGGCACGTCGGCGACGACGGCGGCTGCGGTGGACAAGGCGCTGCGGCTGCTGGATGAAGGGGCGGATCTCATCGATATCGGCGGAGAATCCACTCGTCCCGGCGCACGGGAAGTGCCGACGGAAGAAGAGCGCGCCCGGGTGACGCCGGTGATTTTGCAATTGAAACGGCTGCGTCCGGATTGTGTGATCAGCGTGGATACGCGCAAAAGCGCGGTGGCGCGGGCCGCATTGAACGCCGGAGCGGTGATCATCAATGACGTCAGCGGGTTGAGCTTTTCGTCGGATATGGCGGCGACGGCGGCGGAGTTCGAGGCACGTCTGGTCATCGGCCATACCCGCGGCACTCCCGAGCAGATGCGGCGTCCGGAAAACTGTCGTTATACCGACGTGGTGGCGGAAGTCTGCGCCTTCTGGGCTGCCCGGGCCGGGGAGGCGGAACGGGCCGGAGTGAAACGGGAGAACCTCCTGTTCGATCCCTGTCTGGGATTTGCCAAGACGGCGGAGCAGGACTGGACGCTGCTGCGTCAGCTTGAGGATTTGCACCGGGTGGGGCCGGTGTTGATCGGGCATTCGCGGAAATCTTTTCTGGGAGCCCTTCTGGGCGAACCGGAGCCGCTGCGGCGGGAGGCGGGGACGCTGGCGGTGTCGCTTCATGCCCTGATGCATGGGGCGACGATGGTGCGGGTGCACGATGTGCGTGCGACGGCAGACGCTTTCCGGGTGTGGCGGCATCTTGTTGGAGACGATGTGGAAAAACCCGGTCGCGGGTGTTGAAAGCAACGCCGCGGAGCGGTATATTAGGGACGAAGACAGGAAATCCGGAAAAACGGAACGGAAAACAGCTCGTGGATTGGTCATCTTACCAGGCATATTTTGAATTGCTGATGCGTTATTTGCGGCCGACGCTGGAAGTCGGTCTGATCGCGTTCCTGATTTACAAGGTTCTTTACTTCATGCGGGGAACCCGCGGTGCTTATGTCCTGACCGGATTGATAACGGTGCTGCTGGGCTTGTCGATTGCCTCCGATGCGCTCAAATTCGAGGTGATCAACTGGCTGATCGAAGGGTTCTGGGGGATTCTGGCAACGGCGGTGATCGTGATTTTTCAGCCGGAGTTACGGCGGGCCTTTGCGCAGCTGGGATCTTATACCTTTCTGCGCGGCAAGCGGCAGCGGGAAGTGATCGGCGAAATCGTGGCGGCCACGGTGGACATGTCCCGGCGCAAATGCGGCGCCCTGATTGTTTTTGAACGGCGCATCGGTCTGCGGACATTTGAGGAAGACGCGGTGAGGCTGGACATCAAAGTCAATGCCATGGTTTTGGAATCGATTTTCTTTCCGAAGTCGCCGCTGCACGACGGAGCGGTGATCATCCGGGATAATCGGATTGTCGCGGCGCGGGTGATTCTGCCGCTGACGCGGAGTACGGCGGGATTTCTGCAGCGGCTGGGAACACGGCATCGGGCGGCAATGGGAATCGCGGAAGAGACGGATGCGGTGGTGGTGGTGGTTTCAGAAGAGACCGGAGTGATCAGCATCTGTACCCGGGGGACGCTGCGGCGTAATCTGACACCGGAAAAACTGGAGGAATCCCTGGAAAAACTGATCATTACCGAGCAGGAGGACAACGATCCGGCGATTACCGATATTCTTGATGACGTTGCGGCCGAAGAACCGGCGGCAGACGCTCCGTCCATCACGGAAGAGGGGGATAAACAATGATGGAGCGGAAATTCTTTCAGGAAGCGGGGCATTGGCTCCGGCTGGCGTTGACCCGGGATTTTCTGCGCAAGCTCCTGGCGCTGTTTCTGGCGCTGTTGTTGTACGGAGCGGTGACCTATCGATTTTCCCGTGCAGAACCGTTGCGGCTGAGCGGTGTGCCGGTGGAGCTGCAATTGCCCGAAGGCATTGTCAATTTGAACGGCGGCGTGCCGCCGGTGACACTGGTGGTGACCGGAAGCACGCGGGTGCTCAACAGTCTGTCGTCCCGGGATTTTATCGGCAAGGTGCGGCTTCGTGAAGGCAGCTTCGTGCGGGGAACCCCGTATCGTTTGAAGTTGTCGCCCCGGGATTTCAATGTGCCACCCGGGGTTGAGATCAACGACATAGAACCGCAGGAGCTGTTGCTGGAGCTGGAGCCGATCATCTCACGGCGGGTGCCGATCGAGGTGCGTTTTGATTCGCTGGACCGCCTGCCGCGGGATTATCAGCTGGACCGGATCATCTGCGTGCCGGACGAGGTGCAGGTCAGCGGACCGGAGTCCCTGGTCAGCGAGTTGCGAACGGTGAAAACACAGCCGATTCCGCTGGATCGCACGGTGACCGATGGCTTTGATTATACCGCGCAGCTGCGGACTCCGGACGGTATGCGGATTCTGCCGGAACGGGTGGCCGTGCGGATCGAGGTAGTGCGGAAATATGCCACCCGGACGTTTAATGGCGTACCGCTGCGACTGCTGCTGTCGCCGGAACAGCGTCGGGAGCGGTGGTCTGTGGAAGTGCAGGGTCCGCCGCTGGCGGAAGTGGCGGTCAGTGGTCCGGAAAGCCAGCTGAGCGTTTTGAAAAGCGACAATCTGCGTCCGTACCTGGATCTTTCGGAATTGCGCGAACCGGGGGTGTTCAATGTAACGCCCGGTTGCGTGCTGGTCGGGGTGGATGACTCCGAGTTGCGAGTCAAATCCGTTCGTCCGGGACGTGTGGCGGTGCGGCTCGCGGCGGAGAAGTAGGCGCAATGGCGCGGAAGTTTTGCGGTTATTGCGGAAAAACGGCTTGCGAAAAGCGGGAATCATGCTTATTGTATACGAAAAATTGACAGGGGAGCATTCATGGTAATCAGAAGCATTAATTCGGTGTTCATGCGCCACAGCCGGTGGCTGTTCGGCATCTTCACGGTCGTCATCATCATCTCCTTTCTGGGCTTTCTGACACCGGGGCAGTTCGGTGTCGGAGGCTGCAGCGACCCGGGGACGATCCGGGTGGGCATGGCGTTCGGTGAGCCGGTCAGTTACAACGATCTGCGCTCCGCCATGCAGTCGATGACGTTGTATTACCGTCTGGCGTATGGCGCCAATCCGGGACAGCTGGATCAGATGCAGGCGTTCAATGTGGTCTGTTTGCAGCGTGCCGCCGAGCGGCGCGGTCTGGTGGCGTCCGACACGGAGATCGCCGAACTGATCCGGCAGCTGCCGATTTTTCAGGAAGGCGGGCAGTTCGACTATAAAAAATATGAAACCGTATGCGCGAATCTTCGCCGGGAAGGATATGACGGCGATATGATTGCGGCGGCTTTCCGCAGTGCGGTGCTGCAGAACAAGCTGATGCAGGAAATGATGGCGTCGGTGGTGGTGACTCCGGGGGAAGTGACGGAGTTCTTCCGCTATGCCAATGAAAAATACGAAGTGAAGATTGCGGAATTTCAGCGGGACGCCTATGCCAAGGATTTGAAGGTGGAAGCGGCTGCGCTGGCGGATTTCTTCAAGCAGAATCGAGCGAATTATACCATTCCGGTGCAGTTGACGGCGATCATTGTGGAGTTTCCGTTTGATCGGCCGGAGGTGCTGAAGCAGGCTGCGGCCGTGGACGAAGAGACCGTGCGGCAATATTATGAGGATAACAAAGCCGCTTTTGCGCGCGACGGCAAGGAGGTGCCGGCTTACGACAAGATCCGCAACGAGGTGAAGGCCCGTTGTGTGGCGGACCGGGCGCGGGCCGCGGTGGGACGGCAGGCGCAGGAATTTGCCCGCGCCGCCTATGATGCGGTGGGCGAAAGCGACGATAAGCAGACCGCCTTCCTGAAACTGGCCGCTGCCGAAGGCTTGTCGGTGATCCGGCCCGGGAAATTCGCGGCCGATGCGATTGCGATCGGAACGTTGCAGGAGCCGGAGTTGGTGACCCGGCTGGCCGCGGTTTTCGACAGTGTGCCGGTGTCTGACGCGGTATCCGGCAAAACCGCCGCCTACGTCGGGATGGTGGTGGCGCGTGAGGAAGAACGCCCGGCGGAATTCAACGAAGTGAACCTCAAGGTGCAGGAAGATTACATTGCTTCCGCGACCACGCGTTTGGCCCGGGAGGCGGCGGAACGCGCGGCCAAAGAACTGGCGGCGCTGCCGGCGGATAAGCGGCTGGCCTCTGCGCTGTGGACCGGGACTCAGGAATTTACGCTGGTGAATCCGCCGTTGACCCGGACGGGGAGTCTGGTAGTGGAGGCCGCGCTGGGACTGGGGCCTGGAGAATTGTCGCCGGTGCTGCCGACGCCGGATGGCGCGATGATCGTTACCGTGGCGAAACGTACCGCGCCGGACATGGCGGAGCTGGCGAAGAGCAAAGAACAATGGGATATGATCTGGCGTCAGCAGAAGACCGGCGTGCAGCAGGCGGACTTCCAGGAATTTCTGAATTCCCAGTGTGTCTTTGAACTGGCGGAGGCCGCAAAATGACTGCCGCGTCCCCGGTCCCGGAGATCGGGATGGCGCTGGGGCGCCAGATGACGGTGGAGTATTATGAGTGCAATCCTCGGATTCTGGCGGATCCCGCGCGGATGGAGGCGATTTTTCTGGAGGCGGCCGGGCGTTCCGGTGCAACGGTGATCTGTTCCCGCTTTCATGCGTTCGAGCCGCAGGGGGTCAGCGGGATGGTGATCATTTCGGAATCGCATTTCGCGGTGCATGCATGGCCGGAATTTGACTATGCGGCGGTGGATATTTTCACCTGTGGCGATTCGATTGATTTTGACGTGGCGGTCGATGCGTTGCGGACCGGGTTGGAGTCGCAGCAGGCGATCGTCTCCAGCGTCATGAATCGCGGGATCGTCAATCCGCAGGGGGTGGAGCGCTTGGTGACGGTCTGCGAAGATCATACCAGCCGTTATGCGCTTTCCTGGCGGTCCCGGTTCGAACGGACCCGGGCACGGGGGATTTCAGCGGTGGTGGATCTGTATGACTGTACCGTTTTCGAAGAGGAGGAGATACGTCGCATTACGGAGAACCTGGCGCGATGCCTGAAGGCGGAGACGGTCGGGGATATGCTGTTCCGGAGATGCCGGGAGGGGATGATTTCGTTGCGGCGTGATTTCTGCTGCGGACTGCTGAGCGGGCATCTGGACCCGGCGTCGAAGACGGTTTATCTGGATGTATTCAGCTGCAAATTTTTCGAACCGCGTACGGTGGCGGAATTGGCACTGGCCGGATTCGGCGGACATCATTACCGGATGCAGGTGGCGATCCGTCAGTGAGGCGAAACGTCGTTTTTCGTTGATTGGTGGTGCCCGGGGCGATGGCGGCCCGGCCGGACGACGCCTATGATTCCGGGAACGCAGGGAGGATGAGCAATGTGGGTCACAGAGGCCATGAACGGCTTCGGACTGACGGTGGAGGTGACGGAGCATCTGTGTCACCGGGTGACGCCGTATCAGACGATTGATATTTACGAGACCACCCGGGTCGGGCGGCTGATGCTGCTGGACGGGATCATTCAGCTGACCGAGTACGATGAGTTTGCCTACCAGGAAATGATGGCGCACGTGCCGCTGATGGCGCATCCGGCTCCGGAAAACGTGCTGGTGATCGGCGGCGGCGACGGGGGCGTGCTGCGGGAAGTTGCGCGTCATTCCGGTGTCCGTCGCATCGACCAGTGCGAAATTGATGCGGCGGTCATCGAATGTGCCAAACAATACCTGCCGTCGCTGGCCTGCGGCTATGACGATCCCCGGGTATGTGTGCATATCGGCGACGGCAGTGAGTTTGTTCGCGATCGCGAAGGGGAATATGATGTCATTATCGTGGATTCCACCGATCCCGGTGGGCCCGGGGCGCCCCTGTTCGGGGAGGAGTTCTACCGGAATATGAAACGAGCGCTGCGGCCGGGCGGGGTGATTGCCTCGCAGGCGGAATCGGTCTATCTGCTGCCGGAGGTGGTGCGTCATTTGTCGGAAGTGACACGAAAACTGTTCCGCTACAGTGGGTATGGGGCGATCATGGTGCCGACCTATCCGACCGGGATGATCGGGGTATGTGTGGGCTCCGACGGCGGTGATGTGCGCGTTCCGGCGCGGGACATGGAGCCCGGGCTGGCGGCGCAGCTGCGCTACTATACGCCGGAGGTGCACCGGGGATGCTTCCTGCTGCCGAAATTCGCGCGGCCGCTGGTGGAGAAGGCTTGACAAAACGGCGGGAAGAAGTTATAGTACCCGGTTTCTAAATTTATGCGTTTTTTTTGGAACATGGATTCTGTTGACAGTCATGGAAAGGTTTTGAAGGATTATGGCAAACGACCTGGCAAGAGCTCTTCAAATGGAAGTCCGCTCCGAGACCCCCTGCCGCAAGGATTTTGATTTTACGGTTCCCGCTGCGGCGATTGCGCGTGAGGCGGACCGGGCGGCGCGTGATTTTGCGCTTTCGGTGAATATTCCCGGATTCCGGCGCGGAAAGGCACCGGTGGCGATGCTGAAGAGCCGTTTTGCCGATGAGATCAATCGGGAACTGAAGCGGCGGATTGTTTACGCCGCATTCGACAAGGTCAGCGAGGACAAGGATCTGGATATGGTCTCCTGCGGCCTGGAAAAGGAACCGGAACTCAAGGACGGCGAAGATTTCAAATTCACGCTGAATGCTGATATCGCACCGGAGATTGAACTTGGCGATTATGCCGCAATCAAGGTGGATGTTCCGGCGGTGGAGATCAGCGACGATACGGTGAACGAACGGGTGAATTTTTATCGTTCCATGTATGCGAACTATGCCGATGTGGAAGGTGCCGCCCAGGCTGATGATATGCTCAAAGTGGATTACAAGGCGGACTTTGAGCTGCCGGAGGACGCATCCGCGTCCCTGAAGCGTCAGGTGGCATCCGAAAACGGTTACATCTGGCTGAGCGAACCGGAGATCATCCCCGGTGCGATTGCGGCGTTGACCGGTGCGGAAGTCGGGAAGGAATACGAATTTGATTCGACTTATCCCGAAAACTACCGGGAAGCGGCGTTGGCCGGGAAGACCCTGAAATACAAGGTCAAAGTACTGGGCGTGCAGCGCAAGAAGGAACTGACCGACGAGGAACTGTGCGAAAAGACCCGCACCCCGTCCCTGGATGAATTCCGGAAAATGATCCGTATTTCTCTGGAAAACGAGGCGGCGGGCAAACGCCACGGCGAACTTGTGGAAAAAGTGTATGAAACGCTTTCCGCCGGTATTCCGGAATTTGAATTGCCCCCGGGCGTGCTTCAGACCGAAGTGAGTCGCGAGCTGCGCAAGCTGGCGAATAATCTGGTCAAGAGCGAAGCTGACGTCGAAGAGTTCAAAGCCAAGACCGAGGAACATCGCAAGACCGCCGAGGAGGCGGCTCGCAAATCCCTGCGGCGGACCTTCATTCTGCGCAAGATTGCCCGTCTGGAAAAGATTGAGCTCTCCCGCGACGAAGTGGATGCCCAGCTGAAAGGCATGAGCCGTTACTATGGTTACAAGGAGAAGGAATTCCGCTCCATGCTGGAAAAGACCGGCGGCATGGATGAGCTGCAACTGGATATTCTGAATGCCAAGGTGCTGGATTTCCTGGCAGCGAAAGCGGAGGAAGCCGCGAAGAAGTGAGCGTGCGGTTGCCTGTTGCGCCGCGAATGCCGCGGTGAATTTGGAATGAGAAAAACCCCGGCTCCGGTTTGCGGACGGGGTTTTTTTGCAATACGGGGGCGGAGCAGGAACGCGGCGGCTGTACAGACGTTTCCGGAGCAATAACAGGAGAGAAGGAACACATGGGAGAAGAAAAAATGGCGGGTTCTTTTCTGGTGCCGATGGTGGTGGAGCAGACCGGGCATGGAGAACGCGGTTACGATATTTATTCACGACTTCTGAAGGACCGGATTATTCTTCTGGGTACTCCGATTGATGACGAAGTGGCCAACCTGGTGATCGCGCAGCTGCTTTTTCTCCAGGCGGAGGACCCCAAGAAGGATATCGATTTGTACATCAACAGCCCCGGCGGCAGCGTAACGGCCGGTCTGGCCATTTACGATACGATGCAGATCCTGTCGTGTGATGTCAAAACGTATTGTCTCGGCCAGTGCGCTTCGATGGGCGCCGTGCTGCTGGCCGCAGGAACTGCCGGCAAGCGCTATGCGCTGCCCAATTCACGGATCATGATTCACCAACCGTGGGGCGGAGCG
Organism: uncultured Lentisphaeria bacterium; assembly: GCA_949282965.1. Taxonomy (GTDB): domain Bacteria; phylum Verrucomicrobiota; class Lentisphaeria; order Victivallales; family Victivallaceae; genus CALXOD01. Next base: position 29,662 of record CASDQW010000004.1, read on the forward strand.
CAGGGGACGGCCGCTGACATCAGCATCCAGGCGCAGGAGATTCTCCGGCTCCGGAGCATGTTGAACGGGATCCTGTCCAGCCATACCGGCCAGACACTGAAGAAGATTGAACGGGATACCGAACGGGATTGTTTCATGTCCGCCGAGGAAGCGGTCGCTTACGGACTGGTGGACCAGGTCGTCTCCAGAAAATAAGGGACGGAAGGAAGATCATGGCGGGAAAAAGAGGAAACAAGAAGCTGATTTGTGCTTTCTGCGGTCGGGAAGAGGGCAGCGATCCCGGAGTTCTGATCGCGGCCAGCGGCGTGGAAGGATTGGGCATCTGTACCGAATGCCTGAAAATCGGGCACCGGAATCTCTGCTCCGGGGAGGCCGTTTCCGAAACCGACGCGCAGGAATCCGGGCAGTCCCGGATGGCCGGCTTGATTGCCGGCTTGAAGGTGCCGACCCCAGCTCGAATCAAGGCGGAGCTGGATCAGTTTGTCATCGGACAGGAACGGGCCAAGAAGGTGCTGGCGGTGGCGGTGCACAACCATTACAAGCGGCTGCAGACGCGGGTGGCCCGCCCGGAGGTGGAGAATCGTCTGGAGCAGGCTTTTGCGGATGTGGAACTGGAAAAAAGCAATGTTTTGCTGCTCGGGCCTACCGGCAGCGGCAAGACTTTGCTGGCGCGAACGCTGGCGCGGATGATCGATGTGCCGTTCTGCATTTGCGATGCGACCACGCTGACCGAAGCCGGATATGTCGGGGAGGATGTGGAAAACATCATTCTGCGACTGGTGCAGGCGGCCGATTATGATCTGGAGCGGGCGCAGATCGGGATTATTTACGTCGACGAAATCGACAAGATCGCCCGGAAGACCGAGAACGTGTCGATCACCCGGGACGTTTCGGGGGAAGGGGTGCAGCAGGCGCTGCTCAAGATTCTTGAGGGAACAGTGGCCAATGTGCCGCCGAAAGGCGGACGCAAGCACCCGCAGCAGGAATTTCTGCAGGTGGACACCACCAACATTCTGTTCATCTGCGGCGGCGCCTTCGTCGGGCTGGACAAGATCATTCAACGGCGTTGCGGCAAGCAGGTGCTGGGATTCAAGCGGCTGGTGGATGAAGAGGCCGCGGCGGGAGAGGTGGCGGCCGAGGATCTGGCGGCCAATCCTCTGTCGCGTTGCGAGCCGGAGGATTTGATCCGGTTCGGGTTGATTCCGGAATTCGCCGGGCGGCTGCCGGTAGTGGTGAATCTGGAACCGCTGAGCGCCTCCGATCTGGTGCGGATCCTGAAGGAACCGAAAAACGCCCTGATCCGCCAGTACCAGCGGCTGCTGGCAATGGAGGGGGTCAAGCTCGAATTTACCGACGACGCGCTGGAAGCGCTGGCTGACAAGGCGGTGGCGCGAGGAACCGGCGCCCGTGGTCTGCGGGCGCTGCTGGAGGAATTGATGCTGGACGTGATGTTTGCGGTTCCTTCTCTGGAAAAGAAGGCGGATACCTGCGTCATCACCGGTGCAGTCGTTCGCGGCGAGGCGGAAGTCACCCTGAAATAACGGAGCGGGCCGGACGATGGACGATGAAATGCAGATGCAGAAAACCCGACTGATTCGCTCGGGCGGCGCCATAGAGGAAGAGCCGTCCCTGACGACTGCGCCGGAACTGCCGCGGAAATCGAATAAGCGGTATAAATTTATCCGCAGCATCGGTTTCGGCGGGATGAAGGCGGTGCTGCTGGTGCTGGACATCGATACCGGACGGGAAGTGGCCATGGCGATGATGCCGGATTTCCGGGAACGGCCCGCGTCGGATCTGGAACGGTTTGTGCGGGAGGCGCGTCTGACCGCCCGGCTGGAACATCCCAACATCGTGCCGGTGCATGATATGGGCACGGATTTGTCCGGAGCGCCCTTTTTCACCATGAAATACCTGCGGGGGCAGTCGCTGGCGACGTTGCTGCGGCGGGTGCGGCGGGGGGAGGTGGAATCCGTCAAAGAGTATTCCATCGAGCGGGCCACGCAGATTTTCATCCGGGTCTGCAACGCCGTGTTGTTCGCCCATTCCCGGCGGGTGCTTCACCTGGACATCAAGCCGAACAACGTCAATATCGGCGACTTCGGCGAAGTGCTGGTGCTTGACTGGGGGCTGGCAATGGTCATGAATGCCGGAGAAGAAGCGGAAGGCGGCCACGCGGGAGCGTCGCGCGACACCCGCGACGGCGTGGCCAAGGGGACACCGGGATTCATGTCTCCGGAACAGGTCGCGGGACGGAACGGGGAACTGGATGAGCGAGCCGATATTTATGCGTTGGGCGCGTTGCTCTACACCATGTTGACGCTGCACTGCCCGCTGGCGGGGAAAAGCGTGGAGGAAATCATGGCCGCGACTGTTCGGGGAGAGATTCCGCCCCCCAGTGAAGTGGCTGCTCCTGACCGGCCGGTGCCGGCGGCGTTGGAGGCCATCTGCCGCAAGGCCATGGCATTGAGGCCGGAGGACCGATACCAGTCGGTAGCGGAATTGCGGGCGGACATTCAGGCGTTTGCCGCAGGATACGCGCCGGCAGCGGAAAATGCTTCCCCGCTGCGGCGTACGGCGTTGTTCGTCAACCGTAACTTCCTGGTGACGATTATGGGGGCGATCATCGTGGTGCTGGCGGCGGCGGTCGGTTATCTGCTGTATGCGTCGCTGTCCCGCTGAGCTGCCTGAAAACAGGCGATGATCGCGTCATAGACCTGTCCGGCATTCCGCCGGGCGGAATCCGGCCGGTGAAATCGCGCCAGTTCCGCCTGAAACTGGTCGCGTAGCATGATAGCAAGTGTTTCATACTCTTGAGGATCTCCGTCCTCGCACAGCAAGCCCTGAGCCAGCATGAGCTGTCCCAGTTGGAGGTGAGCGGCACGGCGCCAGGCTTCGAGGATGTCGAAGCCGCGTCGGGCTTCCAGAGCAAATGCGTTCAACAGGGAAAAGCCGCGAAGCAGTCTGGTACGGGCATCGTTCAGCTGCCGGCGGCGCTGCGGCAGGGTCCCGTCTTCCCGCCAGCGCCGGAGCTGGTCGGAAATGAAGCCGGCAGGAGCGGGGAGCTGATCTTTCAACCCGTTCCACTGGATGCCGACGTCGCCGGTCAGGTCGAAGGGGAAGGCGGCGCCGATCAGGTCGGCGGCTTCATAAAAACGGATCGGATCGGTGCCGAACATGGCTTCTCCGGTTTCCCGCAGCAGATCTTCCTGCGTCCGCAACGGTTCCGCCGCCGCGCGGGGCGCCGCCGCCAGAAGCGGCAGCTGGGTTTCGTAGGAATGCTGTCGGATCGCCCAGCTGGTGACGCAATGACCGAGCAGACCGCTGCGGCCGGCTTTGCAGGCGCAGCCGATGATGTTGCGGGCGTGGTGAGCAAAAGAACCGGCGAACAGCGCATCTCCCGCGGAACGCGAGGAGGAGGCCAGGATTACTTCAAAACCATGGTCCGCAAGAAAATCCGTTGTGTAAAAGGCATTGAGTCGGCCCGATGCCTCCAGCAGTCCGGGGAAGGTCCGGAAGTGGGCGTCGGTCAGGTTCTCCCGCGTTACGGGACCTTCGCCCCATATGCGGATTTCCCGGTCTTCCGGGCCGCTGCCCCAGTAGTTCCAGTCCCACAGCATCAGGGAACGGTCGACCGAATCGATTTCATCCGGATGGGCCAGTACCATGTCTGCCCATACTCCCGGACGGATGCCGCGGGCACGAAGAGGGGCGGAAAGGTCGGTCAGATAATCGGAGTAAAGACGATTGCGGCCATGCTGCCTGACATAAGCGCGGCAGGCATCGCAGGTCCCGAATTCGTAGGCTTCGTCGCCGCCGAGATGGAAGAATCGCAAATCTTCGAACAGCTCCAGATATTCTGCGATCAGATCTTTGAGTAGATTGCGCACCGCCGGGTTGGTGGTGCAGTAGCAGTCGTGCCGGAGCGGATTTTCCCGGAGCTGCTGAAATTCCGGATGCAGCAGCACATATTCTCCATGTCCGATGGTCTGAAGCAGCGGGATCGGTTCCAGTTGGAGCTGTCGGGCATGGTCCAGCAGGTGGCGAAATTCCGATTTGGTCATGGCTTCCGGATCGGCGGCCCGGCCCAGACGTTCGAAACGGACTTTGTTCTCCAGTTCCCACAGGATGGCGTTGAAGCCCATTTCTGCGAGTCGTTCCAGCAGTTTTTCCAGGTAATCGGTGCGGAGCGCCGCAAAATTCATGTCGAGATGAAAGATATTCAGCATGGCATCCGGTCCTTTGCAAACAGAATTGTTTTCGGAACTATATACTGCGCAGCCTATCGCGCATCGAGCACATCCGGTGATTATTTTTTCAGACTGAGATAAACATTCTGATAGATCCGGTGGGGGCCTTCGCCGGGGGTGGCGATCCGTCGCAGACATTCTTCCAGCGTGGTTCGCCCCATTGCCGGATAATCGGTGGCGATGGTGTTGATGGGATGATAATCCGGACGCAGCAGGGATTTGCCATCGATGCTGAGAACGTGGAAATCATCGCACAAAGCCCGTCCGGTCCGCTTCACGTACTCCTGCGCCGCCCCGTTGGCGCGGGTTCCGCTGACAAACAAATATCCGGCGTCCGGATCCGTGAAGTGATCCGGATCGCACCGACCGTCCCCATCCAGATTGTCCGGCAATGGTGTCTGGTGTTCAATCAGGCGGCCGCGGCTGCGCCAGTATTCGGCAAAGATCCTGCCGCGGAAGTCGAAGGCTGATTTCGGTTCGGCATGGCCGACGTCGTATCCGAAAAGGTGCACCGTACCGCAGCCCCGGGCGGTGAAAAAATCCACCGCCAGCTCCGCGGCGCGCACCGGATCCAGATCGACGGTTGAAGCGAAGCCGTAGGTCCGGTGCATGTTCACGCCGACACAGGGACGGGTATCCGGGATTTTTTCCAGAGCGGTGTCATAACAGCCGAGCAGGACGATGCCGTCATATCCCGCGCCGTATTTGGAAAGCATTTCCGGGGTGAAGCTGCGGTAGGAGGTGAAATGCAACGTGAGTTTGCATTGCAATTCCTCCGCCCGTTCCTGCAACCCGATCAGCACGTGGCCGCAGTAGGAGGTCTGGATATTGACCGCATCGATGATGATGACGATTTTCTTGTCGGCCCGGCTGCGGCGGCTGCGGCGGTCCCGGACATAGGCGCCGGACCCGCGCCGCAGGTCGATCAGGCCGCGCTGCTGCAGTTCCTTGAGTTTTCTTCCGACGGTGCTTTGCGGGATGGAGAACTGTCCGGCGAGCTGCCGCTGGGACGGCAGTTTGGTACCGGGAGGGAAGGCGCCGTTGGCGATCATCGCCTCCAGATAGTCGAGCATTTCGGTATAGATCCGGGTCGGTCGTTTCGGCATGATTCCGGTGGTTCCTCGGCAGGGGTGGTCTGTCGTTCCCCATATTTGTTCCAATGATTTTCCAGTAATATACATCAGTTTTTGATAAAAAAGAGCCGATTTTTCGATGAAGCGTTTTTTTTCTGTAATTATTTGCGGAAAAAGGGGTGATTTTTGGAGAAAGCGGCATTATATTCCGAAAAGATGCGGGAACGGGAAGACGGCTGCCGATTTTCGTTCCGGAGGAGGCAACCGGCAGCGGAAACGATTTTTTTTGAGGGAAAGCACATGGAACAGGTTCCGCCGTCGTCGGAGAATGCCGCGGCTTCCGATTCACCGGGATCCGATGGTGCCACTCCGATTCTCCGGGAGCTTGTCGCCGCCGATCTGCCGAAACTGCGCAAACTGATTGCGCTGCTCAACTGGAATCAGCTGGACGACGAATGGTTGTTCATGCTGGAGCAGGCGCCGGAGACCACGCTGGGCATGATCCTGCAGGAGCGGGTGATCGGGACTGCGGCGGCACTGCCTTATCCGAACGGCGTTGCCTGGATCAATATGGTGATCGTCGAACCCGGCGTGCGGGGGGGTGATATCGGCAGCCGGCTGCTGCGGGAGCTGCTGGCCCGGCGCGAGGGGCTGCCGTTCAAGCTGGACGCCACGCCGGAAGGGGCGCCGTTTTACCGGACGCTCGGTTTCACGGAGGAAGGGCGCCTGGTGCGCCTGACCGGACGCGGCGGCGGCGTCGGCCGCCGTCCCGAAGGGGTGGTCAGTATGACTGCCGCCGATCTGCCGGAGTTGATCCGGGTGGACGCGGCGGCTTTCGGGACGGAGCGGACGGCACTGCTGAAATGGCTGCTGCGGCGCAGCGGCAAGGCGGCATTCCGGCTGCCCGGGGTTCCGGCGTTTCTGCTGTCGCGACCGGGGCGGTTGTTCCGGCAACTGGGACCGTTGTATGCGCCGGATCTGGACAGCGCGGTGCGTCTGCTGCATGCGGCATTGTATCATTGTGCCTATGAATTTCCGATGATCGACGTGCCGGAGACACAGCGGCAGTTTATTGCGGCACTGGAGGGGCGCGGGTTCGTGGTGCAGCGACCGTTTTTCCGTATGGCGTTGAACAACGCCGACGGGTGGCGGGAGGATCTCTCCGGATGCTTCGCCATTGCCGGACCGGAATTCGGTTGATCACCGGTCGCGGAAACTTGGCGCAAACGCCGGTTAGCGGGTCGCGTCATCGTCTGTTTCCGGGAGCATTTCGGAAAGAAGGGTCAGCGACCGGTCGGCGAGTCGGTAAGCAGCTCGGAAAACGTGTTTTTCCGCTTCCTCACCCGCCGGTGCGGCTACCAGCACCGTCAGCGTATCCGTGTCCTCGCCGGCGGGGCCGAGCGTGTCCAGCAACTGCCACTGACCGGCGGCAATTGTGCCGCCTTCGTCGGTTGCATGACTCACGGACGCGGGTTGAAACCGGTGATGGGAGACGATGCTTTCCTCCAGCCGTTTCGGCGGTTCCGGCAGTGTGATTTTCAAATAGCCGTCGAAAACAGTTCCTTCCGGAGTGACCCGCCGGACATCTCCGTAAAGGGTCGTGCCGTCATCCGCCATCCAATACCGGGCACACCAGCAGGATGATTCCAGTTCGACGGCGTATTGGTCGGTGCCGCGCAGCAGTAGCAATTCGCCGTGATCGGCGGGGAAGAAGAGGGGATTGACGGCGGAAACCGCCGCGTCTGCCCGGGACGGAACAGCGCCGGACGGAGCCGAATCTCCGATAAGCTGACATCCTCCGGCCAACAGCAGCGCCGGAACGGTCAGAAGCAGCGATTTCCGAAGTGTTTGCCGCGCCGGGAAAAGACGGCGGGCGGCGTGGTGCATCTTTTTTTGCAGCGGAAATGGCATGTTGATCAGTCTCCGGTCCGGTTTAATAGACCGTATTTTGATGGAATATCAAGCCGGGAGCGGGGATTTTTTGCTGTTTTTCCACAATCCTCCGGGCGTTAAGGACGGAGAGAAAGGACGCGGTTTTCCTGGAAAATCCCGGCGGGCGGCGGTTGAAAACTTGGTTTCCGGATGTACATTGCCAGCATTCTTCCGGAATGATGAACTTGGGAAAAATGGTGAGGAACATGGCTGTAATGTGGCGGTCGCGAATGCAACTGTTGTCCCTGATGGCGGCGCATTTCGTCATCGACATGCTCGGCGGTCTGCTGCCGGGGTTTCTACCGGTGGCGCGCGAACATTTCGGATTGTCGCTGGGGGCGGGTGTGGTGCTGCTGGCGATCATGGGAATTGGTTCCAACCTCTTCCAGATTCCGGCGGGACTGGTGCGCCGCCATGCCCGGCTGCCGTTGATGATTCAATGCGGCATGGTTTTGGCGATGTTGATTTTTCTGTTCGGGTTCCTGCCGGCGGGGACGCCGGTGTGGGTGCTGGCGGCGCTGATGTTCCTGGTCGGGGTCGGTATTGCGTTCGTTCACCCGGAAGGGTTGCGCGGAACGCTGGCGGTGGACGGGATTCCGTCTTCCATCTGCACGTCGCTTTTTATGGTGTCGGGATTTCTCGGATTCGCGGCGGGGCCGCTGGCGGGGGCGTGGCTGGTCGGACATTTTCGGCTGCCGGGACTGCTGTTGCTGATCCCGCTGCCGCTGCTGGTGGTGTTTGCCGTTTACCGCAGCCGGGTCCGGCTGGCAGTCGATTCCGGCAGCGGCAATGCCGGTGGCCGGGCGGACCAGCAGGATCAGCCCTGGAGTTATCGAAATCTTTTTGCCATCGCCGTTTTCATGAATGCGGGATCCGCTACGCTGCAGGGACTGCTGCCGTCGTATCTTCATGACGCCGGATTTCCGCTGACCTTCTGCGGGATGAGTGCGATGCTGTTCGGAATCGGCTCGGCAGGGGGCTCGCTGTTGTTCGGCGTGCTGGCGAAACGGTATCCACCGTCCCGTTTCATCATGATCGGGCTGGCGGCCGGGTTGCCGGTGATTGCGGGGTATTTTCTGCTTTCCGGATTTCGTGGCGCCGTCTGGCTGACGATTCCGGCGGGGATGCTGTTGAGCGCGGGTTTTCCATTGATCGTGGTGCTGGCGCGAACGGCTCCGGGAAATCTGTCGCTGAGCATGCGCCTGGCCTGGATCGTCGGAGGAAGCTGGGCCGTGGCGACGGCGATTCTGCTGCTGGTGGGACAAATTGCGGACTGGATCGGTCTGGGGCGGGCGATGAATTCGGTCTGGCTTTGTTATCTGGCCGCTCTGGTGATAGCGGTGGCAGGACGCCTTCATCGCCGGAAAGTGCGATAGGCCAAATGACAGTAACATCGCGCGGGAGTGGCGGGAAAACTCTTTCTGGAGTTCTTTGCCGCTGCTCCCGCGCTTTATGGGAGACAAGCGTCAGTTGGCGGCCAGACGGGCGGCATGCAGAGTGTTGCGCATAAGCATGGCAATCGTCATGGGACCGACGCCGCCGGGCACCGGTGTGAGAAGAGAGGCGACCCGGGAAGCCTCTTCGAAATGGACGTCTCCGACGAGGCGGTAGCCTCTGGGGGCGGATTCATCTTTGACGCGGTTGATGCCGACATCGATGACGACGGCGCCGGGTTTGATCATGTCGCCGCGGATGTATTCCGGTTTGCCGATGGCGGCGACGAGAATGTCGGCACGGCGGGTGTGTTCGGCGAGGTCGACGGTGGCGGAATGCACACAGGTGACGGTGGCGTTGGCGCCTTTGGCTTTCTGCAGGAAAAGGGCGACCAGGGGTTTGCCGACGATATTGGAGCGGCCGACGACGACGACGTGTTTTCCGGCGGGGTCGACGCCGCAGTGTTCAAGGAGCACCAGCACGCCCTTGGGGGTGCAGGGGGCGAAACCACCGGGTTCTCCGATGAGCAGCTTGCCGACGTTGACGGGATGGAAACAGTCCACGTCCTTATTCGGATCGATGGCGGCAATGATGGCGGCTTCATCGATCTGCGGCGGCGGCGGGGACTGAACGAGGATGCCGTGGATGGCGGGATCCGCATTGAGTTCGGCGACGACGGCGAGGACTTCCTCCATGGTGGCGTCGACGCCCAGGACGCGGCGAACGGAATGAATGCCGAGTTCCGCGCATTTTCTGACTTTGGTGTTGACATATACCTGGGACGCGGGATCGTCGCCGATGAGCACGACGGCGAGTCCGGGCTGGATGCCGCGGGCGGCAAGTTCGGCGACTTCGGCGGCGGTGGCGGCATTGACTTCGGCGGCGATGGCTTTGCCGTCGATGAGGGTTGCAGACATAAAATGGCTCTCCTGAAGTTCGTTGTTCCGATGATGCCCGAACGGACCGCGATGGTGTTTTCCGTTTATGGCAGCGCGCGCCGCCGGCCATCGCCGTGCATGTTGACAGGCAATCGCAAATAACATAGTGGCGGATTGGAAAAAAATCAACGTTTGTACCGGGTTTTTCCCGTTTTCCGGCGCGCATGGAGGCAGGGGAGGGCGGAATTTGTTGCACAATCGGGTTTGACGAGTTTTGTTTCGGGGGATATTGTAATGAGAGAAAACATCACTCTTGCGAGGTCGGGCGTTCATGAATGAAAAAACGGTGTTTGACAAGGCGGTGAACCGTCTGGTCGAAGAAGATCCCCGTTACCGGCGGGAGGCGTATTTGCTGGTGTTTGACGGCCTTGGCTGCGCACTGGTCCGGCTGGGGGAACGACGCCATCTGACCGCGGCCGAACTGGTGGACGGTCTGCTGGAATTTGCGGTCAGGGAGTACGGACCGCTGGCCTCCGCCGTGCTGGCGGACTGGGGCGTGCACGGGCCGACCGATATCGGCAGAATCGTTTATAAGTTGATTGATGCGGGGCTGCTGGCGGCTTCTTCCGATGATTCACCGGAGGATTTTCTGCGGGTGACGAAGTGGTTCCACGGGGAAGCCCCGGCGACGCCGCCGGCTCCGGGATCCATTCCGAAGATCGACTGAGGAGTTGATGGCCGGAGCACCGCGCGGCGGTGGCGGCAGAAGATTTCAGACGGCTTCGCCGGGAATGAAGCGGTGCGAAATTCCGGCGGGGCTTTTTTAATTTGGAGAAACGGAGAGTCATGCGTTTTTTTCCGGAAGTATTCAGCGGTGTTTTTGACAACGGCCTGAAATTGTACGTGGTGGAGCGCCCCGGACAGCCGGCGGCGGAATTGCAGTGTCATGTCCGCACCGGCAGCATTCATGAGGGAGAGGATTTGGGATGCGGGTTGTCGCACTTTCTGGAACACATGCTCTTTCAGGGGTGCCGGAACTACCCGGGAACCGCGGTTTCCGACCGGATCGGCGAGCTGGGCGGGGAAATCAACGCCTATACCGGATTTGAGCACACGGTTTATCATGCCGAAGTGCCGGCGCAGTTCGTAACGGAGGCGTTGGACGTATTGGCGATGATGGTGCGTTATCCGGAATTTCCGGAGGCGCGTTTCGCCGGAGAACGGGAGGTGATTCTGCGGGAGTGCGAGCTGGGCCGGGATCATCCCGACCGGCGGCTTCTGGAGCGGCTCTGGAGCAGTGTTTTTCTCCGGCACAACGCCCGCTGTCCCATCATCGGTTATCCGGATCGGATCGCCGCCGTCACCCGGGAGCGGATGACGGCTTATTATCAGCGGCGTTATACGCCGGGGCGGGTCTTTTTTCTGGCTGTCGGTGCAGTGAAATTCCAGCAGGTGTACGATGCGTTGGCCGAACGTCTGGCGGACTGGGACCGGGGGATTCTGGCGGAACCGGTGCTGCCGACGGAGCCGGAGCAGACGCAGACGCGGGAGACCGATGCGGTGTTCGCCGATCCGCTCGCCCGTATCGGAGCGGCGGTCCGTCTGCCCGAATCCACGCATCGGGATATTCCGGCGCTGGATGTGCTGTGCGGCCTGACCGGCATGGGCGATGCTTCGCGGTTGGTGCGGCATCTGCGGCAGGAACGGGAACTGGCGGTGGATGTGGAAAGTTTCGGCTATGTACAGCCGTTCGGCGGTGTGCTCGGTGTGGTTGCCGGCGCCGTCCCCGCCCGACTGGGGCGGCTGGAAAAGGCGCTGCGGGCGGAGTTGGAGAATATCCGTCTCCGGGGATTTTCGCACACGGAAGTGGAGCGGGAGAAGCGCCAGCAATATGCCGCGCAGCTGCGACAGCTGCGGAGCAACGGGGGAATCTCTGCGACTGTCTCTTCCGGAATATATGCAGCCGGAGCGCCGCGGATGGCGGAGGATTACCTGGCACGGCTTGCTGCACTGAGTTCGGATGAGGTCAACCGGGTGGCGGCGCATTATCTGTCGCCGGAGCGTTTCTCCTGGGTGCGGCAAACCCCGGCGCGAAAGACCGCGCCGAGGCGGAAACCGGCCATTACCGGTGCGGGACCGATACCGGCGGAGGGGCGGACGCGGTCCGGAATGCGGACCGTATATCTGGAGGATCGAAAGCTGCCGTTGATTGATTTGACGCTGGTGCTGCCCGGCGGAGCGGTTTTCGAGACCGGCAGGAACGGGATTACGCAGCTGCTGTCCGATCTGCTGAGTACCGGTTGCCGGCGGTGGAACGAAGCGCAGCTGGCGGATCGTCTGGAGCGTTGTGGCGCGGAATGGCGGATTTCCGGCGGGAGGAATTCGCTGATGGTGCAGTTCAATGCGCCGCGCCGTTATTTCCGTACGCTGATGGATCTGCTGCTGGCGATGTTGTCGGAGCCTCTGTTTCCGGAGCGGGCACTGCTTCGGGAACGGAACAATGCGCTGGAGGAATTGCGCAGCCGCCTGGAGCAGCCGCGTTATGCGGCGAATCGGGCCGCCGCCCGACTGCTGTTCGGAGAACACCCCTATGGGATCGGTGAGTCCGGAACACCGGAAACGCTGACGGCGTTGACCGGGGAACAGGTTCGCGATTTTTATCAGGGGCTGCTGCACCGGCCGCAGATGGTCTGCGCACTGGGCGGGGATCTCTCGGCAAAGGAGGCCATGGGGTATGCCGAAGAGTTGGATGCGGCGCTGCCGGTGGCTTCCGCGCCGATGCGGTTGCCCGCGGCGCCCTGTTTTCCGGAAACGGCCGGGTATTGTGAGATTCCGCTGACGCGGGAGCAGACGGTGGTCTGCCGGGCGCTTCCCGGCAGTGATTGTCTCGGGGAGGACCACCTGGTATTGCAGCTGCTGCACGATGCGATGAACGGGCTGTCCAGCCACCTTTTCAAACTGGTGCGGGAGGAAAACGCTCTGGCCTACACCACTGGTATGCGGATGTTCAGCGGCTGGCATCCGGGGATGTTGAGTTTGTTCGCGGTGACCGCCGCCGAATCCGCGCCGCGGGCGCTGGACCTGTTGCGTCAGGAGACGGAACGCTTAGCTGCCGATGGGCTGACCGGAGAAGAATTTCGGGAAGCACGCGACCGTGTGATTTTTTCCATGGAACGATTGCATGCCGAGGTGGGGGGGCAGCTTCAGGATGCGGCGCTGTCGGTCTTTTACGGAGAACCGGTGATGCGTTCCCGACAGGAGATCGAGCGGTTGCGGGCAATGACTCCGGAAGAGACCAATCCGGTTCTGCGGAAATATCTGTCCGGTGTGGCGCAAACCGTAGTGGCCGGACGTTTGCCGGAACGATGACCGTGGGGCGGGGGGGCGCCGGAGGGGAGGGCGCCCGCACGGCTTACGATTACCGTTCCGCGATCGGGCAGAAAACTCCCCGACCGGTGAGAATCGGGCGGAAACAGGCGTTGCAGCGGCGGCACGGCGAGGAGGCAACTTCCCCGTTCCGCCAGCGTTGTATCAGGGCCGGTTCCCGGATAAGGGGCCGGCAGAGAGCGATGTAATCACAACAGGCCTGCTGCAGCAGTTCTCCGCTTTGCCGTAGCGAGGAAATGCCCCCGACGAGGATGACGGGGATGTTCAGGCGTTTCCGGACGGCCGCGGCGGCATCCTGGTAAAAGGCCGTCTCCGCCGGCGGAAACGGCACGCGCCGAACCGGAGAAAAGCGAGCATCCGGTGCCTGAACGCCGCCGGAAAGTTCCACTGCGTCCAGGCCGATTTTCTGCAACCGGCAGCAGAGATCGGCGCATTCCTCCCGGGGCATGCCGCCGACGATGAAGTCCTCACTGTTGATCTTGGCCGTTACCGGATAATCCGCGCCGACTTCCCGGCGGACAGCCTGAAGGATTTCCACCAGAAAGCGACCGCGGTTTTCCGCGGTGCCGCCGTATTCATCGACGCGGCGGTTGTAGTATCCCGAAAGAAACTGGCTGATCAGGTAGCCGTGTGCCGCGTGCAGCTGAATGCCGTCGAATCCCGCTTCCCGGGCGCGCCGGGCGGCCCGGGCGAACCCGGTGGTCAACGCGGCGATTTCCGTGAGCGTCAGTTCCCGGCAGGGCGTTTTTCCCGGCGCGGAAACGAAGGGAGAAGGTCCGACAGGATCCGCCGAGGCGGCGTAAAGGCCGGCATGAGCCAGTTGCAACAGCACTTTCCCTCCGGCTCGATGAACGGCTTCCACCGGGGAACGCCAATGTCGGATCAGTTCGTCCCGGTCGATTCCCGTCTGATTGCGAGAAGCGCGCCCGGAGGCATCGATGAAGGCATGTCCGGAAATGATCAGTCCGACACCGCCCCGGGCAAGAGTCTCCCACACCGCGCCAAGAGCGGGCGCGGGAACCCCGTTCGCATCGCCCATGCCTTCATGGGTGGCGGAACGGATAAAGCGGTTGGCAACGGTCAAGGTACCGATGGTACCGGACTGAAACAGGGAAGACGGATGGTGGTTCATGTTACGGTCTCCTGAACAATACGGGCGTTTTCATTCGCTATACAATATAAGCCGTGTGCTGAAAACTGCAACGATTTTTTGGGGATTTGGTGTCTGAGCGTATTGCGCGACGGGTATTCCGGTGATATGGTTCGGAAACCTGCGAGTGAAGGGCGAAGGGGGCTGGAGAGAACAAGCGATGAACTGCTGGAACGAAAACGGAAAACACGGGCTTCCGGCATGGTGCCTGGTGTTCGGTTGCGGCTGTTTCTGGCTGGGAATGGGGATGGCGGGATGGCCGCTTCCCCTGCGGGTTTTCCTGGTCAGTGCGGGGGGCGGAGGCGCTGCCGCTGTTCTGCCGCCGGTGTTTCGGAAAATCCAGCGGCGGCACGCCGGTCGCCTGGAATGGTGTGGACTGGCGGTGGCGGCAGGGACGCTGTGGTTTCATCCGCTGTTGTGGATTCCCGTGGTGGTTGCTTGGCTCTGTGATGGTCTGCAGCAATGTTTCGGCGGGGGATATGAACGCTGGGCGGCCGTTTTGATGGGAACCTTGCCGGTGATCGGCTGCGCCTGGTATGCCTGGTCATACGAGTGGTACTGGACCAGTGTGACGCTGCTGTGGGGCGGTTGGCTGACGGTTGTGCTGACGGAGCAGATGGAGCGATGGCCCCGGAAGGCGTTATGGTGCTTTTCGTTCTGGTTTGTTTTTTTGACCACGGCAGCCGCCGTGACGCGGCTGTGGAGTCGCTGGTACGGGGGCGGCATGCCTCTTACGCCGGCCCCGGTAGTGGCGCTGGTAGCGGTCTGGGGGGGCATTGCATTGCTTTCTTGGTGGTTTGGCATGAGGACGGCCACCGTTTCCGGAATCGGCATGGGGCCGGTGGCGCGAGGGGGGCTGACCGCGTACGGATTGCTGGTCGCGCTGATTCTGGTTACGGCCGGCATCCCCAGATTGAGGGGAATAGGCGGTTTCGAGTGGCGAAAACAGCAATACGAGATCACGGCGGAAACTTTTCAGCCTTTCTGCGCGGCTTTGACCCGGTATCGCCGGGAATACGGGGCCTGGCCGGAAACGCCGGATGACCTGCGGCGGATCGGCGTTTCTCCGGAGCCCTGGCAGCCGCGGCTGCTGGATTTTTTTGTGGATGGGAATGATTGTTGTTTTCTGGTCCGGGTGCGGCTTTATCTGGGCCCGCTCTCCGGAAGGATGACGGCAGAAGCCGATGATCAGGTGCGCTGGCGAATCTGTTCACCCAGTCCGTCCGTCAAAAACTGGACCTCGGATGCCGACTGGGGTGTTTCAGAACCCGGAACCCGGGCAGAGTCCGGGAAAGACCCGAAAGATATCTTGACACGGTCGGGGGATGTGCTATAGTAAGATTCCATTCATATCGGATGGCACAAAACAGCGTGGTGAATCCCCGGACCGAAGGGAAGGACGCGGTTTTCTGAGAAAAAAAAGAATTTTTTTGAAAACCCGGGCTTGCAAACGGATGGGGAGAGTTTATATTAAAGGCCTGTTCGCATGGATGAAATGCGGATGTTTTGTGCTCGGGTGGCGGAATTGGCAGACGCGTATGGTTGAGGTCCATATGGAGCAATCCTTGGGGGTTCAAGTCCCCCCTCGAGCACCAGATTGATGGTGTTGCGGTGCCCACATAGCTCAGTTGGTAGAGCACATCCTTGGTAAGGATGAGGTCTCCGGTTCAAGTCCGGATGTGGGCTCCAGTTTTTATATATTGGTAGAGAAAAGGTATCGGGTTCGGCAAGAAGCTCTAACGGTTCAGGAGGAAAGAATGGCTAAGGAAAAATTCGAAAGAACGAAACCGCATGTCAACATTGGTACCATCGGCCACGTTGACCACGGCAAGACCACTCTGACGGCAGCGAT
>CASDQW010000005.1 GCA_949282965.1 uncultured Lentisphaeria bacterium
GGGCGCGGGCGCGCAAGGCGTTTCGGGCTGGCTCCCGGGCGGGGGGGGACCCGGGGCTGGTGACGAGCACGGGGCTCAACGCGGGGGTGGATGTGCCGGCGGCGGGGGTGGGAATTGTGCTTTCCGGAAGCGGCAGCGTGCGCGAACACGTGCAGCGGCTGGGGCGGATTCTGCGTCCGGCGCCCGGCAAGGAGCAGGCGGTGCTGTATGAATTGATCAGTGCCGGAACGTCGGAGGAAGGCGTGAGTGACCGGCGGCGCGACCATCGCGCATATCGGCGAAAAGAAGAGAGGGGGAGAACGTGCTGACCCGGCCATACATTCACTTCCGGCGGCGTGCCGGGAAGATTTTTCCGGTTTTTCTGAATCCGGAGGACGGTCGGCTTGCGGCGCTGGCGGAAGAGCTGCTGCAGGTATACCGGAGCGGGGCGGAGGAACAGCTCCGGCGCGGCGAGCTGGAGGAACCGGTCGAAGCGCTGTGTCGCGGCAGCGGCATGACGGAGGTGGCGGAGGCACTGACGAAACTGGTGGAGGACCGCTGCCTGTTTCATCCGGCGCAGGAGCTGGATTACCCGGCGGCGCGCCGGCGGCTGCTGGAGCGGAGCGCCGCACTGCTGCTGCGCGAAGGAGATGCGGAAACGTATCAGCGCGCCTGGCGGGCGGATCCGGCGGCGGCGGTGTTCGGCGGCGGGGATTTATACGGAGATCTGCCGGAACATGAAGTGCTGGGCGGGTTTCGGGATCTCACGGCCCGGGAGCTGCTGGAACGTTATAATCTGGCCCAGGTGCAGGGCCTCTTGATGCGGGCACAGCGGCTGAAACTGCGGGTGTCGGATCCGGAAACGGGGGAATTGCGACGCTTCTTCAAATACCTGAAATTTTTCCGGCTGCTTGCGGAGATCCGCCGGGTGGACGCGGACACGCTGGAGCTGGAGATCAGCGGCCCATTTGCGATTTTTGCGAACAGCCGCAAATACGCCTTGCAGCTGGCGGGATTTTTCCCGGCCGCGGTGCTGCTGAAAAAATGGGCGCTGACCGCGGACATCCACTGGAACGACCGGGGGGAGGAGTGGCGTCTCGCCCTGGATGAGAGTTGCGGCCTGCGGTCGCATTACCGGAATTTTTCCAGCTATGTGCCGGAGGAAATCGCCATGTTTCACCGGCTTTTCCGGGAGAAGGTCCGGAGCTGGCAGGTGGCGGGGGAGACGCCGTTTATCGAAGGCACGGAGGGACGGGTGTTTTTCCCGGATCTGTGTTTCCGGCGGGCAGGGGGCGGGCCGACGGTGTATCTGGAGCTCTTCCACCGGTGGCACCGGACGGACCTGGAACGGCGCCTGGCGTTTCTCTCGGAACATCCGGAAATCCCCCTGCTGATCGGCGTGGACCGCGCGCTGGCCGACGAGTCCGTCTGCGCCGGATGGGCGGCACAATATCCGGGACTGGCGCCGCGGATGTTTCCATTCCGGGACTTTCCCGGTGTGGACCGGGTCCGGCGGTTGCTGGATGCCAACTTCCCGGAAACGGCGGAAGCTCTCTGCCGCTGATTTCTTTTTCCTGTGTTCCCACAAAAAAAAGCCCGGCCGGAAACCGGCCGGGCGCAACGGAGTTCGATCCGTTTACGGCAGAGGAAACGCCGCCAGCGTTTTGGCTTCGGTGCCGACGACCACCCGGCCTTCACCGGCGGTGATGACCGTGGGCGTGCCGTTGAGCCTGGCCTGCGCGATGACCTTGCCCGAGGCGTCAAGAATCAGGAGCGTGCCGGGACAGCCGACGGCAATGCGGACGCCCTTCGGCGTCGGGATGGCCGTCATGACGGTCGGCGCGCCCGGCAGCCGGGCGAGCCACCGGGTCTGGAGCTGATCGTCAAAGGCGATGACGCATTCCCGCCGGTATGCGAGGAGAATTTCCTTGACGCCGTCGCCGTTGAGATCACAGACGACGATGGCGCGACTGTTGCTGCCGGTAAGCGCGTTGAGGCCGTAACGCGGACTGGCGGCGACGAGTCCGGGGCCGAGTTCGGCGTCCGCGATCGTTTTTCCGGCGCGATCCCAGAGCATCAGCCGGTTCTGGGAGCCGTTGAAGGCGCCGAGCAGCCGGACCGGTCCGTCCGGACGGAGCTGAACCGGGATGGTCGGCGCCCTGCCGATGGAGCTGAAGCCGAACGAGCCCATATTCGTACCGTCATGTGCCTGATACATGCCCCGGTATTGCTGCTGGAGTTTGCCCTTGGCGTCGGCAAAGATGACGTAGGAATTCGGACTGCCGCCCATCTGGCGCGAACCGAGCACTTCGGCCGTTTTCCCTTCGGCGGCGGGAAGCGCGGCAAGATCGGTGACCGCGCCCCAGGTCTGCCAGAAACGTCCCCGCAGTTTTCCCTGCGCGTCAAGCACCTCAACGGTACCGGCGCTGCCGACGTAGAGCAGTTCCTCACCCGGGATCAGTTCCGCCGCAGTCAGGGCGTAAATGCCGGGCAGAGCGCTTTTGAACCAGTAGTACTTGGCGCTGGCCACCAGTTCCGGAGCCATTTCGGAGGTGAATTCCCAGCGGACTTGGCCGTCGAGCGAGCAGGCGAGGAGTTTTTCATTGCGGCAGCCGATCAGCAGCAGTTTTTCCTTCGGCCACCAGAAGAGGGCGCCGACCGTGTCCGGAGCGGGAATGCTCAGGAGCCTTTTGCCGGAGAAATCATAGAGTTCCACCGCTTTTCCGGCGGCGACGGCGAACAGATTCCGACCATCGTCGCGAATGTCCGCTGCGCAACCGGCGGCGCCGGGCAGGGAGATTTGCCAGTTCGCCCTGATTTCGGGAGCGTCGACCCGCATTTTTTCGGGGCTTTTCTTGGCCGCCAGAATGCGGTTGACTTCCGCAGTCAGTTCAGCGGCGGAAAACAGCCGGAAGCCGGGAACCGTGGTTTCGCTGATTTTGCCGTCCGGCTCCTGGATGATCAGTTTTCCGGAGGTGGCGTCGTAATCGAAAGCCACCGGTTCGTTCCGCTGGAACAGGCCGGGCACTTCCGCCACCCGGAAGCCGAAAAGATGATCGGTTTCGGCCAGCAGGAAGCCGCCGTCCTTTTCCGGGATCAGCAGGGCCGGTTCGGGGAGCAGCAGGGCGGTTTTGCCGTCCAGTTCGGCGGCGGAGGAGCGTTGGTCATCCGGCGCGCCGCTCCGCAGAACGGTGGCAAAATCAATGGGTTTGCCGGCCCGGCCCGGCTCTTCGCGGGTAAAGCACATGGCCTGCCCGGAGGAACCGTTCTGAGCGCTGACCGTGTTTTTCACCGGCAGCGCGGAGAAAGAGGTGGCCAGCACGTAGCCGTCGGCATCCGGATTGAAGTCCGGCGTGGTGCCGGAAATGCCGAGCACGGTCAGATAGGCGGACTGGCTGCCTTTCGGAGTGGAAAGGATTTCGAATTCGACCAGATGCTTTCCGGCGGCGAGTTCGCCGTCCCACAGTTTCACCTGCTGCACCCGGTAGCCGGGGGTCAGATGGTCGATTTCCGGGACGACGGTTTTGCCGTCCAGAAGGATGCGGACCTTGCCGCGCAGCGAATTATGGCCGATGAGATAGGCGTAGAGTTTCAGTTTTTCGGTTTTCTTCAATTCGAAGGGCACGGGGATTTTGTCGCCGACCCGGAGTCCGGAGAACCCGGCGCAGTTGAGGAATCCCGAGAAATACTTCGTGGGATGATCTACCCGTGCGAGCAGTTCCGTGCTGTCGATGCTGATCGGTACCTGAGGCGACTGCGGCGGGATCCGGCTCTGGCCGTGCAGCACGAAGTCCCCCTGCGGGGTGATGGTCGTGCGGCTGCCGGAGAGGCTTTCCCAGTTGTTTTCGATAAGCGTGCTCTGATTGTCGGTGCGCGGCACGACGCGGTCTACGGCGAGCAGGAACCGGTTGTCGCGCAGGATCAGGGTGCGGGTCCAGTCGTGGTCGTTGAAGTCCGGAATGAATCCCTGGATGAACGCGGTGGCGCCGGTTTTCCCCTGTTTCATGATTTTGGAATAGAAGCTCTTGCGGCCGGTGGCGATGCCGTTCCGGTAGAGGTGGAGCTGATTGTGATAGCCGCGCAGCACCGGAATCCCGTTCAGCCGGAAACTGGCGATGTTGAAGTTATGGAAGGGATTGCGGCCGCCGGTTTCATATTTGGTGTCCAGCAGCAGGAAGTCGCCGGAGCCGTTCCGGTTCTGCCGGTAGGTCACCAGCTCGACGACATCCTCCGGCTTCACTTCCGGCGGCAGGAAGGGATAGTCCATGTCCCCGGCGTCGAACGCCGGATGCACGAACGCGCCGGCCATCTTCTGCAAACTGTCGTTCCGATAGGTCTTCTTCGGCCAGTAGGACTGGCCGAGGCGGAAGGTGCGGTCCGACTCCGGCACCTTGAGTGCCAGCAGCTGAACGAAGGCCTGATCGTCGAGCAGATACGCCAGTTGGCCGAGATAACTCGGGCCGGCATAGGCCAGGGCCCAGTCACCGGGCGCGAGGTCGCTGTGCATCAGGAGGGTTTCACCGTAGACGCGGATGGCCGGATTGTTTTCATAGCGGCGCCCGCCGGAAAGCGTGGCGTAGGTGATCATCGGTTCGGTGAAGGTGGAATACCACATCATCGTGCCGATATTCAAGGCCGCGGAACGTTCCAGCGGCGCGAAGATGTTGGCAATGCAGCGCATTCCCTCTTCGCTGTCGCGGCAGGGGTAGTAGCGGTTGAAATAGTCCGCCACCACGTACACGCTCAGTGCTTCCCAGAGGTAATGGCGGTCCTGCAGACGCTGATGCGGTTTCTGTGCGTCGAAAATGTGATAACCGCCCTGATAACCGAATGTACGCCAGAAGTTGAGCTGTTCATAGAACTTTTTCGTGACCGCGACACGCTGTTCCTGAGTGAAGTAAGGACTTTCCTCGACCATGTCCCAGTACAGCATCATGCGGATGGAGCGGTAGTGATAGGGCTTGACCAGCGGATCGCGGGCGTCGTCGTAATCCTCGTCGTCCTTGCGCAGCTGCTCGACCGTTTCCGGCGAGGGGAAGGCCAGACGCAGAAATTCCTTCGCATATTTTTCCTCGCCGGTCATGTAGAGCAGAGCGAGGTTTTTGCTGATCCGGTTCCAGCCGAACGTGCTGTCCCAGACCGGGACGGTGTAGGCGTCCTCCGGAATCCGGGTGCCGGCGGGGAGCTGAATGTCCGCCAGATAGCCGAGCGTTAAATCTTTTCCTTTCGGCTGCGCGGCGATCCGTTCCGCCAGTTTTTTCACCGCGGCGGCGGTGCCCGCGTCGTCGCTGCCGCCGGCGGCGATGACGTTGAATTTGTCGCCGAAGGGATTGTGAATGCTGCGCACCACATGGCCGCCCACGCCGGGATAACGGGCGTCGAGGATCACCTGATGCCGCATGTACAGTTTTTCCAGCGCCTGATTGGTGTCGCGAGAACCGATCATGATGAGATTTTGGTCAAGCGAGGAGAGGTCGCGCAGGGGGCGGTCGTTCAGCACCGGCAGTGCGACGCCGGTTTTTTCCCGGATGGCCGTGTTGAGCTGCTGTGCCAGCTGCCGGTCGGAGGGGCGTTCGGAGACGACGATGGCGGCCGCCGGGGCGCCGTTCCGGACCAGCGCGGTGTCAATGCACATGTCGCGTGGAGTGATTTCCAGTGAGTTGAAGTCGATGCGCGGATCGCCTTTGGGCGCGGGAATGGGTTCCGGGGAGCTCTGCAGCAGGAAGTCATCCAGGATGACCGCGCCGGTCGCCTTGCGCCCGGAGTAGATGTAAATCCGGCCGCCGGTGGCGTTCGGCGGTGCCTGGAGTTCGGTGGAGAACGTGGCGTAATGCCGGTCGTCCGGCGCGGCCATCGCGATGCTGGCGTTCAGCGGGCGTTCGTTCGGACGGAAAAAGGAGATCTGCAGGAAAAAGGTGGATCGTTCCGTTCCCGGCGGCAGCTTGGCCCGGACGGTGGCCCGGTAATACTCGCCTGATTTGAATGGGAATGTCCGGCAGATGCCGATTTCCCCGTCGTCGGTGACGTCGCGCAGCCGCACGGCGCGGCCGGAACGGTCGGGCACGACTTCGATGGTGCCTCCCTTGGCCCACTGCTGGTAATAGCTCCAGCCGATGGGAACGTTAAGGGGGGCAACGGGATCCCCCTGATCGAAGTTGTCCTCCACCAGCGTAGTGACGGGAGCTGCGGCGAGCGTCCCCGACCAGGCCGCGGCCAGAAGCACGGCGGCGAACAGGAGTCGTTTCATTCGGTCTGTCCTTTCTCGTTTCGTTTTGGTGTTGTTTTTATTATACTGGAAATAAGGATATGAAAAATTGTATTTTTTATGATTTATTTCATAATTATAAGGACACGCACCATGGTGAAGATTTTACAACCGGCCTGGGGAAATGTCAAGAGTTCCGAAAATATGGAACACTTGGTTACGGTTTTCCGGCGGTTTCGGACAGGAATGAAAAAAAACGTTCTGGAACTGTGGAAAAAGTTTTCGGCGGCGGTATATTGAACGAAAATGAAAAAACGGAAGAGTCCGTGCAAATTTCAGATGAAAGGGGAAACCGCATGAAACTCAATATTCGACCGGTCAGCTCTCTGGAAAAAGTGTTCCTGGACGAGGAATTGCGCGCACCGGCGCTGCATTCCGGCAGTGCGGCGCGGGGCGAAGTGTATTCCTTTCAGGTCGCGGTGCGCAGCGAGCGCGAGGACGGGGTCTGTACCGCGTACGGCCTGGAAGTCGCGGCATCAAGCAACCTGCCGGTGGAGGTGCGGGAGGTGGTGTCCGTGCCCAACCGGGTGCCGCAGCTGCAGGATGATCCGTACATGCTGCGCGACCGTCCGGGGCTTTATCCCGATGCGCTGCGGCCGTTGCGCGACGGTTTCTGGCGGCTGCCGGGAGATCAATGGCGGGCGCTGTGGGTGACGGTCCGGGTGCCGGATGATTGCACGCCGGGCGCGTACGAAGTGAAGATCACGCTGGCCGACGCCGGCATGGATCAACGGACCATGGGGACCGGGAAGGATGCGGTCGACACGGTATTCCGGCTGGAAGTGCTGCCGTTTTCGCTGCCGGAGCAGACGCTGCTGCGCTACGAATGGTTTCACGTGGACTGTCTGGCCACCTATTACGGGGTGCCGTGCTGGAGTGAAAAACATTGGCAGATCGTTGAAAATTTCGTGCGCTGCGGCGCCGACCACGGTTTGAACGTGCTGCTGACGCCCTTGTGGACGCCGCCGCTGGATACGGCGATCGGCTGGGAACGGCCCACCACGCAGCTGCTGCGGATCTCCAGGAACGGCGACCGTTATACGTTCGACTTTTCTTTGCTGGAGCGTTATATCGAACTCGGGCAGCGGTGCGGGATCACTCATTTCGCCATGTCGCACGCCTTCACCCAGTGGGGGGCGAAGGCGACGCCGAAGATCGTCGCCGTGGTTGACGGCGTGGAGAAACGGATTTTCGGCTGGGATGTTCCGTCCGACGATCCGACGTATGCCGATTTCCTTCGGCAACTGATGCCGGAACTGCTGGCGTTCTTCCGGAAACGGGGACTGGAAAAGAATGTTTTCTTCTCGGTTTCCGACGAGCCGAGTGAAGAGAACATCGACAGCTATTCCAAGGCTTCGGCACTGTTGAATTCCGTCATTGAAGGCGCTCCGACGGTGGAGGCGCTCTCCAGTTTCGAATTCTACAAGCGCGGCCTGGTCCGGCGACCGGTGCCGGCGAACAACCATATCGAACCCTTCGTCGGTCAGACACCGGAACTCTGGACCTATTACTGCGTAGGGCAGGAGAAGTTGGTGCCGAACCGCTTCTGCGCCATGCCGTCGGCCCGGAACCGGATCATGGGGGTGATGTTCTACTGTTACGACATCGTGGGATTCCTGCAATGGGGATTCAACTTTTATAATTCACAGTATTCGCTGTATCCGGTTGATCCGTGGAACGACACCAATGCCGGAAACTGGGTGCCCGCGGGAGATCCCTTCATCGTCTATCCGGGACCGGACGGAGTACCGTACGATTCGCTGCGGCATGAGGTGTTTTTCGAGGCGATTCAGGACCTGCGGGCGCTCCGGGCGCTGGAACGGAAGATCGGGCGGGCGGCGGTACTGGCTCTGTTGCACGAAGGACTGGATTACCGGATCACGATGACGGATTATCCCCGGAGCGCCGACTGGCTGCTGGGGATGCGCGAACGGGTCAACCGGGCGCTGGCGGAGTGACGGGCGGCGGCCCGTGAACATGAATGGGCAGCATCATGAAGAAGAGAGAAAGGACGGATTTTTTATTGCGATGATGATGGATGTGGTGATTTGCGGATTCGGACAGATCGGACGCATGTTGTTCCGGCATTGGGCCGGATCCGAGCTTTTCCGGGTAGTGGGGGTGATCGATGCCGACCCGGAGCTGGCGGGCAGGGAAGTCGATTCTCTGGCCGGAGTGGAAACCGGAAGCGAACTGAAAGTGGTGTCCTCGGTGCGTGAATGTGTCCGAGGACAGGTGGCGGTGGTAACCACCGTTTCCGCCGCGGAAGGGGCGGCGCCTGTAATTCTGGAACTGGCGGCGGCGGGAATGTCGGTGGTGACGACCTGCGAGGAACTATCCTGGCCGTACCGGAGGCATCCGGAACTCGCCCGGTGGCTGGATGCCGCCGCCCGGGACGCGGGGGTGGCGATTCTGGCCACGGGGATCAACCCGGGGTTTCTGATGGATCTGGTGCCGGTGATGCTGTCGGCGGCGAGTTCGCGCATCGAACACGTGCTGGTTGAACGCATTCAGGATGCGTCTCCGCGTCGAATGCAGTTCCAGCGCAAAATCGGCGCGGGCCTGACACCGGAGGAATTTCGGGCGCGGGAGGCGGCGGGAACGCTGCGCCATGTCGGCCTGCCCGAGTCGGTGGATTTCATCGCCGCGGCGCTGGGATGGGATTTGGCCGAAGTGGCGGAGGAACTCCAGCCGGTGATGGCGGATGGCGACGTGAACATTCCCGGCGCCATTCCGGTGCGTGCCGGGGAGGCCCGCGGCGTACGCCAGATCGGGCGGGGCATTACCGCGGACGGGCGGACGGTGATTACCCTGGAATTCGTTGCCGCGATCGGCGAACCGGATCCCTG
Organism: uncultured Lentisphaeria bacterium; assembly: GCA_949282965.1. Taxonomy (GTDB): domain Bacteria; phylum Verrucomicrobiota; class Lentisphaeria; order Victivallales; family Victivallaceae; genus CALXOD01. The sequence continues at coordinate 9,094 of CASDQW010000005.1, forward strand.
CGACCGGGTGACGATTCGCGGAGTCCCGGCTATCGAAAGCACCATTCGCGGCGGCGTGAACGGCGATCAGGGCACCTGCGCCATGGTCAGCGCCACCGTGCGGCGACTGGGGCGGGGCGGTTTCACCGGTTTTATGACCATGCTGGATCTGCCGCCGGCGGGCGGCTGCGGAGTCTGAGATGAAACTGCCGCTGGCGGTCTGCACCCGGTATGATGAACTCGGCGCTTCCAGCCGATTGCGGTATTACGCCTACCGCGCCGCGCTGGAGGAAGGGGGATTTGCGGTGCGGATGCTGCCGTTTTTCGGCCGCGCCTATCTGAAGCGGTTGTACGGTGGCGGCGGCAAATCCCGGTGGCTGGCGGCAGCGGCGCTGCTGCGGCGCCTGGCGGCGCTGCCGGGGCTGCCGGAGCGGCTGTTGATCGAATACGAACTGCTGCCGTCGCTTCCGGCGGGCGTGGAACAGGCGGTGCTGCGGCATCACCGCTATGTGCTGAATTTCGACGACAACGTCTGGGAAAAGTACGCCGGAACCCGGCTGGAGAGGAAATACGACCGGCTGATCGCCGGTGCGGCGGGAGTGATCGTCGCCAACGATTTTCTGGCTGAGAAGGTCGCGCTGCTGAACGCCAACTGCGTGAAAATTCCCACCGTGGTTGAACTGGCCCAATATCGAAAGCCGGCGCCGAAGCGTTCGCGTTTCACCGTGGTCTGGGCCGGGACGCCGGTCACGTACCGGTATCTGGAACTTTTCTCGGAGACATTGCGGACGATGGCTGCCGCCGTGGATTTCGAACTTCTGGTGCTGGCGCGGAAGGAGCTGGGACCACGGCGCATTCCCGGGGTGCCGATGGTCTTCGAAGACTGGTCGGCGGAACGGGAGGCGGCGGTGATCGCGTCCGCCCATGCGGGAATCATGCCGCTGACCGATGATGCGTTTTCCCGGGGGAAGTCGGCGTATAAGATTATCCAGTATCTTGCCGCCGGGCTGCCGGTGATCGCGAGTCCGGTGGGGGAGAACGTCCGGGTGGTGACGCCGGAATGCGGTTTCCTGGCGCGGACGCCGGAGGAATGGTGCGCCGCCTTGAAAGCACTCGCGGATCCCGCGACCCGGGAGGCGCTGAGTCACGGCGCAACGACGCGGGCCGAGATGTTTTCGCTGGAAAAGTACCGGCCGGTTCTGGTGGATTTCATGCACCGGTGTTGCGGCGACTGAAGGCGAAAGGAGAAACTCCGGAACGGTCCGCGGCGCAGCCGACGGCATTCGCCGGCGCCGGAACAATAATCCGTGGAAAAAAAGCCTTCGCTCCCTTTCATAACGACGGTTCCGGGTGTACATTACCATGCCATATTTTTTGATGTGTGAAAGCGTTTTTTTTCCAAGGAAAGGCTGGAATTCATGAACGAACGGATTGAGATTTCTCCGTTGCCGCAGTGGCGCGACGCCCGGGGCGAAGGAGTGAAGCGCCAGATTCAGAACTTTTTCGGAGTGACCGTGGACCGGGTGTGGACCCGGGACGTTTATACCGTTTCCGCCGATCTCGGCATGGAGGATATGATCCGCATTGCCGGACTGCTGGTCAATCCGGTGCTCCAGTGCTGGCGGGTCGGCAGCCGCCGTTCGGAAAATTTCGCGGAACTGCCGAAATGCGATTTTCTGGTGGCAGTCGGGTTCCGTCCGGGCGTAACCGACAATGTGGGCCGTTCGGCCCGCGCCGCGATCGGCGACATCATCGGTCGGCGGTTGCGCGACGAGGAGCAGGTGTTCAGTTCGGTGGAATATCTGCTGTACGGCCGGGAACTGAACCGCGAAGCAGTCGAAAAAATCGCCCGGAAACTGCTGGCCAATGAATTGATCCAGTCTGTCCGGATTCTCACCGGGGATGAGGCCGAACAGGGCATCCCGGAGAACCTGCCGCTGGTGAACGGCACTTCCGGCGGCCGGGTGCGGGAATACAACCTTGAAGTTTCCGACGAGGAGTTGCTTGAAATCAGCCGGAAGGGCATTCTGGCACTGACGCTTGAGGAGATGAAGGCGATTCAGAACTACTTCCGGCACGCCACCGGACGGGAGGCTTACGGCCTTTCGGCCAATCCGACCGACGTGGAGCTGGAAGTGCTCGCCCAGACCTGGAGCGAACACTGCAAGCATAAGATTTTCGCCGCGATCATCGATTACGTCAACGAAGAAGACGGCACCACCCTTACGGTGGATTCCTGCTACAAGAGTTTCATCAAAAAGAGTACCAACGAAATCGGCCGGGAAGTCGATTTTCTGGTATCGGTTTTCCACGACAACGCCGGGGTGATCACGTTCAATGACAAGGTGGATCTGGTCTACAAGGTGGAAACCCACAACAGTCCTTCCGCGCTTGACCCCTACGGCGGCGCGATGACCGGCATCGTCGGTGTCAACCGCGACCCGCTCGGCACCGGGCAGGGGGCGGATCTGCTGATCAACGTCTGGGGATATTGCCTGGGATCGCCGTTTACCGAAGACAAGGACGTGCCGGAAGGTTTGCTGCATCCCCGGCGGCTGCGGGACGGCGTGCACAAAGGCGTCATCGACGGCGGCAACCAGAGCGGCATTCCCTACGGCAACGGCTGGGAATATTTCGATGAACGCTACATCGGCAAACCGCTGGTCTACTGCGGCACGGTCGGCACCCTGCCGAAAACCGTGGCCGGCGTCAAGGGCTATGAGAAATCCATCCGCCCCGGCGACCTGATCGTCATGGGCGGCGGCCGCATCGGCAAGGACGGCATCCACGGTGCGACCTTCTCCAGCGAAGAACTGCACAAGGACAGTCCGGTGCAGGCGGTGCAGATCGGCGATCCGATTACTCAGAAGAAGCTCAGCGACTTCATCTACGAGGCGCGGCAGCGCGGACTGTATCGGTTCATCACTGACAACGGCGCCGGGGGGCTTTCGTCCAGCGTCGGGGAAATGGCCGAATTGTGCGGCGGCTGCCGGATGGATCTCGGCAAGGCGCCGCTCAAGTACGCAGGGCTCGATCCCTGGGAAATTCTGGTGTCCGAAGCGCAGGAACGGATGAGTTTCGCGGTGCCGCCGGAACATATCGAGGAATTCCGCCAGCTGGCTGCCGACCGCGACGTGGAAGTGAGCGTGCTGGGGGAATTTACCGACGACGGAAAATTCCACATGGAATACAACGGGAAAACCGTCGCGCTGCTGGATATCGGCTTCATGCATGATGGGTTGCCGCGGCTCCGGCTCAGTGCCCGGTGGAAGGCGCCGGTCTTCCCGGAACCGGAAATTGCCGGGCGGGATGTCGCCGCCGATTTGACGGCGATGGCGGGGCGGCTCAACATCTGTTCCGACGAATTCAAGGCGCGTCAGTACGACCATGAGGTCAAGGGTCTCAGTGTGACCAAACCCTTCGTCGGCAAATGCCGGGACGTGGCGGCGGACGCGACGGTGACCATGATCGAGCCGTTGAGCACCGAAGGCGTGATTCTGTCGAGCGGCATTCTGCCGCGTTACAGCGACATCGACACCTACCACATGGCCGCGTCGATCACGGACCTGGCGATTCGCCGGATCATTGCCGTGGGCGGGGAGCTCGGCCATATCGCCGGATTGGACAATTTCTGCTGGCCGGATCCGGTGCAGAGCGAAAAGACCCCGGACGGGGAATACAAACTGGCTCAGCTGGTGCGGGCCAATCAGGGGCTTTATGATTACACCAAGGCCTTCCGGGTGCCGCTGATTTCCGGGAAGGATTCGATGAAGAACGACAGCACCCGCGGCGGACGCAAGATTTCGATTCCGCCGACGGTACTCTTCAGCGGCATTGCCAAAATGAATGACGTGCGCAAGGCGCTGACGCTTGACTTCAAACGGCCGGGCGAATGGATTTACGTGATCGGGAAGACGTTTGCCGAACTCGGCGGATCCGAATTCTACGCCATGCTGGGCGCGGTGGGCAACCGGGTGCCGCGCGTTGACGCTGCGGGAGCGGTGGCGATTTATGAAAAGGTGGCCGCGGCGACGCAGGCTGAACTGGTTGAAGCGCTCCATACACCTGCTCTCGGCGGACTCGGCATTGCGTTTGCCAAGATGGCGATGGCGGGGCGGCTCGGGGCGGACATTGATCCGGAAAAAGTGCCGCAGGAAGGCGGTCTGAGTCTGGAAGAACTGTTGTTCTCCGAATCGAACAGCCGTTTCGTGGCGGCGGTAGCGCCGGAACGCGCGGCGGAATTTGAAAAGCTCCTTTCCGGAGTGCCCTTTGCCCGGGTCGGGGTGGTAACCGCCGAACCGGTGCTGAAGATCGGTACCGTTCAGGTGCCGGTGGCGGCGCTGCTGGATGCCTACAAAGGGACGCTGGACCAGATTTGAACCTTTCCGAACAAAGCTGCCCGGAGGCCGCGGCGGCGGGAAAGACGGACATTGCCATGCCGCTTTATCCCGCTGACGCGGTGATCATGGCGCCGTTGTCCGGTTATACGGATGTGGCGTATCGCCGTTCGATGCGGCGGCACGGGTGCCGTTTCGCCTTCACGGAAATGGTGGATGCCGCTTCGCTGACTTATGCGCGCAAACGTTCGGAGGGAATGCTCCGACGCGATGCTTCAGAGGAGTTTCTCGGTGTACAGCTGGTCGGGGGCGATCCCGAGCAGCTGCGCGTGGCGCTCGACGTGCTCAATGAGTATGATTTTGACGTGCTGGACTTCAATCTCGGCTGTCCGGTTCCGAAAGTCGCCAAAAAGGGGGCGGGCGCCGCGCTCGGGCGCAATGTGGAGCGGGCGTTGTCTTTATTCTCCCTCTTCCGGGAACGCAGCCGCCATGTGTTGTCGGCGAAAATCCGGATTCTTTCGGAAACCGACCCCGCGCCGACCGTGGCGCTGGTGCGCGGCCTGTATGCACTCGGTGCGCGTGCGGTGACGATTCACGGACGTGTCAAAGAAGCGTTTTATTCCGGTCCGGTGCATTATGAGATCATCCGCGCCGCTGCGGAGTCCGTTCCGGTGCAGATTGTCGGCAACGGCGGAATCATGAATGCGGATTCAGCCGGGCAGATGCGGCGGGAAAGCGGTTGCGGGCCGATCATGGTCGCCCGTGGCGCCATGGGTAATCCATGGCTGTTCCGGGAATTGTCCGACGGGACGGAATTCGTTCCGCCGACTGTAGCGGAGCTGCTGGCGGAAGTGGAGCAGCACGTGCGGGAGATGACGGAGGAATACGGAGAAGCGGCGGCCATGCGCATGGCCCGCAAGATGGTGCACGATTATCTGCGCGGACGGGGATTTGCCGGGGAGTTCCGGTCCGGGGCGTCGTTTTTGAATACGTTGGCGGATTTGCACCGGTTTCTCGCGGCGGCGCCGGCGGCGCATGCGGAGAGTTACTGGGCGCAGGCGGAGAATGGATTGCTGCGGGAACGACTGCTGCGCCGCGGCTGAGGACGTGCCCCGGAAGAATACCGGAAAAGATGAAGAAGGAGATCGAAAAATGAAACAGGGACGCTGGTTTCTGGGATTTCTGCTGGCCTGGTGGATTCTGGTGGGCGGAACTTCAGCCATGGCGGCGAGATTTGCGGTATTGGCCGATGTGCATGTATCTCCGGGGAATGCCAACGAACGCCATTTGATCGAAGCGGTGAAGGAGATCAATCAGGGGGATTTTGATTTCGTACTGGTTCCCGGCGACCTGACCAACCAGGGAACGGAGGCCGAGCTGGATGCGGTGGAAAAGGTGCTGCGGCAGTTGACCGCCCCCTGGTTCGCCGTCCCGGGAAACCACGAAACCAACTGGTCCCCGACCGCGGGGCAGGGGTGGATCCGGCGCCGGGGCGGGGAACGGGTGGATGCCCGGGCCGGAGATTGCCGGATCGTGGGATTCAGCACCGGGCCGTATATGAAGATGGGCGATGGGTTTGTCCGTTCCGACGACCTGGCCTGGCTGGAGCGGACGCTGGCCGCCCGTGCGGGGGAGGAGGTGGTGTTGATGGCCCATTATCCTCTGACCGACGGTGTCGGCAACTGGGTGGAGGTGCAGCGGATTCTGGAACGATACCCGGTGGCGGTGGTGATCGGGGGGCATTGGCATCAGATCCGGCTTTTCAACTATCACGGCATCCCCGGGATCTTGAGCCGGGCGCTGTCCCGGGGAAAAACGACCGGCTATGGGATCGTGGAGCTGACCCCGGACACGGTGGTTTATCAGGAAAAATTACTGGGCAAGCCGCCGCGCGAGGTGTTCCGGCTGGAACGGGGACGTCCGGAAAACTGGCCGGAAGCCACGCCGCTGCCGGCGGCGGAGACGCTGCAGCCTCTTTCCGGCGCGGTGCGGGAGATCTGGCGGGACCCGGCCACGGTTTACACCGGAGCGGCGGTCCGGGGGGATACGATGTTTTACGGGACATCCGACGGCAAGGTCAAGGCGGTTGATTTTCGGAAAAAACGGCTGCTCTGGGAAACCCCGGTCGGCGGGCAGGTATATTCGACGCCGGTGTGCGCCGACGGTGTGGTGGCGCTCGGCTGCGTCAACAACCGGGTGGTGGGATTGAATGCCGAAGACGGATCACTGCGCTGGGAGGTCGGCACCGATGCTCCGGTATCGGCGGACGGCGTGATGGCGGACGGGACGTTTTTCATCGGGGATTCCGCTGGAAAATTCTACGGGATAGAGGCGAAGAGCGGCCGAGTGCTGTTCCGGAACAAGGTGGCCGGTGCCCGGTTTCAGGCGCGCCCACTGGTGGCGGACGGTGTGGTGTATGCACCTGCCTGGGACGGACATTTGTATGCTTTGAAGGCTGATTCCGGTGATTTGGTGTGGAAATGGACGCATGGGAAAACGAACCGGTTGTTTTCGCCGGGGAACTCCACGCCGGTGCTGTCCGGAGGACGGATTTTCATTGCGACGCCGGATCGATATCTGAATGCGATCGATGCGAAGACGGGGAAAACTCTCTTCCGGTCGAATGAATGTCTGTATCGGGAATCGATCGGATTGTCCGAGGATGGCCGTACCGTTTACGGGAAAACCATGAAAGGAGAACTGGCGCTGATGCCCGCGGCGTCTCCGGACGGCAAGGTCGAACGAGTAATCGCATTGGGCTGGACGGGTGAACACAATCCCTGTCCGGTACTGGAGCAGGGGGGGATGGTGTACCTGGGGGCCCGGAATGGGAAAGTTGCGCGGGTGACGGCTGCTCCGCCGTACGAAGTACGACAGGAAGTGGTCGGGACGTCGGCGATCAACCGCTTTACCCCGCTTTCGGACGGAGGGGTGTTGTTTACGCTGATAGACGGAGGAATTTTTCTCTTTCAGCCTTGAAAAATTCCTGACGGGCTTGATTTCCCTCCGGTTTGCGGTATAGTACAAAATCTGCTTTCGGGCGATTAGCTCAGTTGGTTAGAGCGTCACGTTTACACCGTGAATGTCGGCGGTTCGAGTCCGTCATCGCCCACCATAAGAATCTTGCAAGGGTATTGGGGGACACTTTTTGTTGGAAAGTCCCCAATGCTCTTTTCTTTTTTAGCTGCGAATTTCGTGCCGCCGGAAGTTTTATATCCGATTCTGCCGGAAAGTTGCTGTGAGTGCTGGGAAGAGTTCGCAGTCCTGTATCTGGAAAAGGAGTTCTTTTTTTTTGCGGTGTGTTGTTGCTTGCGTTGTTTGCTCCGGGCGGTGGGATGTTTATGGCTGTCAAGGAACAAAGCTGGAGAAAAGAGGGAATACGCTTCGGATATTTCGACCTTGCACTTGTCCCTTTCCTTGGGGGGCACGCCGCTACTCTGGAGGACCACTGAAAGGCCGGAAGAAACCAATAGGAAGCAAATGGGCCTATCTCTCTCTGAGATGGAATGCGGAAGAGCGGAGGCGGGGGTTCAGAACTCCTTCCGAATGGCCGAGAGGAGAAGTTTCCAGAGCTGTTCCCCGAGCAGTTCCGGATGACGGATCTTCACTGTGACGACCCGGCCGCTTGCAAGGGCGGCAGGTTCGGTCAATTCCAGCTCAATCCGGTAGAGCGGCAGAACGGAAGTATACAAGTGCCCGCTCCCCTCCGCGAGGTAGACCGGAATGGGCCCGCCGAAGTGTTGCAGCAGCGGGGAATCCTGCAACCGCGCCGCGATCCGGTTCACTGTGACGATCCGGGCCGGGAAGGTTTCAAGCGAATTTCGGAGGTAGACGGTGGCCTCGTCGCCCGGCTTGAGTTTGCCGATATCGCGATCCTGCGCGTAGGCGCAGACCTTGAGCTGTTCCGAAACCACTTCGCCGACGAGCACTCCCCGGGGCAGGAACGCTCCCCGGGAAAGCGGCGGAAGTTTTGAAACGAACGTTCCGGATTCCGGAGCCGTTATGGAGAGAGCCGCCCGGCGACGCTTCAATTCCCGCAAGCCGGTTTCGTCGGAGGCGATTTTTTCGGCGGTCACGGGGCTTTCGGGAAAGCTTTCTTCATCAAGCTGCTGCAGTTCGTGGAGCGTGCGGTCGTAGTTCCGGATGGTGTCCAGACGCCGGATGGCGGTTTCAAGCTGCGGAGAGTGGAGTTGCAGCAGCGTTTCGCCCATTTTGACCGGAACCGCACGGCGTGGGAGATCGTCGGTCAGGTACCCGGATTCGGTGATCGTGATCTGCCGGCGTTCCGCCGGAATCGTCTCGCCCGGCAGCGAGATGCTCCAGGAGAGCGGCAAAAAGAGAATCCCCGTCAAAACCAGCAGAACCGCTCCGCCGAGCAGCCGGCGCGCCCGCCCGGCGGAACGTTTCGAAAGTGCCCGGATCGTCTGCATTTCCCGCCAGAACGGATAAAGGAGAATGCTGTAAAGTTCAAGAAACAGCATTACGATTGCGACCGCTTTCACGAATTTATGGTAAATCAGCAGAATGATTGAAGTGTAGAGAAAAATGCGGTAGCAGAACGATCCGATGCCGAAGGCGAGCAGCAGCCAGCCCCGTGGGTTGTGCGGCCTCCGGCCGAGCCGGAGGAAGTGCCAGCGCCAGAACTGTTTCACATATTCCGCGGAACGGCTCATGAGATTTTCAATGTTCAGCAGGTCGCAGAGAATGTAGTAGCCGTCGTAACGGATGAACGGGTTGCCGTTGATGAACAGCGTCGACAGCGTGCTGACCGTGAACACGTAGAACATGGTTGACCTCCAGCTTCCCGGCGGCAGGTAGCACCACAGCAGCGCGGCGATTCCGCCGAGCAGCAGTTCGATGATGATTCCGGCACCGTCGATGAGCAGCCGCTGCCGGCGCGGCAGCCGCCAGCTGTCGGTCGTATCCGTGTAAAGACGCGGATAGAAGACCATGAATCCGATGCCGATGCCGCGCACCCGGCAGTGGAAATGAATCGCCGCCAGGGAGTGGGCCGCTTCGTGGGTGAATTTCAGAAACAGAATCGCCACAAAATATTTCGCCAGTCCCGCCCAGGAAAGCGAATCAAGAAACGTCGCCCGGACCGTTCCGAAATCCCGCAGCATCAGGAGGTAGCCGAGAAGCGCCGGAATGGCGAGAAGCCAGACGGTCCACTTGGAGGCAAGCCAGCCGACATAGGGGCCGATTTTCTCGAAACACCGTTCCGGTCGCCACGGCGGCAGTCTGAAAAAGAGATAGGCAGCGGAAAAACGCAGAAACGCGGTTTTTTCCCGCAGTTCCGCCTGCCGTTCGCGTTTGGCGCCGATGTGGCCGTATTCGGGGGCGAGCAGATTATTCTGCTGTAGAAAAACAAGCAGAGTCAGCAGCGCTTCCCGGTCGATGGCGACGCCGTTGCGGTCGAGTTTTTCCTGAAATTGAGAGAGCGGCAAAGACTCGGTCAGATAGGCCAGCACGTCGAGCATTTCCGGAGCCACCTTGTAGTAGGCGTCCGCCTGGCGGTCGAACAGAAGCGGCGGATTGCCGCGGATCAGTTCGACGTCGCTCCGAAGCACGCCGGTGACCGGTTCGGGATGCGTCATTTTCACAGCCCCCGGAAGAAAAGCACAACGCTCTTGAAGAGCCGGTAGCCGAGGGAAACGTCGCCGCCACTGAGGCGTGCGATGCCGCGCATGCCGTAACGGAGGTCTGGCATCTTGTCCGGAAGCCGGACGCGGACCCGGTAGCAGTAGAGTTTCTGTTCGGTCAGTTCCGGATAGTTCGACACTTCAAGGAGTTCGGCCGGGATTGCGGTTTCAGGTGCGGTGTGCAGAAACAGCGTGACATGAAAACCGTTCTGCAGAATCGAGGCGTCGCGTTCGTTCACCGGAATCTCCGCCACCATGCCGCTGCCGCCGTAGATTTCAAAGAGTTTGTCGCCGGTGCGCACCGCTTTGCCCGCAAGCTGTTCCGCCCGTCCGTCCGCGAGCGCGAGAATGCCGTCGGCCGGAGCGGCAATGCGTGCGTGGTCAAGATACCACTGCGCCTCCTGTACCGCAACAAGCATTGTTGCGCGCCGGGCTTCGAGCTGTTTCACTTTGCCGAGCCGTTCCTCGTCGGAAAAGGCGTTCTGCTGTTCGAGCGTAAGTTCCGCCTCAATTTCGCGCAGTGAGTTCTGCGCGCTCGAGAGCCGGTAATGGAGCTGCGCGGTGTCGTATTCGGCGATGATTTCCCCCTGCTTCACCCTTTCGCCGTCCTGCACGCGACAGACCGCGATCGGCCCGTCGAACCAGGCGTAGGCGCTGGTGATTTCCGGTGCTTTCAACGTAAATTCAGCCGTCGCACTTTCCGGAACGCGAAGGAACATTGCCGCCATCACCAGCAAAAGCAGCGCACCCCACACCCACCGCTTTTTTACATGGCGCTTCACCTCCCATAGCTGGCTCTTGCAGAATCTCTGATAATAAAGCGCTTCCGAAACCGAGGCGGCCAGCAGCCGGAACGTGTTCGGCACATAGCCCGGAATCTCTTTTTCATATTCCAGCAGCCAGACGAAGGAGAGCCCCGCCGCGTTCAGATTGGCCGGCGGGCGCAGTTTCAAACAGCAGTAAACGGAGTCATCGACGGCGAGTTCTGCGGGCAGTCCATCGGTTGCGGAGATGATTTCCGGATCCGCTCCGAGCGTAAGCGATTCGACGAAGCGGGACTGCACGACGGCCAGGCGGGAATGTGGGTTCGCTTCCGGCTGGCCGTACTGGGCGATCACATGCGCCTGGCCGTCCGCAAGCTCCAGCAAAGTGGCGGTCCGGAAATTCAGCAACGTGCGGCTGTTGTTGACCGCGAACGCGGCGGCGGTGCTGAAGTCTTTCGCATCAAACAGGTCGTGCCCGAACTTCAGCATCAGCGCAAAGGCTTTCAAGCGGGCGGAAAGCGTTTCATTGTCCATGCACCAGCTCTCCGGTCATGCCCGCTTTGTAGATCCCCTTCCGGTTATCGATCAGCACGCGGATCCGCACCGTGCCTGTCCGATGGTCGGCCTGCGGCGTCACTTCATAAATCCGGCCACCGGCGGTCTGTCCGTCCGACAGGGCGATGGAAACGGTTTCGCCGACGGTGGTCAGTTTTTTTTCCGTCATCGGCACATTCATGATCGCAAGCAGCTGATTGTCGTCGATGATCCGGCAGAGCGGCTGTCCGGCCCGGACGGTCTCGTGCTCGCGCGTCAGAATCTCCACGATTTTCCCGGCAAAAGGCGCCTTGATTGTGCAGTACGAGAGGTTCAACCGGGCGCTCGCAAGTTCGTTTTCCGCAGTCCGGCGGTCGAAATCGGCTTTTTTCAACTCGTAATCGCTGGTGAAATTCTTTTCACGCAGCTGTTTTTTATCCTCGTAGGTGGCGCGGGCGAATTCGAACTGTCCGACGGCCCTCTGCTCTTCCAGCGCGTACCGCGAATCATCGAGCGTCGCGATGACGGCGCCCTCCGCGAACGGTTCCCCGAGCTTGAAGCGATAGGGCTGGAGCGTCGAATCCGTCCGCGCGGAGAGCGTCGCCTCCCGGAACGGAAACAGCACCACCTTGATCGGAGCGTGCTCCACGGCCGTCGCCGTCAGTACGGACAGCGCCAGCATCAAAATGGAAAGAGATTTCATACTCCGACCATCTCGTCCAGAAGCAGTTCCAGATCGCTTTTGAACAGGCGCAGTTTCGTTGTGGTTTCCAACTGCTCTCCGAGACCGGCAAAATCGTCCTGCGGCGAGGCGTCAAAGAAACGCTCCGGCAGCTGCACTTCCCGGGGAGAAAACTGAAAATCAGCGGGACCCCGTTCCGCTTTCAGCGTGAAAGAGAATGAATCCGGAAACAGTTCATAGCCGCTTCCGAGCGACTCCTTGAAAATCACGTTCCCCTGGTTGCCGACCACCGAACCGCCGACATCGCGTATGGGAAAATCCAACGTGAATCCCGTCTTTCCCGGCCGGCTGAGCGTTGAGGCGAAGAGCGTCTCCCAGCCGGGCGCGGCGCCATTCCGGAACAGCAGCTCCCCGTTGCCGAATACGGAGCGGAAGGTCCGGTTGGCTTCCCGTTCGGCAATCAGCGTGGAATACCCCGCCGTATAGAGATTTCCGTCCGGAAACGCATCGATTTCACCGGTAGCGAGCGCATTGCCAAGCACGGCGGGTACGACCGCCGTTTCGTTCCAGTTCAGCGCGCCAGGTCCCGGATCCAGGCTTGTCCATGCGGACGGACTCACCTCCACGGTCAGCGTGCCTTCCTGAATGGTGATGTTGTAGTTGCCCGCGTTCGTGTCGGAGGTAAACGTATACGAACGGATGGTGTTGGCACTGCTGCCGGGGACGGTTTGAGAACCTGCTGTAAACACCGTTTCCAGACCTTCACCGGCGACGAAGCCGTCTCCAGAAATCGTATAGGTATGGTCGGTCAGCGGCGTCCCGTCGTAATATTTCCAGGCGCTTCCGGAAGTCAGAACGATATTTCGCTGCGTGATGTCGGCTCTGACGGTCACCGTGTCTGTGTCGAGCACGTAGTTTCCCGCATCGGTACCGGTAAGCTTGAGTCCGGTAATCGTGACCTCTTTGTCGATTCCGGCGTTCTTATCGGCGAACGTCCCACTGCCGGGGGAGAGGGAGAAGCTGTCGCCTGCACACACGCCGATAAAGGAGACATTGTCAAAATTCAGCGTCGCGTTGGTGGTGCCGTCGTAGACCTTGTCTTCGGCGACAATACCGCTTACGGAGATCGTTTTCGCGGAAATGTAGAGCTTACCTGACCCGAATGCAAAATCATGCAGGTAGGAAACATCCTTTCCTTCGTAGTTGACGGCCGCGCCGGTCACGTTGACGGTGTACTGCCCGACATCTCCCTCGGTTGCTGATGAGCCGCTGAGAATCGCGGCGGGATCGCTCACCCCGGTTTTAGAAGCCGTGGAGAACGTGTAGGCGGAAATTCCCTGCCCTGAGCCGTTGTACGTAACGCTTGTATCACCCGCGGAGGTGACATACAGGTAAACGGCGGGCACCGCGGCTCCCATGGCGAAGTCCGTCACACGGAGCTGGTTGAATGCGGTCATCCGGCTGGAACCGTTCTGGTCTGACGCCAGAATTTCGGAAGTGTCCGGTGCATCCACGGGATTGCCTGAAGCATCTCTCCATGCGCTGTCGGCAATCTCCACCCATCTGCTGCCGGTACGATAGATGAACCCACTCTCTGTCTGGGCGATCAGTGTTCCGGCATACGCCGCAATTCCCTGGTTGTTGAGCGCAACATAACGATTGTCCGTCAGCGCTGCAACGGTCAAGCCGTCCCTCACTGTTGTGGAGCTGAAAATGTCCCCAAGGTCGTCCGCTCCAAGCGTCTGCGAGCCTTCGCTGTTGTTGAATGTAATGTTGGTACTGCCATAGAGACTGTAAGCTATATTTATCGTAACAGCATCTTCGTTCGCAGAGATGTCGTCTGCAGCTGCATTCGTATAGTTCCCGTAGATGATACTGTTAAAAATATTGATACTTGGACTTGAAGCAACATCAAGGCCGCCGCCGGAAGAGCTGCTGACGTTTCCCGTAATCGTGGAGTTGACGATGTTTATGCTGCTGTTGCTGGCGTAAATGCCGCCTCCAGACCATGTCGTATTGCCGTAAATGGTGGAGTTCTGAATCGTCGAAGAGCCATTCGACAGGTAAATGCCGCCGCCGTAAGAGACTGCCGTATTGCCGTAAATGGTGGAGTTCTGAATCGTCGTCTGAGCACCATTACTGTAAATGCCGCCTCCGTAACGTGCCGTATTCTCGGCGATGGTGGAGTTCTGAAGCATCAGAGAACCGTTGCCAATGGCGTAAATGCCGCCGCCGCTGCTACCGGAAGTGTCACTGTTGTTTTTCGTAATCTCGGAGTCGACGATTTTTATGCTGCTGTTCCTGGAGTAAATGCCGCCGCCGTAAGAGGTTGCCATATTCTCGTAAATGGTGGAGTTCTCAATCGCCGAAGAGCCATTCGTCAGGTAAATGCCGCCGCCGAAAGCCCCTGCCGTATTCCCGGAAATGGTAGAGTTCTCAATCGCCGAAGAGCCATTCGTCAGGTAAATGCCGCCGCTGTAAGAGGTTGCCGTATTCTCGGAAATGGTGGAGTTCTGAAGCGTCAAAGACCCGTTGCCAGTGGCGTAAATGCCGCCCCCGTCTGAGGCAGTACAGTTGGCAATCGTTACGCCGTCAAGCGTCAGAGAACCGCCGCCAGTGGCGTAAATTCCGCCGCCGTTTGTCGCTTTCCCGTTGGTCAGAGCGATATCTTTGAGCGTAATCACACCAGTAGTATTGATGTTCAGGATCTGAGTCTGACCGTCTCCATCGAGCGTGATCTCTCCTCCGCCGTCGATCGTGAGAGAAAAGTCTGTGCCGGACTGATTGGAAATGTTGAGAACGCCGCGATCGAGCGAAATCGTTCCGGATACGCTGAATTCGATCCAGTATTCGCCGCCCTCGGTATCCGCCTGCGTGATCGCATCGCGCAAAGAGACCGTCGAAGCATCATCGTCGTCGAACAGCGTGTCAACCGTAATCGTGGTGGGACTGAGATCGTGGTCATAGCCATCGATCGAAACGGCTGCCGTTTCCATGTCGCCGACGGTGTATTCCAGATCCCAGTCGCCGGAAACGCCGGTTGCGTCGTCGCTTGCGGCGACGTCGGCGCCCGAGGCTTCCGCAATCCGGTCGACGAGGAGTTTCCCCTCCGCCGTCGCGGCGATGTCGCAGCCGTAGAGCAGGATGTCGCCGTCATTGGTCAGATGTTCACCGACCGCGCTCCACTCTGATGCGTCAACATGTTCCGCATCGAAGTGTTCTCCGTTGATCGAGAGCAGCCCCTCCCTGCCGTGGGTTACAAAGTGGATCGCGTCGTATTTTCCCTCGTGTGCATCGAGATAGTCGTTGAGCTGGTCGAGGCCGCTGCCGTCGTCGAGGATCAGAACCTCCTGATTCGGCTTGAGTTCCGCCAGGATCGCCTCCCGTTCCGGAACCGTCCCGTTGATGACGACCAGTTCCTTTCCGGTCGAAAGTGTCGCGTCCGCGTCAGGCATAAGCAGCGCATCGGTCATCGCGCCCGCGTCATCCCCGGGAACCGCGTCGCCGTTGGCGGCTGGAGCCGCATCCGTAACCGGCAGATCTCCGTTGATGAGCTGATCGATTTGTGCATCCACATTCCCCGCGTCGGCGGGATCGTCCTGCGCCTCGCCGGGGTTCTGCGCGGCCTGCTGTGCCGGATTCTCCGGCGGCGCGTTCTTCAGCGCCTCCCGATCCTCCTGCGCCTGCTTTTCCCCCTCGCTCACATTGGCGTTCGGATTGTCCTGTGCCGCTTCCGCCGCTTCGACGATCTCCGCAACCGCCGCCGCTTCAAACAGAACCCGGTCCTCCAGCCGGAAGAATTCCAGTTCGTGCCGTCTCATTACTTACCTCACTTTTCGGCGGAAGAGTCGGCGGGCGCTTCCGCGTTTCCCGGGGTTTCAGCCTTTTCGGCGGCCTTCGCCTGTTCGGCTTCATACTCGGCCTTCGCCTGTGCAAGTTCCTCCGCGGCGCGCTGCCGTTCGTTTCCCAGTTCTTTTTTCAATTCGTCCACGGTGGCGTTATGGAGATTTTCGATACCGAGCGTATTCAGGATGCGGAAGTAGGCGACATAGTAGTTGCCGAGGCTCAGGTAACGTTCGATCTCCGTTTAGGCGGTGGCGAGGCGCATGTGGGCAAGTTCCAGCTGCGAAAGCTCTCCGGAGATTTTGCCGCTGGCCTCCGCTTTCTCAAGGTTCTTGCGATAGGCGTTGTTGACTTTCGTATCGATGTCGAGGCGCTCTTTCGTCGCCATCAAATTGGCGTGGGCGATCCGGACCTGCGCCATGACCGCGACGGCCTGCGCATAGGTGCGCGCCTCTTCCGCGTCGACCTGTGCGCTGTACGCCTGGTAACGCGAAATGTGCTGCGGCAGCTTCAGCAGATTGTATGCGGCGCGGATGCCGAGTTCCCACCAGGTGCTGTTGTAGAGAAAACTGTTGTTGCTGTTCGTGAAATCAACGAACATCCGCACGTTCGGGAACATCATCACGATCGTCTTGCGGCATTCGAGCACGTTGATGTGCTTCTGCATGTCGATTTCGAAGAGTTCGGGACGCTTCATCAAGGCGATCTGTTCCATGAGTTCCATTTCCGGGAAGGTGAATTCCGGAACCTTGTCGAGGATCGAATCGTCGACCTTGATCTGGGCGCTCGGGTAAAGTCCGAGCAGGGAACGCAGTTCCACACAGGAGTTTTCGTAGCTGCGGATGTAGTTCGTCAGGCGCTTTTCCATGTCGACAAAATCACGCACTTCGTCGAAAGCGCGGAACGGGGTAATCTGGCCGGCTTCTCCCATCTTTTCGATGAGTTCGTAACGGTTGCGGCAATCTTCCAGCAGCTGGTTCGTGATGTTGATCGCGCGCTGGGCGGCCGCAACCTGAAAGTAGACGCGGACGGTGTCGAGCACGAGATTCTGTTCCGCGCGGCGGGTCCGCTGCTGGCGCAGCAGCAGCCGGTCCTGCGACTGCTGGGTATTGAAGAACGCCAGCCCGAAATCCAGAACGCTCAAAGCCAGGTCAACATTGAGGTAATTCACGTTACGGTCCTGGCTCTGCGAATAGGAGTAGGTGCCGGGGCCTTAGCCGTGGACCTGTTTGCTGCTGGAGGCCGGCGTGTTGTTCCGACCCGTAAAATTATTGGAAACATTCAATTCCGGCAGCATCCCGAGCATTTCAGACGTGCGCATTTCCTTGGCAACCTGCTCCTCCAGTCCGAAGACCTTCAAATCCAGGTTGTTTTTCACGGCAAGGCGGACGCATTCGTTCAAAGTCAACACCTTGCCGTCGGGGATATTGCTGTATTGCGCCTGTTCAAAATGCTTGACCGCGTAGGCAATACGTTCTTCCTGATATTCGTCGAAGGACTTGCAGCCACCCAGAAGCAGCATGAGTGCCGCACCGGACTTCAGAACACAACTGACTGAAACTTTCATATCGCTTCTCCCTTTTCGCAAATTCTCTTTCTTGCTGATATCTGAACGTCTGTTTGTTTGAAAATGTTATTCACCATTCGTTTGCCGGCCATCCCAATGAACCACGCTCACCGTGGCTGACGGCCCTTTCGGATGAAACCGGGTTCGTCGCAAAAATATCCCGCCCTCGGCGAAGATGGCGATGTGATGCCACCATGCCTCAGCGTGTTGTCAATTTTTTCTAATTTTTCATCTTCAAAAGTTTTGCGTGAAACTGCAGCATGGGGTTAAAATGGTCCTCGTTCCAAAAGCGTGCAAAAACATGGTGCGGTGAATAGGGGAAGTTCGGTATCCGTACCTTTTCCGGTCGCGTCCTGCGGCAACGGTTGGCCATTACAACAAACCATTCCGCCGTTCCCATGAATTGGTTCAATACCATTTGCCAAGCTTTCTTGCTGACGGCTCATTCAACGCCTCTTGGTGCCCATCCTTACGGGACACTGCGAGTCCGCAAATAAGCAGGCCTTTCTTATCATCAATACGGGGCGGCTGGGAAAGCGGATGAGGGCAGCTGTTTGCCGGATTCATCTGTCATCACTCTTCGGGAGCGGGAACGCGCGTTCCCCCGTGATGGATGTTTTCCGGAAAGCCTCATGCTGTTCTCTTTCCTTGTTATCCGCCGAACTCCTTCTGGTCAATATCATAGCTTCGTTTCCGAAAATGTCAATATGGGGATCTTTAAAAAAAAGCGCCTATGCCGCTTTCGCCCGGAGGGCATGCAGAAAAGAAGGGTGTTTCCGAGGAAGAGAAGAGACCTATGCCGGAACTGACGGCTGCCGAGGATGTCCAGTTCCGGGCAAGCATGATTTCTTATTTCTCTACGCAAGGCGTCTGCCTCTGCCATTGGAGAGATGCGGCGGATTGCGTGGCCAACCGGAGGCCGCGCGTTGTCCTGTCGATCTTGTGTGCCTGCTGTTATAATGAAGGAGCGCTTTCACCTCTTAGGCATTGAAATACGGCAGGCGTTGCGCCCGAGATTCAGTTCCTGTCCGGCGACTTTCAGTAACGAAACACCGTTGGACAAAAACGCTGCGGACGATGAAATCGACAGGAGTGCGTTTTGCATGTATGACCGCCCGCTTCCTCAGGTGAAATCGCGCCCCAGGAAGACGGTTTTTCCGGTTGCCGCGGAGGTGTAGCACCCGGTAATCAGAGCCACCGCCCGGCGACCTTCTCTTCCCGGAATGGCTAACGGACTCCGATTCAGGATCGCATCGGTCAAATCGCGGATCTGCCGGCTATGTCCTTCGCAGGACAGAGCGCCCGGATCGGCGGCGCCTCCGATGATCCCTTCTCCCCGGATTCCGTCACGGCGGATTTCCTCGTCTTCCGGAGTTTCCCTGGCAAAGGACCAGCGTACCAGACGGTCCTCTTCCAGTATCACGCTCCCGGCAGTGCCGACAAGCTCAATACGGCGGGGAAAACCCGGAGCACAGGCGGTGCTGATCATCAACGTTCCCAGAGAGCCGTTTTCAAAACGCAGCAAAGCGGCAATGGTATCCTCCACCGCAATGTTTTCGTGCAGTCGCCGGGTCGCACGGGCAGTTGTTTCCACCACGTTCCCGTTGAAATGCAGCAGCAGATCAACGGTGTGAATCCCCTGATTCATCAAAGCTCCGCCCCCATCCAGTTCCCAGGTGCCGCGCCAGGTGGCCCCGGCATAGTATTCGGGGGAACGATACCAGAACATCGCCGCTGCCCCGAAAACTGGTCGACCAAACCGGCCGGCAGCAACGGCCTGCCGGATTCGCCGCACATTCCGGGAGAAGCGCGACTGGAATACCGCGGAAAACAATACGCCTGCGCAATCACATTCCCGCAGCATGGCATCCACTTTTTCCACGGTTACTTCCAGCGGCTTCTCGCAGAGGATGTGCTTTCCCGCCCGGGCGGCGGGAATGACGATTTCGGCATGCCGGCCGCTGGGAGTGGCAATTGTCACCGCCTCCACGTCGGACACCAGAAGCTCTTCCAGCGTCGTTGCGACCCGGCAGTGATGAGACGCTCCGAATTGTTCAGCCCGTTCCCGGTTCTCGTCGTAAACCCAACACAATTGCGCCTGCGGGTTCTGCTGAATGGCGCGGGCGTGTACCGCCGCAATGGCACCTGTGCCGATGATCCCGAACTTTACCTGTCTCAATGTCATGATTTCCCTTTCTTGCGGCACTCGCTCAACCGCACCGGCATTCCTCCGGAAGACCGACTTCTGCCGGCGGCTTCCAGAAATGCAATGACTTCCAGACTTTCCTCATTCGACACCGCCGGAATGCCGGTGCGAAAGAAATTCATGATTTTTTCCAGCAGCGGCGCAAAATACGGTACCGTTGTCGATGCCAGCGCCGGCACACTGCCGTGTTCGGTAGTGAGTACGCAACCGAAATTTTCCGCCCCGATCCGGTTCCCGCAAATCTTGCCGATCCGACCGTCCCTCCAGAATCCGATGATCACATCTACCGAGTCCGAGTAAAAAGCCCGGACCTCTTCGCAGCCGGTTCCGAGAAAGTTGTACAGCAACTCCGCAGTATGAATGCCGTACCAGAAATAATCACGGTAATCCGGCAGCAGGGCCATCGGTCCGAATGCTTCGACCGCATGGCAGCGGGTGTTTTCCGGCAGTGCGTCTGCTATGCCCGGGGCATGGCGGACCGCGGAGGAGGTCATGACCGGCACTTGTTGTTCTCCGGCGTATCGGAGGATGGCGGCGGCATCGGCATAACTGCACGCCAGCGGTTTGTCAATGAAAATCGGTTTCCCGAACGCGGCCAGTTGCCGCAACTGCTCCTTATGCTGTGTACCGTCCACACTTTCCAGAAAATAGGCGTCTAGCCCGTCCAGTTTGGCAATGGACGATACCAGTTCCACTCCCAGCTCGGATAATTCCGCGGAAAAAGTTCCGATCCGGGAGCGGCTCAGCGAAAAATTTTCACTGCCACCCGGAAACGCCTTTCGGATCCTTCCGCCGGCGACGTGAAAGGGATGGGATGGGTCATGAAGCAACCGCGTGAAGGCTGATGCGTGCGATGTATCCAGACCGACCATACCGATATTCCAGGTTTTCATTTTTTACGCCTCTGCTTTTGTCGTCTTTTTCACGACGTTTTGTTCCTCCGGCGACATCAGCGCCAGCAACCGTGAGCCCAATCCGGCATCGCCGTCGGCATACACCATCCGGCGTGCCAGTTCCACCGCAACCACGGCCAGTCGATATTCTGCCGGGAGTCGCCGTGTCCGCTCCGCGTATTCCCGGGAAAACAGCTCCGGCAGATGCGCGCGGACCAGAGAATCGGTGATGAACTCCGGATGGGTGCCGAGAAATTCGGTGATTTCCACATTCCGGGCGTTGATTTCGCGGCTCAGACGTTCGGTCAGGCGGGTCAGGCAGATCCGCTCCCGGTGCATATGGCTGTACAACCAGTTCGCCTCCTGGGTCGCCCGTTCCCGGAGGATGTTCATGACTTCCCGCACCAGTTCCTCCTTGCCGCACTTGAACTCCTGTTCGGTAAGCATCAGACCCGCCAGAATTTCATAGGAGGAGGTGATCACGCCGCACTTGTTCGCGGAGGCGTCCTTGACAATCAGAACGCCTTTCTGTTCCAGGTATTCCCGGGCTCCGGGCGTCAGGTAGGAATTGGCGCCTTCGACAATCGCCCGGAAAACCGGACCGTCCGAATCCAGAAAATCACCGCAGTTGCCTTCGTGAATGGTGGAAGGCCGCCCTCCCGCGGGAATGAAAAGATCGGCCCGGTGCACCAGATTGTGCTGAACCATCCGCACAAAACTGTCCCGCCCGATCCGGGTTTCTTCCAGTGTCCCGCCGGTACGGCGCACCAGGCGGTGGCGCTCCACGTCGTCGGCACTCAGTTCCGGCGCGGCAAACACCAGATAGGCCCCTTCGCCGTGCAGTCGTTCCGGACGGAAGCCGTCCAGATTGCTCCGGAACAGCAGGCGCCGCAATTCTTCACGATCCAGACCATCCGGATCGTATGCCGCCGCCGGTCCGTCCGAAACGGCGATGATTTTGAGGCCCGGGTGCACCGGGTGTCCGTCGGCGTCTTCCGCCAGAAGCAGTTTCAGCAAATTTCCGGCGACATCGCCGGCCGGGCCGCCGGAAATTTCCACCGAGAATGCGTCCCGTTCAGGCGCAATGCCCAGTTCCGCCAATGTTTTCAACACATATTGATACACGCCGAAACTGGTTACCCCGTATGCCTTGTGGTTAATGCCCGTATCAGGTTTCCCGGAAATGATGCCCGCCCCCAGAGCATAGTGGTTTCGCACCGCGTGCCTGCCGATCCAGCGGATCATCGCATCGGACATGTTTTCATCCGGACCAAGTTCAATCAGTTCCCGCTTCCCGAGATGATCCACAATCCCCGGCGTCGACAGCCGGCCGTCCCGCCCGCCGATGATCAAAGAGAGCAAGGCATCGGCGATGCTTCGCTGGCTTTGCCACAAAAGCGGTTTGACCGCGTCCGGTTCTTCCACCGGTTCCAGCAGGGTGATCATTTTGGCGCCGCCCTCGAAGATGTCCTTGTTTTTCAAGTGCTGGGTATGCGCGAGTACGAACACCTCCTGGAATACCGTGTCCTTGGCGGAGTCATAGTTGTCCAGCGCCACCAGACGGTGCGCCCCGCGCCTGGGAATGACGCTGCGCCAGCCGCCGCGGGCGATTTCCGCAAAGCGGACGTGATATCCGATCGCCTTGCGGCGATGGAAGAAGAAGACCCCCCATGGCCGGTCTGCGGGAAACGCCGCGGCGTACCCGCCGTTCAATCCACGATAGAACTCCATGAAGCCGGGGGCGAGGCGGAATGCCAATGCCGATTTGTCCCGCACAAAAAAATTGCATTTCAAAATGTGTGCAAAAAAATCCTGGATCGCGGAAAATATGATCTTCACCTGATCATCCCGCTCCGGATCTCCGGAATTGACCTGGTGGATCGCCTCGGACAATTCGGAAAACTCGATCTCTTGACTTTGCGCCTCCGGACATTCCGGATCAAAATGCCGATGGAATGC
Organism: uncultured Lentisphaeria bacterium; assembly: GCA_949282965.1. GTDB lineage: Bacteria > Verrucomicrobiota > Lentisphaeria > Victivallales > Victivallaceae > CALXOD01. The sequence continues at coordinate 31,500 of CASDQW010000005.1, forward strand.
CTCCAGCAGCCGCCGCGCCAGATCCGGATAAAGCGCAATCAGCCGAAACACGTCCTTGCAGGGAAACGCATGATGATCGACGTAGGCCAGCTGGCTGTGAACAAATTCGCCCGCGGCGCGCAGCAGGTCCGTCTCCGCCAGTGGGAAATGGTGGCGCAACACCAGTTCCTGGTGCAGCATGTCATCCATTTCCACCCAGCTGACCAACCGGACGGAACGCAGCAATTTGTCCAGACATTCCGCATCGGAACCGGCGTCCGCACGTTTTTTCAGGTAAAGCGTCACCACCATGACCGGCATGTGTTCGAAATCCGTGGGGGCCGCAGAAAAACTGAGCTCGCGGAAATACGCCCGCAACGGTTCGAAACCGGAGATGTCCGCCACCTCCAGCAGTTGCCGGAAAAATTGCGGCTGCGACACCGGAAAAGACCGGGAGACCGTCAGCCTGATGCTGTCCGCGTCCCATGGCTCCGTTTCCGCGTGAATCAGATCGTCCGCCTGGGCCGCCAGGGCCGCGCGCAGCCGCTGCGCCAGCCGTTCCGCATCGAGATCCGCCACTGCCGAGCCGTTGAGACGGGGGTATATTTCCGCTACCGCCGCTTCGCTTCCGGGACCGAACTGGTTGGAATAAGCCTGCTGCAAGTCCGCCAGAGACACGGTGATCGGAAGCTGTTCCGACGGGGCCCAGCGGAATTGCTCCACCACCAGCGTATAAGGAACGCCGTCGATCATCAGCGGTTTTTCCGACTGGTGCACGGTCGCGGCGGCAAGTCGGCGATCCGTCATATGGCGGCTGTTGTCCAGCGGATTGTTTTCCGAACTCTTCAAATAGATCAGGAAACTTTCTCCATGCGCATCCACCCGCCGGATACCGGAGCTCGGCGTCAGGGAACAAACCATCGGCAGAAAGCTGCTCAATTCATTCTGCAGCGACCGGAAAAAAAATTCCGGCATGATTTCCTGCAAGGTTCTGCAGGCCGATCTCAACTGTTCCTGCTGGCGTGCCAGCAGTTCGTCCATGGCCGCAATGTGTACACGGCTGCCCTGTTTCATTCAATCCTCCGTTCTTCCATATTTTCCCGGTGAATGTTCCGGGTTCTGACAATCTTTCCGGGAAGGGGGGCCGCCCGGATTCAACGCCCTGTTCCCGCCCTTTCCGGGGCGGGATAGCGGCCTTTCGTTTATGTTGCCACTGTTTTCAGGATGCCGTTTCCGGCCAGTCCCGGCGTCCGCAGTAAGCGACTTCTTCCGGATTCCGGAACGGTGTCTCGCTGCCGAATACGAGCTGCTCCCTGCCGAAACGGTTCACAATCCGTTCCAGAAAAAACGTCAGATCCGTTAGACGCGACAGTTCAAAACGAAAATGTTTGTCGCCGCCGAAGCGCTCCAGGACCGCTTCGAAATCGCCTGCCCGAAGTCCCTGGAACACATAATCATTCTCCGGTGCTTCCTCCAGAAAATGCAGCAGTTCATGTTGGGACACCGGGCGGGGCGACCAGGAACGGCAGCGGAAACGATGATCGCCCAGATCGAGATTGATCCAGAGCGGCATCTTCCGCCCGGCACACTGTTGGAAAAAGTTCCGATATTGCGGATCATCCAATTGCCACTGATGCGCATAGGGGGATACCCAGCCGCCGGCAAACACCTTCTCCGCCGCCGCCGCATCCAGAACCGCGTCCCAGTTGAATCCGGTTGGATCCAGCGTGGCCAGAGGCTGAATGCGGGGAGCCAGAAGCCGGCAGCGGTCCGCCCAGATCCGATTGCCTCTCAGGTGATCCAAATGGAACAATCCTCCCAGATCCGCCGGATACGCGGTCATGCCGGTCGCGTCCACCCGGGCGGCCAGTTCCGCCGGCGATTGACCGGAAACCGGATCGAAGGGATTGGTGCCACAGAATGTGAAATGGTCCGCTTGCGGCCACAATTCACCCTTCGCTGCGAGATCCGATTTCTGTGCCATGGCGGGATTCGTGATCAACACCGACTCCAGCCGGTATATCCGGGCAGCATTACGCCAGGCGATCTGCTCCCGCGCTTCTGCCGTCAATCCGGAAAAAATCAGTTTGGCGATCTGCGATGCGCTGCTCCGGCCGTGCGCATCCGATCCGTACAGAAGCCGTTCCGCACCATCCTCCTCCGCCAGAGCTGCCGCCATGCCGTTTTCCGGGAACCCTCCGGAAAGATCCAGAAAGGCATTGGCACTGCCGTATCTTTTCACCATTCCCAGGCTTTGACGCCAATTGCCGCCGGCATGAGCGGCGATCATGGTGACTTCCGGATGCCGCCGGCTCAATTCGATGAATTCGCGAATGGAAATCTCTCCGGGGAGATTGTCGTCCGTCCGGTTGTATACATGCAGCAGCACGGGGAGTTTCCGGACGGTCGCCGCGTCCAGGACCGCGTCGGTGTTTTTCAATGATCCGCTTCCGTCTTTCAGAGAGGTCCACAGTTTGATGCCGATCGCTCCATCTCTCCGGGCACGGTCCAGCTCCTCCGCCCAGTCCGGATGCTGCGGATCCAGATAGGCGAGAAAACGACTCCGGTCCGGATGCCGCCGGACAAATGCGGCCGCCTGCTGATTCGCCCGGCGCGGAACGCCGGGCCCCGGACGGTGTTGCCAGTCCCCCAGACAACTGATAATCAGAAAATCAACCCCGGAGTCAAGTAGATATTCGTAGAGCCGGTCTTCCGCCTCCGGCGTGGCGGCGGCAAATCCCGGCAGATGCACATGACTGTCGATCAGCATGATCCTGCCGCCTCATTTGTTTTTGGTAAAATAGTATTTATAGCTCAGGGGCATGTCTGGATTTCCGGCGTAAAGTTCCTGATTGCGGCTCATGCCGGAGTGACCATCCAGCCACAGGATCCCCATCGTGGCATAATTGTCGTGCCGTCCATCAAAATATTCCCGTCCCAGTGATCCGTAAAAGTATAAGATCTGAGTAGTGTGCTTGGAATAGCGGTCCGAACTTTCTCCGACACCGATCGTCAGGCTGGGTTTGCGGATCTGATTGGGTTTGGTGAAGATCTGGATATTGCCAGCAACATAGCCCAGCTGTTCCCCGGTACAGTAACTGTATCCGTAACCACCGCGACTCTGGTAATTGAGTTCATCAAATTCGAAGAGCAGTACCTTCTCCCGCTGCCATTCGGGACAGGTGAAGATTCCCTTTTTGAAAAACTCCTTCTTTTTCGCCAGGGAAGCCCGATTGTTGAAACCACTGTAAAGTGCAATCTGCAATTTCCAGCTTGCCGCATTGAACTTGGTGTCCCCCACCGTTGCCCCGGCCTGCGGATAGTAATCAAAATCCGCCGTGTACATGGCCATGCCGATTCCCTGTTGTCTTAAATTGTTTGTACATGAGGATTTGCGCGCCTGGCCGCGCGCTTTGTTCAGGGCCGGCAACAGCATGGAGGCCAGAATGGCGATGATCGCGATGACCACCAGCAGTTCGATCAGCGTAAAAGTAAGGCGGAACATGTTTTTGTGATTCATTGCAGAGACTCCTTGGGCGGTTGTATGCATTGTTTGTTTCCCTTTCCTGATCTCAGTTCATTGTTTTACCGTACCCTCCTTTCCTGATTGAATACCGGCCTGATAGCGTAGCAAGACCCCCCAGGTGGCCAGCGCGGAAGATCGGTTGTTATCCCGCTGCTTCTGGAGGAAAATCTCCCAGATCCGTGCTGAAATCGATGGATCGATCTCATAAAATTCCGCCCAGCCGGCCTGAAAGTGTTGATAGCTGCTGCTGTTGATCAAGCTTCCGTCCATGCGTTCGGCCAGCGGTTTTTCCTGGTCGCCCCGGTCGATCCGCTTGTGGAAGGCGCCGGCCAGTTTTTGCACATCCTGGCCGGTGATTACCAGTTTCCTCCGGAAACATTCGACAAAAAAGCGCAGGGAATGCTGCAGATGACTGCAATCCTCCACGGTCGGTGTTTTGATCGGGTAATTCGGGGTATACACGCTCTCCCCGGAGGTCCACCCGTGACGATTCACTCTGCTCCAGTAATAGAAAATGGCCGTGCCGTCCGGTTGCGAGACGATTTCACGGCGCATGAATTGCGCCAGTTTCCGGGCCCGTTCGCGATAGAATGCCTGACCGGTTGCGTCAGCCAGATACAAATACGCCAGCCCGCTCAACGCCAGGGTATTGTTGGGTTCCGCCACTCCATCGCACCAGAACGGCATACCTCGTTCGAAAATGATGTACCCGCCGTCGCGATGCTCCCGCCAGTCTGAACGCATGTCCGCCATCGCCTCTTCCGCGCAACGGAGAAAGTCCGCCGCTGCCTTGCCGTAAGCCGCCGACAGCTCCGGTTGTTGCTTCACCGTCAGGACAAAGCGAATCAACGGAATGACCGCTTTCCCGGTGTGATGGCCATGCATCACGAAGCGGTTCCCCGGAGTCCTGACCGGTCCGACAGCGGCGGGTGGTTTGCTGCCGACTCGCTTGACCCGGATCATGTGGCGCCCACTGCCGGAGTTGATGGCGTGTTCCACGGTGGCCATCGTCAGATTTTCATATTTTTTGCGTCCGTTGCGGGATCCGCCCTTGGGATTGACCGCCTCCAGCGAAAACGTTCTGCCGGCTGCGTCCACTGTAACGAACAGATCCGTCAGTTGATTGTAACTTAAAAGGGTGGAACACACTTCCAGAGACGGTTTCCCCGTTTCGTCCAGCAGTATGACCGGGCCACCGGTGCCGTAAAATTCATCGGCCAGCCAGCCGGCGCGCAGGCGACCGCGCCAATCCTTTTCTCCGAGTTTGTCCGCCCGGGCGGCAACCACCCGTTCCGCCAAGGGGACAAACCAGTCAAGATATTCGCGGTCCCCGGTTGCCAGATAGCCGTCCAATATTGCCTCCAGATCGTAAGACACGCCCCAGGCCACATTGTACTGCAGCTGTTCCAGCGGCATTTTCATCCGGAGAGCCGCAATATCGCGACACTTTTCCTTGAACTCGCGACTGATGTCCGAAAAGGTATCGTTTCCGGCAGAGGCGATTCCGTTTGCAACCAGGAGTCCCAGCAGCATGCCAAACCATTTTCTCATATAGACCTGACCTTTGGCTGATTGGATTGTTGTTGTTACATTTCGCGGAGAGCCTTTTCCAGGCGTTCCAGCGCCTGGTCAATGTCGGCCGGCTTGTGGCTGAAATTCACGTAGCTCACATTGTAGAAACTCAATCCGTTCCGGTATGCCGCCCGGAAAAACGCTTCCCGGGAAGCCGCATCCGCCGGCACGATCGCCTTGCAGGGGGCAAACCCCTGAAATTCCACCGGGACGCCGTAATGCCGCACCAGAGCGGCCGCCTCGTCCCAGAAGCGGGTGCCGATCCGCCACAAATGTTCGACCACCTTTTCCCGGCGATAGATTTCGAGCACCGTCCGGGCCGCGGCAAGCGACAGGGTTTCGCCTCCGTAGGTCGAGGAAACGATCGCCCGGTCGAGCTGCCGCATGTATTTTTCTTTCCCGAGATAAGCAGCAAGCGGCATCCCATTGGCCATTCCTTTGGCGAAGACCGCCAGGTCCGGTACAACTCGGAAATATTCCTGGGCTCCTCCCAGCGCAATTCGGAATCCGGTGACGATTTCGTCGATGATCAGCAATGCTCCGTAACGTTCCGTGATGGCGCGCAGAAAAGGCAGAAAGTGTTCCCCGTCCTGCATTCGCGGATAGCCTGCCGCCACGATGACCGCGGCGATCTCTTCGCCTGCCGTCTCGAAAAAATGGGTCACTTCCTCTTCGTTGCCCCAATGTCCGACGTAAAAAAGATCGGACACCGCCCGCGGAATGCCGGGTGGAACGCCGCTGCTGACCTCCCGCGGATTGACCGACGCTCCGGCCCCGACCGCGTTCAGCCAGCCGTTGTATCCGATCTGCACGATCCGGTCGCGACCGGTTGCCGCCCGGGCAATCCGAATGGCCGCGGCACACGCTTCACCGCCGGTTTTAAGAAACCGGACCTGCTCGGCACAGGGGATTACCTCCGTCAGCAAGGCCGCCACTTCCCCTTCCAGAGGATGCGGGTGGCCGAATACAATGCCTTCTTCCAACCGCCGGCATATCGCTGCGTTGATTTCTTCATTCGCGTAACCGATGGTAACCGGTCCCAGGCTGTTGCGAAAATCAATATATTCATTGCCGTCGGCATCCCAGACCCGGCAGCCTTTGCCGCGTACGATGACCGCCGGTTCATCCCCGTCGTAGAGTGCCCGCTTGGAGGCTGTGGACGTGCCGCCGGTCAAATATTGCAGCGACCGGGTAAACAATGCGGCTGATTTTTCGGTAATGTGGTTCATGTCAAAGCTCCCTGGATTCTTTCTTGATGGTAAAGCTGATTTAAGGCGGCAATGAAACTGGTGTCATGTTCCGCATGGACCTCTTCGGCGGCGGTGTCGTTCTTCACTGAACGCCGCCGACGCCGGACCAGATGCCAGGGCGCGGAAAACGGCCGGTGGCGAAATCCGGAGGGCTCACGCATGAAACGTTTCGCTGCCTTCGCGGCGCCTTCCGCAATTCTCAGACGGGCTCTCGGGGGCGCCAGATGTTCGGCCGAAAGTTTGGCCGCGGCATATTCCTCCGCCGTCGCTTCCGCAAAACCGTCATCCGGCAGCAAGCCCTGTTTGACGGCCACCCATTCGGTTCCCGGGGTCAGAAACTCCACCTCCGCCAGCAGAGCCGCTTCCCCCGAGGCAAAAATCACCGGAATGCCCAGTTCCCCAGCGCACAAGGCCAGTTGCCCATATTCTCCGATCGCCACTCCGTTGACCGATAGTTCTATGACACCGTGATCTCCCGTGTGCGTCAGATGGGACATCGGTGTACCGGCCATGGCATGCTGCCCGACAAACGCCAGCGCATTAACTCCGCGATCCAGCCCCCACGGCCAGAGCGGATGGTAGCATCCGCGTGAAAGCGTTACCCGCTCATCCACCAGTTCCGGATCTATTCCACCGGGGCCGTGTCCATCCACCACCAGCACCTCGGCGAAACCCGCATCGAAAAAAGCCGCGGCCGCAGCGTTGGCCTCCTGCGTCAGTAACCGCCGGGCCTGCCAATACCGTGGTCCACCTTCCGGATGGCAACTCTGGAAATCCACCACTCCGGCAACCCCTTCCAAATCCGTCATCAGCATGATTTTCATGGCGTTATTCTCCTTTTTTCGTGTTCTCGGCGAACAAATTCCGGTAAAATTCGGACACGTGTTCCCGGCTGCGGTTTTTTATGAACGGAGCGGGAAATGCGACAAAGGCCGAGTCTACCAATTCCGGTTCCGCCCGCAACTCATCCAGGCTCAGCACTCGGGAATCCCGGACGAAAACGCCGTTGTTCTCAAAATCAAAAAGATGCCAGCTTTTCGGTTTTTCCGCATACACCGCTTCCACCAGCCCGGGGTATCCCTCCACCCGGCGGCAGAATACTCCGAAGCGATCACACATTTCGATAAACAGATTCGCCCGTTCCGCCCCACCGCATACCCGGGTGGCAAAATTGCTGAATGCATCATCCCGGACCGGAGCGAAAAAACGAGACAGGTTTCGCGTATGGGCGCAGACCCAGCGGGCAACAGCCATGGTTCTGGCCGCATCGCCTTCGACACCATCGGTCAATTCCTCCAGTTTGTCGGAAAGCAGCGAGGAAAGAATGTCCCGTCGATACAGTTCAAGGTTTTGCTGCAATCGGTCAAGCTGTTGTTCCAGACGAGTGATTTCGGCGTGCAGTGCGGCTTCGGTTTCTTCCGGATTTTCCGCTCCCCGCAGGGCGAACGGCATTGCCAGAAGCGCAAGACAAACGAACCGGGACAAAAAAGATTTTTTCATGGATCTCATTCTCCGTTCAGCCGTTGAAAGGTGATGGTCGAAACTTTGAACCCGCGTCCCGGCTGTTCAAACCGATTGCGCAGGAAAAGGGACGGATCGCTGGTGCGTGCCGTGAATTCGATTTTCCAGTCGCCCCGCCCGGAGTATTCCGCACCGGTGGTGATGTCCACGTCGTTCCCGTCCGCCCAGAATGCTCCGGCACAGTCTCCGACATATTCCAGCGGCACAATGACTATGCGATAGCGCTCCCCGGCTTTAGCCCCCTTGAACACGATCCGGTGGTCCATGTAGTCACTGAATGTGCCGAATCTTCCCAGGTAAAATCCCAGGCCTTCACGGTACATTTGCCCGCGAAAGGTGTCAAAGAGATCTTGTCCCGGCTCCCCGTAACGCACTGTTCCTTCCTGTAATTTCTTCGTATCCAGTTCCGCCCGGACTGCTACCCGGACGCCTGGGGCGAAATAATATTTGGTTTGCCCGGGGGCATCCCGGAATACCGGGGCTGTCAGACAGCTGCGGCTGTCTTCCGCAGAATTTTTGCGGATGCGTTTCTCCCGCCTGCCCCAGGTGGCGTTGCTTAACGGAAACGTTACCCGGAACGTTTCTTCGCACAGGCTCGGATCCGCCAGTATTTCAAAGAAATCCAACACCCGTTTGTCTTTCATGAAATACAATCCATTCTGAATGTCAAAAAAATGCATCGATCCATCATATTCCAATTGAGAGGTCGTATGGCCGATGTGGTAAAGGTTGAGCGCCTTGCCGGGGATACCCACGTAATCCGCCATCTGCAGATGGGTCATCGTGCGTGATCCGCACGGCCCGATCCGGAATGCATACTGCCCGTAAACACCGCCGCCGCCGGACGTCTTCCACAGATCCGAGGTGTTGTGGTAAGTCCGTCCGATCCATTCGGCAAGCGCGATGGCACGTTCCTGATCTGTTCGGCAGTTGCGGGTAACCGCTTCCACTTTGTCGGCCATCATGCAGGATAGAATCTCTGTGCGGCAAGCAGTTAACTCCTGGTTCAATGTTTTTGCTTTTGCATTCAGGTTGCGAAGTCGGGTCAAGGCATCTTCCGCTCCGATCGCGCCGGTTGCCCATCCGAGCGCCATGCAACAGAACAATGTCCGAAACATACTGTTGTTTCCTTTTTTTTGAGCGATGCTCCGTTGTTTTGTTTCGCCGCCGGTTTGCGCACCGGCAGTGCCGAATTACGGTTCCCGCAACGACATCGGCAGAGGAGCCTCATAATGCTTGACTCCGCCCAACGCCTGAAACCGTCGATAAAAAAAGATCCCGCAAAAGACCGCTGCCAGAGCCATCCCGGCGCCGACCAGCAGCGTGTAATGATATTGATTGTGTATCCAGTCCAGAAATTTCCCGATCAGCGGCACATAGAGCACCACGCTGATGCAGGAAACCATTTCCGCCGCCGAATTGAATTGAGCAAAGGCTTTTCGCGGCATGACCCGCATCGGCAGTGAAATGCCCACTGTGGCATAGGCCCCCGCAATGATCCCCTGAATCACGAATACCGTCAGAAATGACCGTGGCCCCGTTACCAGAAAGTATCCCGCCATCAGAGTCACCCCGTAAAGAAACATGGTGATCAGCGTTGCCGGCAACGGATGAATCCGGTCCGCAATCGCCCCGAGAAAATACGTCAGAGCCAGTGAAACCGCCAGCATGATGGCGGTCGCTTTTCCGTACTGTTCTATGGGGACATGCCATTGACGTGCATAGAGAATGGCATACGGTCCGAAGGAGTAGAGCGCCAGTTTGCCCAGCGTCAGATAACTGAACATTAATAAATAATAAGGATTGGAATAGCATTCGTGAAAATACGTTTTCACCGCTCCGCCGATTCCGGTGTTGTTCCGGCTGCTCGGCGGCGGCGGATAGGTTCCTTCCCGGACCATGGCGCACATGGAGAAAAGCCCAACCCCGTAAAGCAGCCCCAGCGCGATGAAGATCTGGGCCGCGTGAGATTCCGCATACCCCAGAACGAAGTAATTGAAAAAAACCGCAGCCCCCAGTCCGATCACTCGGAACAACGCCATGAATCTGCCGATCAATGCTATCGGAACCACGTCATTGGCCAGCGCCGTGAAAATCGCATTCGTCAACGTCGTGCCGAAATCCAGCACCATCCAGAACAATATGAATATGCCCAGCGTCACCATCTGCTGGGAACATCCCTCCACGCCGATTGCTTCATGAACGATCCGTCCCAGCCACGGCGTCAATCCAAGTCCCACCAGTCCGGCAACGACAAACGGAGTGGTCAGCAGCAGAAACGGAATGCGCCGTCCATACCGTCCCCGGTGTCGGTCGGAGCGGTAACTGATGATCGGCATGAGAAAGATGTTGGTGAAACTGGGAAAGGAGAGAATCAGCAAACTGAAGAAAAAATCGGAAATCCCGAAGGACTTCACCATCAGCGTGGCCACGCTGGTTACCGCGCGTTCCTTCATCGACCAGGCAAAATCACCCCAGAGCAACCAGAAAAACAGGGAAATTACACCGCCGGTCGTATAGACCAAGGTGCCGGCGGTAAAGATTTTTACTTTTTTTGAGGAAGGTGCAGTCATCTGTCCGGTCTCCTGTCGGCAGGGATTGGTGAAAGGAAAAAAACGTATTGTTGCCGTAGTCGCGCCCGGAGCCGGCGTTCACCGGCTCCGGGTAATGGAAACAGTTCAACGCAGATAGTACTTTTCGACTTTCCGGAATGCCGCGATCAGCATGGCCACTTCCGCTTCACCGTAACTTTCAAAGATCTGAAGAATGAAGTGCTCCCGGATGGCGCGTTCGCAGTTGGGCACCGCATAGACCGCCTTCGGGTTGCCGGCATAAAGCGGGTTGTTCCACGGGTGTTTCCGATGCCGTTCGGAATACCAGGCGCCGTTGGCGGGCACCGCGTGCCCGTAATGAGGAATCAGCAATACCCCTTCCGCCTGCAGGGCGGCACAGAATTCCGCCTTGTCGCAACGCATCCGTTCTGCGTTGTAGCGAAGCCGCCACCACCAGTAGCTGTGTTCAAAACCAGGGCGAAGTTGCGGGATGGTAACAGACTGGAGATCTCCCAATCCCTGTTCCCGCAGCATGGCGGCCACCCGGCGGCGCCGGGCGACGATGGACGGCAGTTTCCGCAACTGCGCCCGACCGATCGCCGCGTGGATTTCATCCATATTGCAGTTGAGTGTCGCCATTACATTGGTGCTGCCGGCAGGGAGTTGGAAGGGTTTGCCGCGGTCTGCGGCGCGTCGGGCGCTCCAGTAATCGTTTTCAGTCCGGGAAAGCACCGCTCCTCCCTGGCCGCCGGCGCACATATGTTTACCGAACATCAGCGAAAATGCGCCGTAACGACCGAACGTGCCCACATTGCGCCCCTGTATGGTGGCCAGGTGGGACTGGGCGCAGTCTTCGATGACCGGCAGGTGATGGCGGTTCGCCACTTTCAGAATCGCCGGCATATCGGCGGGTTCACCGCCGATGTGTGCCAGAACGATGGCTGAAGTCCGGTCCGTGATGCGCGCTTCGATTTCCGCGGCGCCGGTGTTGAAGGAGCCCGGTTCCGTATCCGCCGGGACCGGGATGCAGTTGTTGATGACCACCGGCATCATTCCTCCCGGATCCGTCACGCTGCCGACGATCACTTCGGAAAAAGGCGGCAGATCCAGCGCTTTCAGTGCTACGTAAACCGCATTGGTGCCACTGTTGACCGCGTCGGCGTATTCCGTCCCGATTGCCGCAGCGAACTCCCGGCAGAACAGTTCTTCCTGTTGTCCATTGTAACCGGGGGCGTTGCCGCTGGTGATGGATTCATCAAAAAGCTGATCCACAGCTTCCTTCTCTTCGTGGCCGAAATGGAACCGGGCAGGCAGGGCGGTAACGGTTCGGGAACCGCCGTGAATCGCCAACTCGTCCACGACCTCTGGCGCTGTCATGATAGCTGACTTGCTCATAGCACAACATTCCTTCTGTTTTGCATTTTGGGAACCTATTTTTGGTTTGCACAGGTCTTTTTTTTTCGAGTTCCTGGGAAACGGTACAGTCGCTGTATGGGCGGGGCCGGAGTCACCGGAGCAGTCTTTCGGCATTGCGATAATAGAGGTCGGCCTGAATTTCTTCCGGCAATCCCAGAGAGTCCAGCAGTTCCTGATGAATGTTGTCAAAATAATCCCGGGCATACACCACCCGTTTCCGGAATTCCGTCAAAAAGTCAACCGTGAACGCCGGATCCCGGGATAATGCCCGGCATCCCGAGCCGGCCGACATGTCGCAATATAGATTCGGATAGCGACGCAACAACTGCGGCAGGAGTCCTCCGGGCACCACTGCCGCATGCGGATCCGGATAGGTGACTTTCTGCCACAGGTCATCATTGGAAATATGTATCCAGAAGCCCGGGGCGTGTCCCAGAAAAATCGTCTCCGGACAGGCCGCCAGCATGCGTTCCACCGCCGCCAGGCTTCCTCCCCACCATTCGCACCAGGGATCAGTTTCACTCCGCCTCAAGTCGTATTGAAGATGAAACACCACCGGCATACCCAGCCGTCCGGCGGCCTTGAACAAAGCCAGCGCTTCCGGCCGATCGTATTCCATGCGGACTTTGAGTTCTCCGCAGATTTTTGCTCCATGCAGCTCGTGCGCTTCGTACAACCGGTCGACCGCATCCGGGCGCCGCGGATCGGGACAATAGCCCAGCACAAACCGTTCCGGTGCGCGTTGGCGGTACGGAATGCAGCAGGAAAATGGAATCGGTCCCTCGCTCAGTCCGCGCAACGGGCCGGGCGTTACTTTACGATAGCACGGCTCGTATTCATCAGCGCCGCATTCCCAGCTCAACAACCAGGTCCGGCTGATGCCGTAGCGGTCCATATTCGCGACAAAGCGCTCAAAGTCATGATCATACCAATCCGGGTGATTGTGTGCATCGATTTTCTGCATTCGATACCTCCGGGGGGCGAATGTTTTTTGTTAAAAATATTCCACTGGCATAATTATACTATAGGCATGTAAAAATAACAAGTGTTTTTCTGAAAAAGCGTGAAAAAATCTGAAAAAACTTGTCCGGAAAGAGGATTACGATCAGAGCGCGATGTCAAGCGTGCAAGGGAAGAGAAATGGTCGTTCCCGGGGAAAACGGACAATTGTGTCAAAGGGGGTGGGCCTGGAGGAATCCGGCATTATTCCGCTGCAAACGATGGGGTGGGGCGGACACTGGACCGTCGGACCAAGGTGCCCCCGACCTTGATGTCTTCGGGACATTCTCCGGTACGCTTCCATTGGCGCAGCATGTTGATGGTCTGCTGTGCCAGCAGTTGGGTGGGTTCGCTGATGGTGGTCAGACCGACTGCCGCTGCGTCCCGCCAGGAAAGATTGTCATAGGAGATGACGGAAAGATCCCTGGGAATTTCCACTTTCAGCCTGGCGCAGAAATCATAAAGTCTGGCGGCGCGCCAATCACGGATCACGAAAAAAGCTTCGGGGCGTCCCGGAGAACGGAGCAGCTCCCAGAGCGCCTGCTCGTATAGGCCCCTCTCGCCCGGTGCCGTTCCCGTCTGATCCGTCGAGCTGGGCCAGCATATGATATCGCTTTTTTTCAACACGGCCTCCTCCTCGGCCAAAACGCCGCGCAGTCCGGCCACCATTTCCCGGCAGAAAAAGCTGTCGTCATCCCCGCTCAGCACACCGACATGAAACAAACCTGCCTTCACAAATTCCCTTCCGGCGATTCGGCCGATCTCCCGAAAATCCACCCGGACGCAGGGGTATTTTCCTTCCGCCTCCAAGTTGACAATTACAGTCGGGATTCCGTGACGAAGCAGCAGCCCGATGTTGACCAGTTGCGGCCGTTCGACCACGATGACCGCCTGAATTTCGTTGCGGGCGTAGCGTTCAAGGATCGTCCGGTCGATCGCGTCGGTATTCCGGAATGCCAGAGATGTGCCGATCCCGTAAGATGCGGCAATCTGGGTCAGATGGTCCAGCAGCTGCAGATGCTCGGCGGAGTTGGAAATGGAGCAATTGGAATTTTCCACAACCAGAATCTGCCGCAGAGTGCCGTTTCCGGCGTTGCTGCGGAGCACCCGCGCCCCGCGCCCCGGCTCTATGGAAATGAGTCCCCGGCCGGCCAGGTCCCGGAAAATCGCCGCAATCGCTCCGCGTCCGACCTCCAGCTCCTCACAGAGACGGCGCTCCGGGGGCAGAAAGCAATTTTCCCCCCATTCGCCGTTCAAAATACGCTTCTGGAGTTGAGTCAGTGCTTTTTCCGTAGCTTTATGCATGCTGTCCGTGCGATTTATGGTTTTGATGCAGAAGCGGCGGCATTATCCGGCAAATGGTCGTCGTCCCTTCTTCCTTTGAGTGCAGGTACTATACTGCAACATTTTTTTTTTTGCAAGCGGCAGCTTTATCCGAAGCTGCTGCCCTGCTTGTGTCCCCGCACACCTGGAGTGCCGAAAAAATGGTCCAGCAGCAGAATCCCGTCGGATAAGGAAAACAGCATCCGATAGAACAAGCGCTGTTCATGATCCGCTTGCGGGCATGGTGTCCAGCTTGCTCCGGGATCACCCGGTTTTCATGTTTCATCAGGGGGAGGGCATAGGGCGAACGAGGCAAAGGCGCTTGCCGCGAAAACGAAACGCTTGGTCTTCGCCGCCTGCGCAACGGACAGTATGGTGGCAAAGCCGGCAATATTCACTTTGGGTGGTCATCGGGGACTTCCCCGGGCGTGGTACACCACATCCGGGTAACGCGAAGCGACTGCTTCGGGGATACCCAGGCGATTGCAAATTTCTCAGACAAGCGGCCGCATAGCTTTTGATTGCCTGAAATATCATTCTCCGGGGCTCACGTCCATATCGTTTATTTTCCTGAAGCCGAGAAAAATCATAATTTTGTTATGGCGGTGCTTGTTTTTATAGATTACTTGTGTAACTTATAATTTGAAAGGAGGTATTCAGCGATGGAAGAGATGCGGATTCCGGAGAGTGAACTTGAAATTATGAAGGTATTGTGGGTGCATTCTCCGCAGACGCTTCCGGAGATCGTCCGCAACGTACAGCGGGTGATGCCGTGGGAGGCCGTGACCGTCAAGACGTTGCTCGGACGATTGGTCAAAAAGGAGGCTGTCCGCCGGAGCGGATGCCGCCGTAACTACCTGTATGAGCCGTTGGTTGAACGGACCACTGTGTTGAAATCTTCTGTCCGCCGCTTCATGGATACAATGTTCGACGGGGCGCCCGGAGCGATGCTGTCGTTTTTTATCCGCAACGGTGCACTATCGCAGGAGGAAATCGAGGAACTCGGCCGAACGATCGAGGAAATGAAACAATGAGCGAAATCTTCTTCTGGTACATCGCCAATTGAATTCTTCGCGGCGCGGCCGTCGTGCTGCTGCTGCGGCTGGTTGAGCTGAGCTGCCGCAGACGGCTCATTTTTGCGGGGGAGAAGTGGCTGTATCTGGCGGCACTGCTGCTGATTCTATTGCCGCTCGAACACGTTGCCGTGCTTCACGCTGCGACGCCCCGTCCGGTCCGTTCCGTTGAAATGCCGGTGTGGGAGGTGGCATTGCCGCTGCCGTTGCCGGCGTCGGGAACGAAGGAGACGGCGCCTGCAACAGCTTTTCCGCAAGAAGAACTTGCCGAAACACGGTCCGCGGCACCCGGAGGGGAGGGGGCAGGCTCCGTGCCGGAGATTCCAATTGCGACGGGCGGCGATGAGTTTCGGCTTTTCCGGGCAGATTTTCAATTGGCTGATTCTTCTCTGTCTGGCAGGGGCGCTGCTGCTGTCGGCAAAGCAGTTGCGGCGCTTTTTCCTGTGGCGCAACCGGGTACGCCGGTGTATCGCGATCACCGGCGGCCGGGTGCACGACGTATTTCTCGAGTCGAAACGTTTCGCGAGACTGGAACATCGCCCGGTCGTCCTGCGCGACTGCGGCGGGGTGTTGCCGGTGGCGGCATGCTTCGGTACGCCGCGGCGCGGAACGGTTCTTTGCCCGCTGGAGAAGTACGCCGCAATCCCGGATGCCGAACTGCGGATGATCCTGATTCATGAGCTGGAACATCTGCGCCGGTACGACAATCCGGTTGCGTTTTTTCTGACTCTGGTGGCGAATCTTCTTTATCTCAACGGGGTTGTCCGGTTTCTCGTCGGCCGCTGGGCGATGGTTGCCGAACTTGATTGTGATGAGAAGGTCCGCTCCGCGCTCCGGCTCGACCGCCGGGGAGAGGCGCAATACGCCGAACTTCTTCTGGCCAGTCAGAGCGGCGGGCGCGTCGCCTTGCCGGGCTGCGGGCTCGGCAGTTCCGCCCGGATATTGAAACTCAGAATTCAGGAGTGTTTTATGAAACGGTCCAGACGACAACTCTTCGCCCGCTTTGCGGGAATCACACTGCTCTTCTGCCTCGGGGTTCTGCTGCTGCCGGAGCTGCGCGCGGGCGTTCCACGCGAACCGGTTCCGGAGTTCGTGGCGGCACATCTGCCTGCCGATACCCATTCTCTTGTCTTGTTCCGCACGAAAGATCTGGACGAGCAGGGAACAAAACTGCTTCAGAAGGCCTATATTTCCTTATCGTCAGTAAACGTTCCTTACCCGGCTCTTCAGACTGGACGGCCAACTGGCGGAACTCTGGAGAAAGTAAATTACAACAAGAAAGGAATGGAAAAATGGAGTGTCCAATTTGTGGGAAGAAAGCCCATCCGGTTGCTGCGGTTCGCGGAACAACGACCTTGCTCGGCGCCGGAGCCGGAAGCTACGTCGCCGCAACCGCTGGAGGTTAGACCGGAGCCGCCCTCGGAACGCTGCTTTGTCCCGGCGTGGGAACGGTTTCCGGTGGAGCGCTCGGCATCCTGGTCGGCGCTGCCAGCGGAGCCGTGGCCGGCAACACCGTCGGCAAGCTGATCGATGAGAACGTCATCCGCGGCTACCGGTGCGGTTCCTGTTCCTATCAGTGGAGGGTGTGACGATGAGACACTGTCCCGACTGCAACTCCACGCAGGTGATCCTGTGGGACGACGGTTATCTCTGCTGTTCCTGCGGCTGTGAATTCGGCTCGCTTCCCCGCGAGAACGAGTCCGAAGAAGAGTGACTTTCCTGTCACGGAGAATCCCGGAAATGGGGTTCTCTTTTTTCTTGCATATCAGTAATATCTAATGTATTGTTAAATATAACAGGAGAAACGCCAGATACCCATTCGATATCCAATAACTTCCCAAACGTTACTGGATAAAATCGCTTCAGGCGATGAAATCGGCAGGGATGAGTTCTTCTGCCGTTACAGTCCGATCGTCAAGGCGCTTGCCTTATTCTAAGGGATTGAGCGAACCCGATGCCGACGATGTCTGTCAGCAGGTAATGACGTATTTTTTCCGGCGGAGCAGAAGTTTTAAATTCGATCCCGGCATAGCCCGTTTCCGGACCTATTCCGGGCGGATCGTCCGGAACTAGATGGCGGATTTTTACCGGCGGAAACGGGAAGTGTCCGTGGCGGAATTTGAGGAGATACCCGTTGAACCGGAAACCGAAAAACTGTTTATGGATGAATGGCGTCGAATGGTGTTGAAAGAGGCGGAGCAGGAGCTCAAACGGCTGAGACGTTTCAGGCGTATCTGCTTTTTGCCGTGCAGAAACGTCCGATCGAAAAGGTTACCGCCTATCTGGACTGTTCCCCCAATCAGGTCTACCAGGCGAAGAAGCGCTGCTTTGCCAAGTTGCGGGAAATTCTGCACCGGATGAATGAACAGGATCCGGAACTGCATCTGGAGTTGTCGGGCCATGACCTGCAAGTGTGGTGACCGGATCTGCAACTGTACCTTGCTGCAGAAGTGCGGCAGCGGCGCTTATGGAGAAGTATGGCTGGCGGAAGATGCCATCGGTACCCGTGTCGCCTTGAAAATCATCGCCAATCGCGGGAATTATTCCGAGCGCGAACTGGATGGCCTGAAGCATTACAAAGAGTGCAATCATCCGAATCTGCTCAAGATCCGCTACGTCGAGATTACGGAGGACCGGATCTGTTATACCATGGATGCCGCCGACGATCTCAATCATGGGAATGGAGAGTATCTGCCGGATACGCTGAGCAACCGGTTGCAGTGTCACGGGCACGGCAGGGACGGAGTCAGGCACGCCGCGGACAACACGGCGATTGTCGCCAATAGTCTCGGAATGCTGAACAACCTGGATGCTCCGGGTTATTATGTGGTTCCGGCAGCGCCGGAAGTAGTTGCGCCGGTTTATACGGGTTCGGTTGTTCCGCTTCCCGTATAAGGGCCAGTTCCGCTTCCGCCGCGCCGGTATTACGTACCTCCGCTGCGCTGGTTCGCGCCGCGCTATCTGCGATGATCGCCACTGATTTGACTCCATCCAAGCCAGTGAGAAGTAAAATGTGTACACTGATCGTCAAAGATGAAATCACCATTGCCAGAGAACGCACTATGGAGGATACCCGGAAAGACGTGGACGAGCTGATCGCTTTTGACCATAAACTTTCCGAGCCATTTACCCGGGAGGAATTAAAAGAACTATTTTCCCAACCCGGTTTCCAGTTGTATTGTCTGTAATGCCCCCCTTGAAAAAAGGGGGGCATTACGTAGAATCAGTCAAAAAATGCAGATTTCATTTTTTGAGAGTTCTTTATGCCGCCCGTTCCTCTTTTATGCTGCAGACGCCTGAAACCATCTTTCATATTGTTTTGACTCCTCTTCATCGTCATCAGAGAAAGCAAGATCATTCAAAAGGATTGTAAAAATCCGAATCATTAACAGGTAACGCCGACACAACTGGATCAGGATCATCCTCATCAAACACCATAATGTCGATACTGATTTCTCCTGATTTTCCATTACTTGTAGTTGCTTTCCCTATCCACTTCGTTTTAGAGACTTTCTTTATGATGGCTACCGATGTACATGTGGGTGCGCTAGACCCCTTCATTGTTGCAAGGTATTCTGTCATACCTTCTTTTGCTTTTCGGCAGACAACTTCCTCAAATGAGAGTTTATTGCTGGATGGTGCAGGACTGGATGGTGCAGGACTGGATGGTTCAAAACTGGATGATGAAGATTAAGAACCTATCCCTAAATAACAGCAAGTTTTCGATAAATTATAACCGTTGCGGCAAGGTGTAGCAAAGCTTCATATGACGAGTTGCTCTTTTCATATCGAACGAGCAGTTTGCGAAATCTGTTGAACCACGAATGCG
>CASDQW010000006.1 GCA_949282965.1 uncultured Lentisphaeria bacterium
TCCGGATACACCTCTCCCTGGAGCTATCTGCGTTCGAGAGGTACCGGAAAAACCATCAACAAAACCAGCTATTTCTATAAGCTCAGCTCCATGCGCCCCTCCACCAAAGCGACGGGCAGCACTGGTGGTGGTTTGTCCAACCTGATTCTGGCCGGAGACGGCGCCTCCAACAACTGGCCGACCGGCAATGGATATTTCTCCGCCTCCGCCGGTGAATATCCCCGGTTGTTCAACCCCTTCGCCACCAACGGCAGCACCTATGCCGGCCTGACGGAACTCCGTCATAACAGTGGCCGGAGCAGCGCCTTCATGATGGCAGACGGACGGGCGACTTCGCTGCGGCTGGAAGAATTCGGTCAGGCGACCTACTGGCATTGCGGTACCGGCCGCTACTCCATCAACAAACTTTAACACCGGAAGGATTTTCTCATCATGGCGCCAACATGTTTCATCATGCGCTCCGCCCGTCTTGCGGCGGCCATATTGATGCCGGCAATCCTGCAGGGCACTGAAATTGAAGACCTCGGAATCGCTGCACGAAGCGCAGAAATCCGCAGCGTTACCGCCTTCCGCAGTGCCGCAGGACGCCGCCTGGCGATTCTCCGGATGCAGGATCGCGGCCCTACCGGCTACCTGCTGCTCGTGGACGTCGATAACCGAACCAGCCGCCAATATGACAATCCCCGGGAAGTACGTCAAGGCGATTCTTTCGGCTCCATTCTGACGCATGATGAGAAATATCTGTATGACCAGACCGGGGGGCGAGTCCTGGAATTCGACTGGAAAACGGGGAAAACCCGCCTTCTCGGTCGTCCTGATCCGGACCAAACGGTGCATTTCATGTGTTATTATCAGGATGAAGCCGGTACGGTCTGGATGGGCGGATATCCCCGTGCAACCCTCAGTTCCTATTCTCCGGAAACCGGCCGTTTCCGCAATTACGGTCGCATGGACGAACAGGAAAAATATCTTTTCTTTCTCGCTTCTGATGCGGAAGGCTGGATTTACTGCGGCATCGGAACGGCTCGCGCCAATCTGGTAGCCTTTCACCCGGCTACCGGAGAACGCCGGGAACTATTACCGGAATCAGAGCGGAAAACCGGTTCTGTTTCCGTCATTGCCGGCAGAGACGGCTTTGTCTATGCCAGTATTGGAACGTTCAAAGGTAAATACCGGAACGGAACATTCATCGGACCGGTTACCTCCATTCCTCCGGCTCGCCACGACCGTGCTGCACGGTCTTTCAGCCCGAACAGTCGCCGTTACGATTTCGGAGACGGCTCTACCATCGTCCATGCCGATGCCGATTCGCGCAGCATGATCATCCGTGAAAAAGATGGTACTCTTACCATCATTCCTTTTGATTTCACCTCCGGCGGCTTGAACCTCACCAGCCTGGGCGCTGGACCGGACGGCAAGGTTTACGGCTCGACATCCCATCCGCTGCGTTTTGTAGAAGTCGACGTTCCCGGAGGCGGTCGATTGATTGACCATGGCGGGTTGCCGATGGGCGGCAATCTCTGCGCCATCGCCTCCGACCGGCGGCAGCTCTACGCGTGCGAATATGCCGGCGGCCGAATGTGGGAAATGGATCCGTCACGTCCGCTGCAGCTCACTTGGAAATCTCTGCATTTCAATGGTGGACCGGATCGGTTGCTGGCGGCTTCGACCGTGCGGAATGGACGCTTGAACCGCATGAACAATCCACCGCTGCTCTATGGTTCGGGAGAAGACGAAAATGCCGAATTTCGTTTCATCCTGAATCACCCGGAAACGGGTAAATGTTACTTGAATGTGCAGCTGTTCAGGAACGCCAATTACGGCAAAGCGGTTCTGGATTTTCATGGTACACGCCGCGAAATCGATCTGGAAGCCGCCGTTGACAGCCCGGCCCCCATGGTAAACCTGGGGCCGTTCGAGTTACCGGCTGGGCAACATGAGCTGAAAGTTACCCTGAAGCCGGGCAGCCGCGGAAAACGGATGTTCGGCATCATGGCTGCCGCCCTGGAACCGGAAAAACGGACCACGCCACCAGCGGAACTCAATCCGCATGTCGTCGGCGCGTGGCCGGATTTGATTACCCGTCCCCGGGCCATTCTGTTGCATCCGGACGGACGTTCGGTCATCATGAGTGGATTTGCCAACTATGGTTTGACCGGTGGCGGCTTCGGGATTCACGACCGCGTCACCGGCCGGAACCGTACTGTAGCGGAGTGGCTTCCCGGACACAGCTGCATCGCTTTGAGCGCCACAGCGGGCGGTGAACTGGTAGGTGGGACCAGCGTAGAAGCGCCCGGCGGCGGACGGGAAAAAGTCTCCCACGCGGCGTTATTTCGGCTGAGCTGGCCGGAGTGTCGGGTGCTGGAGCAGGTGGAAATCACCGGCAGCCGCAACATCGTAGCAGTGGAAATCCATCAAGGTACCCTCTTCGCAGTCACTGCCGAAGGAGAATTGCTGATCGCCCCTCCGGAGCGCCTGGCAGAATTCCGCCGCCAGTCCTGGCCCGCGGAATGGGGGACCGCCCCCCGCAAAGCGTTATTATCCACCGGGGATAGATTGTTTTTGCTATTGCGTGGCGGCATTGCGGAAATCTCACCGGACACGGGACATCTCCAATTGCTGGTTCGCTCTCAAGACGCGATTACTGCCGGAGGCGCCATTCAGAACGGGGCGCTCTATTTCGCCATGGGACGCAAGGTGGGAAGATTTTTTTTCTGACTTCATACCCATAAAATCAGATATTGTAAAAAAAAACTCCGGTGCTATGGTATGATTTTTACTGGAGAATTTTTTGGATGAATGACAAAAAGAAGACCGCGGCAACCTCGGATAACGGCAAATTAATTGCGTATCTGGAAGCAATGATTGCCAGTGGCCGTTT